>SUWC01000152.1 GCA_015061665.1 Lentisphaerota bacterium
CGAGCCCGTCCTCGAACCTGCGTCCGGCGAGGCGGACGACGCGGGGATCGGCGGTCTCCATGCCGATGAGCCCGGGGCGGTACGGAACGAGCGAATGGCCGAGCGCCTGTGCGAAGCGCTGCCCGTCGCCGACCGAACCGGTCTTCGGATAGCTCGCGCCGCCTGTCGCGAGAAGGACGTTCGCGGCCTCGACCGAGAAATTCCTCGTCACGACGCGGAGCCTCGCCCGTCCGCCGCCCGCGATGCGCTCGATCGCCGTCACCGGGCAGTTCGTGACGAGCGGCACTTCTTCGTCGCGCAGAAGATCGCCGAACGCGTGGACTATCGTGGCGGCTTTCTCGTCTGCGGGGAAGATCCGTCCGTCGGTCATTCGCTTCGTCCTCACGCCGAGCGACTGGAACCCGCGGCAAATCTGCCGCGGAGGACATTCGCGCACCGCCTCCGCGACGAACTCGGCGCACCGCGCGGCGATTCCGCCGTGCGAAATGTCATTCAGGAACTGCTCGGGCGAGATGTCCTTCGCGAAGTTGCAGCGGCCGTTCGCAGTCATCAGCACCTTTGACCCGAGCCGCGCCTTGCGTTCGAAGAGAAGGCATGGAACGCCGCGCTCCGCGGCGACCGCCGCGGCAAACATTCCAGCTGCGCCTCCGCCGACGATGGCGAGCTTGGCAGGTTGAGCCGACTGGCGCTGGTTCTTGCCGTCCATGCGCAATAGTATATCAAATGTGTCCTGCGCTTCGGGCCGAGAAAATGGTATAATTCAGAAAACCCTACGAGGAGAACTGGAGGCAGTGTCGATGAAAATCAAAAGTACCGTGTTTGCATTTGCGGCCGTAGCGGCGGTCGCGGGGCTGTCTGCAGCCGCAGAGGTCACGCCGCTTCTGAGCGGCTTCCATCCAGATCCGAGCGTGACGAGAGGCGCGGACGGCGCTTATTATCTTGTGACGAGCACATTCATGTGGAGTCCGGGGCTGCCTGTCTACCGCAGCGACGACTTCCGCAGCTGGTCGCGTGTAGGCCACGCGCTGCCGGATATCGCGGCCGTCATCGAGCCGGGCGACGAGTTCACGGACGACGACGGGGTCTGGGCGCCGACGATCCGATTCCGCGACGGAACGTATTACATGACCTTCACATTCCATGGTCGGGAGTTTCGCAACTACCTGACCACGGCGAAGGATCCGGCGGGACCGTGGACGAAGCCGGTCCATGTCAAGGCGGCGGACGGGGGAATCGACCCGAGTCTCTTCTTCGACGACGACGGCAAGGTCTACTGGACGGCGACCATGCCTGCGCGCAAGCCGAATCGGGAGGGGCACATCGAGATATACCTGCAGGAGATCGACCTTGCCTCAGGTCAGCTCGTCGGGCGGCGCGAATACGTCACTGACGGCGTCTTCCCCGGGGCGCAGTGGGCGGAGGGGCCGCATGTCTACAAGAAGGACGGAGTATACCGTCTCGTGATCGCGGAGGGAGGTACGGACTTCAACCATGCGGCGACGGCGCTCAAGTCGAAGAGCGTGTGGGGCCCGTATCTGCCGCAGAAGTCGAACCCTCTCGTCACGCGCCGCGACCGCGGGAAGGAGAGCCCGCTCCAGGCGACGGGACACTCGGACATAGTAGAGGCTCGCGACGGTGGCCTCTATGCCGTCTTCCTCGGGAAGCGCCCAATAGGGGACGACCGGCGCGTCACGCTTGGACGCGAGACGTTTGCGTGCCGCGCGGAGTGGAAGGACGGAGAGCTCGCGTACGACGACGCGCATCTTATCGAGGGGCGTGTCGTCACGCCAGAGGAGGAGTGCATCGTCAAGGCGAAGGGGCGCGCGTTTCGCGTAAGGCGGCTGAGGGGCTTTGCGTTCGACGAGACGCTTGCGGACGCGAAGGAGGGCGATGGGCTTGTCCTCTGGCGCAGCGCGCACGGGTACATTCTTGTTGAGCGCCGCGCAGACGGCGTCCATCTTGTCGTCAGCGACGCGGATGGGCTGCACGAACGCGGCTTTGCACCACACGTCGGCGAAGGCGTTACGCTTAGGCTTGTCTCTCGCGACGGACTTTCCGTCGGCGCATACGCCGGCAAGGAGCTTCTTGGCGAAGTCTCGACCGCCTGCGTGTCCGAAAGCGGCAAACATACGCATTTCAACGGGCTTGGAATCGGCCGTACGGCGAAGTGAGGTGCCGCCGCGCCGCTGTCCTCGCCTTCAGGGGTTATCGGATGCGGATGGAGAAGGGGATTGCATCGCCGTTTGTAGTGACTGCAAGCGGCTCTGATGGTGACGATTCGTTCCCCTCGGCGTCGAACGCGGTGATCCTCGCGATGTATTCAGTCCGAGGGCATAAGCCTCGGACTGAATATGTCGTGGAGTCTGCCACAAACGCGGTCTTGGCGAGATTGGTCGAGAGGTCTGTTGACAGGCTATCGCCTATGAATGCCATGTAATCAATGTAAACAACACGTTTGGAGTTAGCGCCTTGCGTATTTAGAATGATGCTTGCGTTTGCAGGAACACTTGCAAGCGACACTGTGTTGGTACGAAATTCAACTTCCAGTGAAAATGTGGCAAACTCGTTAGTCGTGCCTTCTGCCGACAAGTAGCCAATTCCGAAAGTCTTGCCGTGGTCTGAAGTCGGTCGCCTAATGGACATGGCGAGCGACATACTCGAGTAGTCGGCGAATCCCGAATGAACAAGATATCCCTTTGCGGTGTCCTTTGAAATTTGAATGATTCCGTTTGTGTTCGCAGGTAGGCGTATCAAAGACGAGCCTGCGAATGCAGGAATCGCATTCGTAAAATCATCTGTTATGTCTGTTGCGCTGCCGCTGTTGTTCGTGAAATCGTTAAAGTCATATTCGAGAATACTTCCGCCGCTGGTTTCGGTCTCAACGATCTCCAACACCTCAATCCTGTTCGACACTGCATTTTCAGGATTCGTCCATGAAAGGCGGAATCGTGTTCCCTTGATGTCGTCCGCTTGCAGATTTGTCGGTGCATCGATGATCGGCACGCCGGAGATCGTGGCGGAGTACACATGCCAGTTGCCGGTGGTGCCGCTGCCTTTAAGTGAAATCAGGAACGACCTCATGTTCGATGCTGCGTCAAAGACGAATGTTTGGCTTTCTTGCTTGTCCTTTTCCGCAACGCCGGTCGTCTGTTGTCCGATGTCCAATGTCGGACCTATCTGAAGATGTCTTGTCGCACTTGTGCTTGAGCAGCTTAGACGGATCGTAATAGACGTGACATTAAAGCTGAATTGCTGGGATTCGATGTATGAACCGATTGTTCTAAAGTAGGGGTGTTCGCCTCCTTCGTTGGATGAAAGAATTTTGTCGGAGTACACCCACCCTGTCTCGTTCGTGAGCGCTGCGTCGAATGTGACGTTGGTGGTTTCGGCAATGAGGATTGCCGGGGCAAGCAACGCGGCGAACGTGACGACGAGCTTTCCTGTGATGGCGGCAATACGGCTTGTTGATTTGTTTTGGGGCATCGTGCGGGATATTATACCAAATTCCTGCGCTGTTCCAGGCCGAGGTTCTCAGGATAATGGAGAAAAACCGGGTCGTGAACGGGGAGACGTATGTCGCTGGTGGCCTTGCGCTCAATCATCTGCTTCATCGTCCGCGTGTTTCCAACGCCATCGACGTGTTCAACGGCTT
>SUWC01000153.1 GCA_015061665.1 Lentisphaerota bacterium
TATGTTCCCTCGTCGACCTTGCGGCAGAACCGGTCCGTCTCGGCTCGATGCGCGTCAAGTATCCGGTTCGGCTGAAAGCAGTAGGACGAGTACCCAGGACATGCCATCAGCAAGACGAAGAGGAAATCGCGCTCCGTGTCGCTCCAAGGATCCTCAATCAGACGGGACCGCGCGGACATATCGCTTCCAAAGCGAATCAGATCGCCCAATGTCTTGCCATACATGACACCGAGAAGGATATTCCTGTTCTTTGCGGCAGCCTCCACATCCGCCCGGGTGTATCCGGCGAAAGAGCGGCACGCTATCCGCTTCCAGCGTTCCGCGTCGCCCGCCATGTCATTCCGCGCAAGATCGCGCAGATGCACGCGCCAAGCCTCGTCATCCTCCGGCGCGAACAGCGGTTTCGTGGCCGTATATAACGCGATGCTGCAAAGTGCCTCGCCGATCAACGCGGAGATTCCATACGCAAGCGAGTCCGAATCCATCAAGAAGCGCCCGACGTCGTGCAGCTCCATCAGGGAAGCTCGTCCAGTCGCGAGATCGACGCTCGACGCCTCGTATGTGGCCTTGACTTTGTAGATGTTGCCGATGCGCATTAGCGTGCAGAACCGCCCTGTGGCATCAAGCACCTCATCCTGCGCCACGGCGATTCCGCGCGAGGCCAGAATCCCCTTCGCCGCCGCGATCGTCGGAGCCTCCGCCGCGAGGTACTCGCGCGCGGCGTCCGCGAAGTCGAGCCGGTTCGTCGCGCCGTCGAGGTACGCCTTGCGAAGCCTGTAGTCGGTCGCGAGCAGCGTCGTGTTGTTCGTCGGAAGATTCTCAGCGAAAGCCTTTATCGCGGCATAGGCGTTTTCCCCCGGCGACAGATCAAGCCGAGGCGGCAGATATTCGCAGATGCAGTCTCCCGACGAGTCGCGTCCGGCGACAGTGAAGTAGAACGAGGCGGCGCCCCATGCGGCGACAACGGCGGCAAATGCGCCGATGATAATTTTCGTCGGACGTTTCACAGCCGCAACCCTTCCAGCAGATTGTTCAGATTGTTCAGCGGCGACAGCATAAATGCGAGCAGCGTCGCGAGCAATGCGGACTCCGCCACGAATGCGAGATATCCTGCCCATACGAGCCAGAACCCTCGGCTGCGCCACCAGCGGACGAACGCGAGCGCCAGGACGGGCGGGCATACGACTCCGGCAAAGAACAGGAACGCAACCCAGCCAAACGCCCCCTCTCCGCCAAGCGAGAGGGCGAGGTACGCCACGTTCGCGAAAGGCATCATTACGAAGTCGAAGAAGAGGAGCCGCCCGACGCTGGCGTAGAAACCCGTCAACAAAAGCACTGGAAGGATCACCGCGCAAAGCCACGGCACCACAATCGCCCCGACGCGCAGGATATCACGCACGCGAGAGTCCGCAATAGGCGGACAGGGAGCGGCGAGTGTCCTATCTATCATTCCCATTTCCTTTCTAATTTTCAATTGCAAATATTATACAGAATTCCGTTTTGAGATCAAATCCGCGGCAAATGCGCCGCGGTGTCGATGGGGCAGATTTCCTCACCTAAATTCCGCCTTGCAGAAACATTGCGACATGCGGTCGACTTCGCTTCTGCGGATATTCAGCTTCTGCGCGAGCGCCCGCCAGCCGGAGACGGCCGAAAGCAACTCCGCGTAACGCTTCTCGGCCGCGTTGCGATCGACATGGAAATACTCCGCGCTCTCGACAAGTTCGTCCCGCGACGCGCCCTGGACACCTGGCGTCAGATCGAGCGCGGCGAATGCCGCGTCCGGGTTCGAGTTCACGTCAAACATCGGGGAGAGGCGCCATCCGCCGCGTTCCAGGATGAAACCGTGATTCCGCAGATGGTCATCGCTGTTACCTACAAGTCGCGAGAAAACGATGCGGCCCCACAGCTCAGCGAGGTCTTCGTCCGGACGCGCCCCCTCGCGCACAAGAAATTCGGCCACGTCCAGATAGCTGTGCCCCTCCTCTCCGTCCGACGCACCCGACATAGTCATGGCGCTCGCATAGTGGATTCGACTTCCGCCTTCACGGTCGAACCTGCGCGAGAAGAATGTCGAACCCGTTCTTGAAAACCGCTCCAGGCGAGTGTCGCTCACTCTCAGCCCCGACGCCACAGCAAGGCGCGAGACGAGGAACTCCCATGCGCCCACATCCCACTCGTCGTTTGCGGAGGGAAACTTTGCAATCCACAACGAGCCCGTCTCGTCAGTCACGTTCGCCTTCGGGCGGGCTCCGCCCAAAGAGGAGCCCGGGGCGAGAAGGACATCTATCCACCGCGCATCCTGTCCGTCTTCATCCGCATCAATCTTCCGGGCGCACTCCTCAAGAGTCCTCAGCGTCGTCCAAGGCGGGGCGGGCTTGGAAGAATCTGACGAGACGAACTTTCCGTCAAGCATCACGCGCACAGCACCGGTCCGGGTAAGGTCATACGCACCTACGATGAAGTCGCTCGCGAGCAATGTCCGCTCCGGCCTCTTTTCGCGCCGCGCGAGCTGGACCTCCTTGCGGCGTATGAGCCGTCGGCCCCATCTGTCTGGGGCGATGTCGGCGAGAAAGCCGAACATCTCCTTGCCGACCGGGAACTGCTCGCCTGCAGACGCGACAACATCCGGGTCGATCGTCGGCACATTGCCGGACTTGAGCCAAGCCCCGTCGTAGGCGAACGCAAACACCTCCTTGCCGCGCACACTTTCGACGCGGACAAGGCCAAGTCTCTCTTCACCAAGAAAGATGCCCAACTCTTTCATCGTGAGCCTCCCTGCCGTGAGCCACGCAGAAGCCGTGCGTCCTGAATGTCGCGCCCCTGCTGGTCGGCGGCTGCAACCTGCGCCATGTCGCCCTGCATGCCGAGGCAGAAGAGAACGGACATATAGTTGCCCATCGCCACCTTCGGCGAACCGCGCTCGATCGCCCGCAGCGTCATGAGGCTCATGTCGGCGCGCTCCGCCATCAGCGCGGACGTTATGCCGCGCCGACGCCGCGCGAGTTTGATGTTCTCGCCCAGCTGCTCAAGCGCCACTACCGCCTTGGGGAACAGTCTTGTCTGTCGTTTCATATCCCTTCTCCATTCGCAACAGACAATATAATAGCATATTCACCTACAAAGCGCAACTATAACAGCACACTTCTCTTTTCCCGTGGGGACAGACCCCATTTTTCGCTTTCGTTTTTGTTTAGACAGGATCTACAGGATTGATAGGATTAAGAGAGTAGGAATAATCTTGTAAATCCTGTTAATCCTGTCTAAAAGCTCATCGTATTCCCCTGCAATTTGCCCGTCCTGTCCTTGTTTCCTTTGCGCCCTTTGCGTTCTTTGCGGACTAATCATTTCAGGCCAAAGCAAAGATTGTCAGCGCGCAAGCATATGCCGTGTCACCACTTATCGTAGTGAATCTTCGCCGGATTCCACTTATCCTTGGCAGGCGGATTCTCTGCTGGGTAGCCGACGGGGATGACGTTGAGCGGCATGTAGCCGTCGGGTATGGATAAAACCTCGCGGACTGCGGCAACGCGCTCTTCGCCGGGATAGACGCCAGTCCATACGGCACCGAGCCCCTGGGCATGCGCCGCAAGGAGAAGGTTCATGGTCGCCGCCGAGCAGTCGTGGATCCAGTATTCCTTGCCGCGCC
>SUWC01000041.1 GCA_015061665.1 Lentisphaerota bacterium
GGACGAACACAGTTCGTCCATCAGGACTGTAGGTCGTCGTTGTTGTGTTGCCAAGCTGGTCGACACGGGCCTTGACACGGCCGAGCTGGTCATAGCGAGTACGAGCAACTGGGAGGCCGACTTGCGCGGCGTAGTTGGTCTGCCAGGTCGCCGTCTGGCGGCCAAGGGCGTCGTAGCGGTAGCAAGTGGTGAGCCAAGTGACGTTGGTCATGTCGAGAGGGATGAGGCGCGACGAGGCGATCATGCGGCCTTCGTCGTCGTAGTCCCATGTCGTGGTAGAACCATCAGGCTGAACTTCCGAAACCTTGTGACAGCAATCCCACGCCGTGGTCGTGACTTGCCCGGCGAGGTTTTCGGATGTTATCCGCTTGCCCTGTATATTGTATGTCATGCGATTTCTGGAAATAGTATACCAAATCCCGTCGATCATTGCCTCGGTGCGGGTTTCGACGACTTCGCCGCGAGCGTTGGTAACCGTGATGTCGCGGGTGGTCTTGCCGGAGACAGGCGCGTGAGATTGTTCGTGGAGATGGGTTATCGTGCGGATCCAGGTATTGGATGCGAGTTCGTAGTCGTAGAGGTCAAGTTTGCCGTTTTCGTGGCGGATCGACCGAACAAGGCCGGATGCGGCCGACACGGAGGTCGGCCCTCCCGCAGGGTAGAAGGTCGTGACGGTGCGGAGGGAGTCGGTGCTGCCATAGGGCGCGCCTTGAGTGCCGACGCGCTCGACGATGTTGGTGAGAAGCGAATAGACGTAATATGTGCGTTCGCACTCGATGCCGTTGAGCGTCTTGACGACCGTGCGCGGACGGGTATCGACAGGCAGCACTGGATCGCTCGGATCGACGGGCGTGTAGTCGTAGGTCGTTGTCTCGGTCATCATGTCAGGGCCCGAGCGGGTCTCGGAAATCACTCGGTCCGATGCATCGTAGGTGTATTGGATCAAGAGCCCAGACTGACGCTTCTCTGTTTTGACTTGCCCTTTGCCGTTACCTGACGTGTAGTAGGTCCATTCTGTGACGTTGGTCGCACCGTCGAAGCCCTCGACGCGGTTGGTCATGGCATAACCCCAGGACTCCCACTTGTAGTGCGCCTCGGATCGCGACATCATGCGTCCGTCCGCAGAGAGCGACGTGCTGATGGTGCACGCCTCGCGTTCGTCGTCGGCGTAGATCTCCTTCTGGTCCTGCGCACCTGAGGGATGAATCAGCGACCAATCCCGCATAACGTAGTCGAAGACATACTCCTTCGGCTCGGCGTCGCCGCTCCTGAGCGTCACTACGGCGCGCTTCCCGCCGTTTTCCCTGCGAAGCGTAAGCCGCTTGACAGGCGTAGCGGACGGAACATCGTACAATCCGGTGGCGGCATCTTTCGCCGGCCTGTCCTGAATCGGGTACACTGTCACATCGTAGCCGGTGAAGCCAGTGTGCTGAACGATGTTCGCCAGACGCGACGGCGTGAGGAACTGCCTGACGCCGTTCGAGTCGTACACGATGTCCACGCCCATCTCGGCTGGCGTCACCGTGACGCCGCGCGCGTCCGTGACAGAAACGAGCTTCCCGCGCCCGCCGAACATGTCCGTCGCCATGAATCTGCGACGGGAGCCGTCTCCAAGGTAAAGGTCGTAGTAGACGGGATCGGATGTTGTCGCCCACCCTTCCGCGTCAATCATCATCAGTCGTTCGTCCATCTTCACGTGCACGCCGGGGTCGGGCTGCGCCAGCGACTCGCCGTTTTTGAAGACAAAGGAAATCGGCTCGCCGTTGGGATGGGAGAATACGACTTCTGCAGGGGTTACACCGTCGCCCAAGGTCTTCTGCCCAAGGCGCTTGAAAGTGTATCCGCCCAGGACAGCATACAGCGAATCGCAGGTGAAGACGTTCGGCGACTCGTTGTCCGCAAATATCTTCAGGGCGCAGTCCATTGAACCAGACCACGGGGTAGTCTGCCCAAGATCCAGATTGACCTTTATGCATCCAGCCGAAACCTCCGCCCCGCCTGGACAGTCGCATTTCTTGTCCGGCGCCTTGCACTCGGAAGGCGGGTTGGTGCGCATGTTTCCCCCACCATTCGATGCAAGCGGCGCAATCAGCGCTGCAGATGCCACAAAAGACAAAATGAAGTGTTTGTTCATATAAACTATCCTTTTCAATCAAGCAATTACCTGTTCTTGTATATCAGCGTTCCGTTCTGGTATATCTTCGTCGAATGGCAGACGGACGTCGTGACGCCGCGCGCCTTGATGAAGCGGAGCGTGATGTGTCCGTCGGAGTCGAAGTCATCCGCAGTAAGCGTCTTCGTGCGCGTTCCGTCGTCGAACGTGACGCCGGAGACGAATATCTCCAGCTTCACGCTCGTACCCTCGGGGATTGCCCCAAGGAGAAGCGAGACATTGACGAGCTGAGAGCCGTCGGGATACGTCTCCGCCACGCGGTAGTACGTCCCGTTGTCGGCCCAGACGGGCGTGACCTGCACGGCGTCGGAGATCGCGCCGCATTCGTCGAGGCGCGAGACTAGGCCGAGGTCGCGGTCAACGTGCGTGAGGAGCGAGAGTTTGATGCCGCTTCCAGACGCTTCCGCATCAAGCTGAAGCTCCGCGTCGTGTTCCAGGAGGTTGCGCGGCGAAAGATCGGGACACGACATCTCCTGCTGCGCGTCCATAAGGATCGCGGGATTGCGCTTCGGGAATCGGGAGCGGACGACTTCAATGAGCGCATACGCGATGTCGTCGGCGAAGATGCCATGGTGCGCGACTCCAACGAGGTAAAGTCCCTTCTCGCTGAAGCAGTACGGCGTAGCGGCGGATGATGTCCAGTTGGTGACGGCGACCCATTCTCCGCTCGCGTTTGCGCGGCTTACAGACATTTCGCTTGACTTGCCGTCGAAAGGAGCGATCTTGATCGCGTCCCCCTCGCGGATCGCAAGCGCGTTCGTAGCGAACTCGCCCTCGAAGACATCCAGCGGCTTCCAGACGACAGGGAACGAATCGGATAGCTCGCGGTCGTGCATGGAGACAACCGCCGTTCCGTTCTCCGGCAATGGGATGTCGGCGTAGAATCCGTCGCCTATAGTCTTCACGGTCGCAAAGACGGCGTTTGTGCCGGGATACTCGACCTCGATCTCCAGGACGTCGCGCCAGAGGTCGCGTCCCTCGACGCAGAGCGGCGAGACGAGGCTTTCGCAGGGGAGTTCGTCAATGGACGACGATTCCGCCGCGCGGTGGTCCTTCCAGTCCGCGACGCCGTCGTTGTCCGCGTCGGGTCCGTCGAAGCGGACGAAGCGCAGGTTGTTGACGGCGAGGAACGTATTCACTTCCCAATTGTGCCAGACGAGGCGGAACTCGTGCTCGCCTGCTGGAATCTCGGGCAGGAAGAAGAACGCGTCCTCGCTCGTCCCGTAGGGCGCGGAAACGATCTGTCGCGTAACGAAGAGTCCGTCGACATATAGCGCTAGGTCGAACGTCGTCGCCTTAGAGTAGAGGTTGTGCTGCGCAATGTTGACGGCAAGCGCGTCCACACCATCAATAGGAACGACGAGGTTCCACGTGAGCGAGCCCGCACGTTCGGCGGCGTATGCGACGCCGTCAGCGTCCGTGCGCCACGTGCCCGTGGAAGCGGAGAACGAAGCGCCCTGAACACGTGCGCTTGCATCTACCGGCGCGCCCCACGCAATGTCCGCGACGAGCGGATTGCCGCGCGTGTTGCGCGCTTCCAATCCATCCGAACAGCCATCGCCGTCCGTATCGGCGACAAGGGGATTTGTGCCGAGGCGCATCTCCTCGATGTTGGCGAGGCCGTCGGAATCGGGGTCGGAAATCGCGTCCGCTACGAACGGGCAGAGGCCGTTGGCGGCTTCCCACGAATCGGGCATGCCGTCGGAGTCGGTGTCGGGCGAGTTGGGTTCTGTCCCCGCGCGGAACTCGGCGAGGTTGGTGAGTCCGTCGCCGTCGGGGTCAAGCGCGGCGTCCGAGGGATCGGCGGCATTTAGAGCGTGCTTCCACTCCCACCAGTCCGGCATGCCGTCGCCGTCGGAATCAATGCTCATGCCGCCGGAAACGCGGAAGAGGCAATCCTCTGGCACGACGGACTTGGCTGCGCCGTCCTTCGCCCATTCCAGCCTTAGCCCAGCGCCACCCGCATTCTCGAAATACTCTATGCGCAGGTCGTGGAGGCCCTCCGAAAGCGGGACGGACACTGTTTTAGACGACATCGAATGCACCCCTGCATTGTCCAGCACCTTCGCTCCGTCTATCCACAGCGCGGAGCCGTCGTCGGATGTGAGCGTGAGGGTGTATCGTCCGGCGGACTGCACAAGCAGCGCGCCCTCTAGCACCGCCGCAAAGCGATCCACGAGGCCTGACGGCGCGCCGAGCCACGCGGCGTCCGTCGACGGCTGGTCCACAGTGCTCCATGTGCAGACGGCGGCGGGCGTCAGCGTATCTATGTCGGGCATCGCGGAAAGCGCGCCCGCGAAGGCGTAGTACCTGACGTCTATTCCGCTCGCGTAGCCGATGGGGATAAACGCCTCCGCCGCGTTCGGATCGGTTCCGCACGCGTACTCGACGCTGTTGGGATAGCCGTCGCCGTCAAGGTCGCGGGACGCGTCGGCGGGATCAAGGGGATCAAGCGAATGGGCGGCCTCCCATCCGTCGGGAAGCCCGTCGGAGTCGGTGTCTGAAGAAAGAGGATCGGTCCCCGCCGCGAACTCCGCCGCGTCGGGGATTCCGTCGCCGTCAAAGTCGCCGGATCCGTCGCGCCCGAGCGAGCCGAACGCGGCAAACTCCCATTCGTCGGGGATCGAGTCGCCGTCGGAGGAGAGTCCGAGCGGACGCTCCGTGCCGACGTAGATGTCGTCGGCCTTGCCGCCATGTCCGACGAGCGAGAGGCGCGTCGGGCGCACCGCCGCCGCGCCGATTGCAAGGCCGCTGTTGACGAGAACGCCGTCGAGGTAGAAGTCCCAGGTGCGTCCGCGGTAGTCGATCCTCGCGGTGCAGCGCGTCCAGGCGTCTTCAACGGCAGATGCGGACGTGTTCGTTACCACGGACGCGCCGTCAGAGAGGACTGGGTGGAGGCAGTTGTCGAACCCGATCACGACCGCCTCCTCGGGGCTCGGGCTGACGGGGTCGACGTCTGAGGCGACAAGCCATATGTCGAACCACACCACGTCGCAGCCGGACGGCGCAAAGTCATGCGAGACCGACGCGGGTTCGTCGTCCGCGCAGTCCGACATCTCGAGCGCTGCGCTTCCGCCGTGCGGAGACGACGCGACCGCCTCGGCGCGGCCTGAGTGCGTCGTCCATCCATTCTGTCCGTCGATCGGGCCAGGCGCGACACCGGGCTGCTCGAACGTCTCGGAGAGGAGCGTTGCGGACGCAGGCGCGGCTGCGAGGGGGTCTGTCCCCCATGCGAGCTCCACGCCGTCGGAAATGCCGTCGCCGTCAGTGTCGGCCGCAAAAGGCGAAGTTCCGTACACGCGCGACTCAAGTGCATCGGGAATGCCGTCGCCGTCTGAATCGAGGGACGCGTCGGCGGCAAGGTAGTACTTGGCGGAGAAGGACTCGGGAAGCTCGTCGCGGAACGCGAGCGTCTGCGCGTAGCTGACGTCGCGCGCGACATGGGCCCAGCCAGAAGGAGGTGGATTCGGTGAATCCGCATACGCCGTGAGCAGGTCGACGGGTCGTCCGCCTGTCGCGACCTCGAAGTCCGCGAACGCGCCTTCCGGGTCGACGGAAAGGGAGAGGAAACGTGGACAGGACGAAGCTGCGGCACCTGGGCGTCCGAAGAGATGGAAGGCGACAGAATCGGCGTCCGTGCGCGCGAAGTGGATCGTGTCGCCGCGCGCTGCGGTCATGAGGGAGTTGGAAAGCGTCGCCGGGTCCAGCCATCCGTCTGCGGAATAGATCGCATTGGTCATGAGTCCCGTCGCAAGGGAGTAGACGTAGAGCCTGTCGGAAAGCGGAGAGCCGTCGCCCATGAAGAGACCGGAGATGAAGTCGGCGGGATATCCTTCTCCCATCGGAGTGAAAGGCATCTGTGCGGTCGTGACGTCGTTCGTCGTTGGACCGACCTTCGCAACGCCGACAACATCCTCGGCGTGCGAAACAAATGCGCCCGACGCAATCAGTGCAAATGCAAGCGCGGCCACCGCGCGAATGCGCGACAGCGTAGACATCAGTTTGACGACGTTTTCTATCGATTTATATGCTATGTTTCTTTCCATCGTTTCAACCTTGCCGTTCGGCAATTGACGGAAAGTTTAGCAAATATTCCGCAACCTGGCAAGTTGTCTAATTTCGCACCCCTGAAATTAGACAACTTTGCGCTTCGCCGCGCCATCTGGGCGCGGCATATAGGGCGCGAAGAAATCAGGCGGTGCAAAACGAGAGATTTGATGCGCTTCGCAGAAGCAAACGAGGAAGTCAAAAACTTTCTGCGAACCGCCTCGTTTCAGTATTACGATGGGGTCCGACCCCATCGTGTCCCCGGTCGAAAGCAATGGCCGACACAAACTGGCGGTCAAGTCCGTCAAGGCGAGAGAGATCGTCCACATGGAACACCAGTGATTCGGCGGGACCAACATTCTCGCGAACAAGACGGACGGCATCATTCAGCTCGTCTGCGACGCGCGACGGCGAGTTGCAGGAGGCCACGATCTTTTCGGGGGTGATCATGCTGCCAACCCGCCACACGGCGAACGTGAAAATCGCCAACGCGGCTATGTTAGCCGACAATTTCAGGCACCGGCCGTTCATTGTTTGCTGCGTTCAACCAGCATGCGGCCTATCTCAGTTTTGAAATCATCCAGCCCGCTTATCGGCTCGAACAGCTCGGGATGCCGTTTGCACAACTCCGGATACTTACCGACTTTCCCGTCGCGTTTCCACAGCCAATATACGATTTCACTTGCTTCACGCGACGAAAAATCAATTATCTCTTTTGACAATAACGCCTTAATATCATCGATTGCAAATCCCCGACCATCATTGGCGCATTGACTCACGTTTGGATTGTTGAAAGCAAATAAGCCTCCATCGCATATTTTATATACCGTATTCGAAAAGTTCGAAAGGAAGCAGGGCTTGTCTATGCCATTCTCCTTGAATATCCCGTCATATGAGTATACATGACCAGTTCCTCCTTGAGCCGAAAATTCCTTGATCTTCAACATCCGTGTAACATCGGGAACAAAACATCGTTCAGCGAAAACTAAACGAGGGTCTGAATCAAATAACAATTCGCTAGGACAATATCCCTTTGGTTTGACTAGGCGCCCAGCTCTGTCATACTCAGGCGCAATTTGAGAATGATTGCGGCTCAAATCTGACCTATACAGAAACACTATATCGCTATACGAGGTGCTGATATCCAAACTCGAACATTTCAGCTTTTGAACGGCCGTAAGGCCAAAAAAAGGATAATATGGCAATATCTTACAAGCTCTCTTAAGGAGATTCGTATTTGTCGAAATTCCATCAACAAGTAACAGTGATACATTATCCTCAAACCCCGCTATCTTACTAACGACAAACTGCTTGTTAGGATACTCGATAAAGCTTATCGCCAGACATTTATTATTGTCTGCCGAAATGATTGTAATGCACAAAATTAAAAATTTAGCGAAATGCTGGATGAACTTCATTTCTTGGCTCTCTTTCTAGACCATTACCATATGTACAATGATATTTCCATGCGGCATTGTAGCCTGCGAAGGCTTTTGCATGATATTCCCTAAATATTTGGTGCAATATGTTATCAAAATTTTGCCTAACAACGCAACTGCCAGTTTTGGACCTCCCAAGGTGGGCATAGGGCAGCTCGGGAGGTGGGTTCATGGTGCTTCCCGAGGCAAATGCGGGTGGCGTGAACTTTCCAACTGCCTCGCAGCTATCTGCAAGGCTGGTGAAAGCTTCGTCCGAAGCGCCTCAAATCGGGCAATCTCAGGCGCATCGGAGAATTAGGACGAGCGACACGGAGGTCGCACCTCGAAACAGAGTGTCTATCCCATGGAGGTGCGGCGTCTCGCCGCGCCATTATGGCGGAGCTGGAAGCTCCACCTCCTCTTATCTTGGGGAGATCGCCTCGTCGTGTCGGATGCGAACGGTTGATGAGCCGACTAGTTGGCTATGGCTAGATAGCTAGTGGCTCTAGTGGTTCTACTGGTTCTAGATGTTTAGCCACAACCTTTAGTCGGTTCTATAAGCTCTAGATGCCTAGAAGCCTTGTTAAGGGCTGATAATCACTTCTAGCCAACATCCTACGCCTGCTTCGAATTTCTAGAACCACTAGAACCGCTAGCCCTTCTAGCTCTAGAGCAACTAGAAGTCTAAAACTACTAGAAGCATAGCGCCCTTCATTCGCGGGCGGAAGTCAAAAACGCGCCAAAATGATATAATATCCGCATGGAACTAATAGCAAGCTTTCAGGTGGACCACAGGTTCATCAACCCCGGTATCTATGAATCACGCGTCGACGAAGTCGGTGGAGACTTCGTCACGACGTTCGACGTGCGCATGAAGCACCCGAACACCGAACCCGCCGTCCACCCCAACGCGCTCCACACGATCGAGCACATCGTGGCGACCTACCTTCGCAGCGACCCGGAGTGGAAGGACCGCATCATTTACTGGGGGCCCATGGGCTGCCTCACCGGCAACTACCTCATCGTAAAGGGACGCCCGACCCCCAAGGGAATCTACCCGCTGGTCCTTCGCGCCTTCGAACACATGCGCGACTACGAAGGCGAGGTCCCTGGCGCGACAGCCGTCAACTGCGGGAACTACATCCTGCACGACCTCGCCATGGCGAAATGGGAGGCGGCGCGCTACGTCGAGACCCTCAAGGCGAACCCATGCTTCGAATACGTCAAGTCGGAGCGCATCAGGACGGATACGGGATCCGTGTTCTACGACTCGTGACACCACCCCGCGGAGACTCTACAATGGACAGCATGGAACACGCACACGCCCAGAGGGAACCGCGCAAGCAGGCGCTTACGCACCGTCCCGTCGACCTTGCGATCATTGGCGGAGGCGCAGCAGGAATGTTCGCTGCCGCAGTCGCGGCGGAACACGGACTGAAATGCCTCGTTATCGAGCGCAAGGCACGCCTCGGCTCAAAGGTCCTCATGACCGCAAACGGAAGATGCAACTTCACCAAGGACATAGACCCCGAGCGGTTTCTCCGCGACCTCGACGCGGCAGGAGAGGCGGACGAAGTGCGCGAATTCGCGTCGCAGGCAATCCGCGAATGCGGGCCAAAGCGCATCATCCAGGGCTTGAAGTCCCTCGGCGTGCGCCTGAGGCGCATGGAGGACGGGCGCATGTTCCCGGCCGACGGACGCGCCGCGACAATCGTCCACGCATTCGGAGACCTCCTCCGCGACAGCGACGTGCCGATTCTCTCGAACTGCGCGGTGACGGGCATCCAGCCCCAGAAGAATGGCTTCATCGTCGCAACAGAAGGCTTCACCCTGTGGGCGAAGCACGTCCTCGTCGCAACAGGCGGCGCCAGCTATCCGAAGCTCGGAAGCGTCGGCGACGGACAGTCCTTCGCGCATCAGCTGGGACACCGCGTCGTGCCGATGCGCCCGGGCCTCATCGGCATCGAGACGACCGACCCGCGCGTCACGCGCCAGGCTGGTCGCCGCATCGAAAACGGATACGCGTGCGTCTACGACAGCACCGGACGCAAGATGTTCGACTACCGTGGGGAGGTGGACTGCGAGAGCTTCGGGCTCTCAGGCGCGGCCGTCTACAACTGCCAGCGCTGGATGGAGCGCTACGCCCGCAACAGGGCCGAGGCGAACCGTCCGCCCGAGCCGCTGACCCTGGAAGTCTCCCTCGGCGACGGCGAGACCATTCGCGTCGAAAGACCACGTTCGCGTCCGCTCAAGGAGGCAATCGTCACAATCGGCGGAGTCGCGCTTTCAGAAGTCGATCCGTCGACTATGGAGTCGCGCATAGTGCCCGGACTCTACTTCGCGGGCGAAGTGCTCGACATCGACGGCCCGACGGGCGGATACAACCTTACGCTCGCTTTTGCGACGGGACGCCTCGCCGCCCTCGCAGTCGCGGAAAAGCGTCCACCCCAGCCCGTCACGTCCGGCGCGAACGGATGGCGGCAAGGACGACCGTAAAGTTGACCGTGTTGCGTCCTGCGCCTTCATAGATTACGCCGATGTCACCGTTGCCATGGATCGTCATGTCAGAATAGGCGACACCACTCGGCTAGATACAGGCGCCGGATGTTATGAAGACGAACCAAAAATCCAGCCGTCAGTTGTCAGGTGCACACTCTACTTGACGAACCTGTGGAGGACGCATCATAATGATTTCATGAAGCACCAGCAGCGCTGGAACCCACATCAGCCTTTCTGCACTGTTGAGGTGCCACTCGAAATTTACAGCGTCACTCAGCGAAAACACGAAGGAAAATGCAATCGCGCTAATAAATGCCACAAGACATACCTTGGACAAGCGCCGCGAACGTCTGTAGAAAAACAATAGAAACCCAAGGGGGAGTGCGAATGCGTATTTCCACGGCAATGCAAACGTTTCAACCAGTATACGTTTCCACGCATGAATCCATTTACTCGCGTCAAAATCCGCAAGCGCCGTATAGCCGTCAAGTACGCCTCCGCTCATCCAGCTAAATATATGCCAACACAGCGGCAGGATAGCACCCGCTGCGATTCCGAGCAAAACCGCCGATCGCTTGCGCTTATCCGTAAATGCGAAAACTGCAGCCGCTATCGACAAGTAGTACACCACGCCTTCGTTCTTGTACCACCCGCCGGCTCCAAGCACAACCCACCCGATCCAGGACGTGTTGCTGCGCACTATCAGCCGCCAGCCAACGATTGCGCAGGTAGCTACGAAACACTCGGGATATGTTTGTGACGCAAGCCGCAGCGAAAGCGGACTAATAAGAAAAGACAGCAAGAGAATGCGTTGCTGACAAGATTTGGCCTTGACAAACATAAATGCACCAATCATCGATAGCGGAACGCACGTCACAAGCTGCGTAAGCCACTCACCACATCCACCTGCAATCGAATAGCACCACAGAACAAGGGACGCCGCACCTGGCGGATACGTCGGCTGATATGTAGAGTATCCATAATCGGTGAAATAGCCTGGGGGCAGCCCCTTTGCAAGATACATAAGCTTGGCCTTGCCACCAACAGTGCCAAGTCCATTGGGAGAAACAAATGTATGCGACAAAGCCATCGCCCCGTAGTACGCAAACAGCGCGCATGCAACCGTCCAAAAGCAAATGCCTAGCTGTCTCTTTAAGATGCGATCTTCTCCAATGCCATATCGCCGTAGAATCATCTTGGCAGCGGCAACAGCGGCAAACGAGGAAAGCATAGAGGATGTCGGATTCACGACATGGAACATGTTTGCAGCAAAATACGTTGCAACTGACAGGAATATGACTCCGACTGAAGCCGAATACAAGCCACCCAGGCAGAGCAAAACTGCGATAAATACTGTAAAAGCCGCCATGCTAAAACATTCAAGCATGTATTGAGCAGAGTGCCGCGCGTAATGTTGACATCCGATAGCTGTGCGTTTCACCCATAAGTTAAGGTCACCACAAGCATCAACAACATGATAATCACTCAAGAATTCACTGTTGCATCTAATCTTATTATCATACTGCGATGCGACTACGGCATCAGCACCTTTAACGTCCTCAACAACCCCATGTGCCACTGGCAACGGAGATCTCGCCCAAGACATGGCAATAATTCTAGAGCGTTCGACAGGCCTCGGTCCCTTGCGCTCGAAAGTGCAGTATGCGACTTTAGAGTCATCTAAGCACCAGCGCTCCACCAATCTACGGGCACCGTCAACCTGTTCTCCAGTGCTCCTGTACCCGTCTTGCCAGGTGGCAGATAGCCAAATGCCGCTTCTTGCAAGCGACAGCAACTCGGGAGTGTTAAGCGCAAACGTCAACACGGAAACGCAGAACAGAGACCAGGACTTCCACAAGATCTTCATTCTCGGACAATCTTCCGAAGCGTTACTTGGATTGGTTTTTGCCCGTTATAGACCACTCGCATATATCGAACGGACCTTTTTGCATCAAAAGCGGCTTCACCCGTTTTTGCAGAGAAAACGCCAGCTCTGCTCCAGTGCTTTCCGTCGGTTGATATTTCAACTGCTGCCGAAGAAAGTCGTGACGATCCATCCCTTAGGCCAGAATAGATGCGAAAACGCCCCTTTACGGGTTCGTCAAAAACCACCTCCACCCAATCGCCTTTTTGTGCTGGGCGACATGATATGTACGCCGTTTCATCAAGGCCATCCAAAAAACGCTCAGCACCGTGGCCAGCGTCCATGCCAGGAAGGCATGCCGTGCATTTAGCCTTTGGCAGACTGCCTCGTCCCACGTTGAGCCCTTCCTCGGAATAGCGTGTCTTTGGGCGAGATTGGCTTCCCGACTCCTTTGAGAACATCCATTCCCACACGGACTCCTCCCGCCAGGCCTTGCTCCAGGCATCATGTCCAAGATCAGGATATGTCGAACGCCGGAAATCCCCGCCTCTTTCACAAACAGTCTTTTCAAGTTCTGCCAAAGCTGCAACCGAGCCCTCGCTAACGTACGCCGTTTCGTTGTGAAACAGCCAATAGTTCCCTGGACAACTAAAAGGGATTCGCAACGGACTCTGGATGCAGGAAATCGGAACGCACGCGGCGAACCTCCCCGGGTATGAGCACAAAAGCTCGAAAGACGCGACACCTCCCCACGACAACCCCGTTGCGTAAAGGCGATTTGTGTCAACGCGTGGCGACTTGAGGGATTTGATCACCGCATACATCGCGTCGCACGTAAGATCTGCCAACTGGCTTGATCCCGTTGGCTGCGCACATCGTATCACCCCACCTTCAGGAAGCATCGGAGCAAACAAATAACACGGATGCCGTTTCTGGAAATTAAGGTCAGCAACCTTTTCAAACACTTTTGTCTGGCGAAACTGCTTGCCGAGGTCTGTGCCATGCTCCCCCAGTCCGCCAAAATATATGATCATGGGAACCGGTCTGGGCCCGTTCCTAGGCGTATACAAAAGATAGGGAATGGCGTTAGTGGGACACTTCCTGTAGTCGACATGGCAATCTGGAGGCGGTTTGTCACGCACATACCATCCTGCCGACAACCTGAAACGATCAAGCTTCGCTTCCAATTCTGGCGTTGCAGCATACGGCAACACCCTGCCAGGATAGCCGTTGCCCAAAGTGCAGAGGCGGAGCTCTGATTTGTTTTTAGCGCACGCCACTTTTTGACAGGTTAAAATAGCGCACAAAACAATTAATAACCGAAATACGCTCACGACAGCACCTATCTACAAGCTATCTGCGTTCACCCGTTTCTGAATCGGCAAGTCTACTATCAAAAAAATAGAACGAAAGGATAGAAATTTCTTTTTTATGCACCCCCTTGGCCTCCCAGCGAGTGTTCCACGGCATTGCCCTGCAAAGTAGATTTAACGCTGATATCGCAGTCATATTACAGTGATTTGTGACCGTAATTCGGGTGTCCAACCATGATAGGTTGCCACTATCTTGAAAGAAGTGGATCCCGTGTTTTTTCATTTGCAACATATCTTTTTCAAATACATCCTTTATCGTCTGGTCTAATATGTTTATATAAGGGAGGTTCCAATTCAATCTTGATTCATCACGCGGAATTATGTTTATCATTCCAGTTGTCCTATCTTCTTTCACTACATAATGGTCAAGAGGAGTAAGTGCCGCGCGAATATTCTCTGCAACATTACTTGATGCCACGCATGATTCCAGTGTAACAAGTCGCCTTGAGTCTTTGCCGTCTAGCTCTATGGAAACGGGAACGCCATAGTTTCTTGTCAATCTTCCTGCCAGCAACGAAATAGGCTCATTGCTAATAATTTGTTCCGATGGCGCATGGATGCCAATGTCGGATGCGTCCGCTTTAGCAAGTAGACAACTTCCAAATGCGCACACTGTTACTAACATATTCCAATTCATTATTTGAACCCTATTGTAACTTTCCTAGAAAAGTCATTATTGTTCTGGATTATACTTTTCTTCCGTTGACTTCCCGTAAGCAGAAGTCCTTACAAAAGTGAGCCCATTCATTTGCTGAACGGACACCGTTATTCTTTCTGGTCCAGTGAACTCAACCCATTTGTTGTCACATTCGCATTTAAAATAGTACCATTGCAAATCTGAACTTTCAAGAGGGAATTGGGCGTTAGGATATTCATACAGAATATCCTCAATAATAATGTTTGAGCGCATAGTAATATAATAATCCTGATCTCGCATCCAGCCCTCAGCATCTAGATTCCACACATTTGCGCCGCCCGGGTCAATTTCTCGCATGGTGCCAAACATTTTAATACCCTCTGGTCGAATTTTCTCAGAAATTTTTATATGGTCTAATCCTCCTCCGCTACTCGAAAATTCATGCCACCAGCTTCCTCCATAGGAAATGAGCGGCTTGCGATAATTCATCCTAGAGCTTTCCCACCCTGTGGGTATGGCTTTTATTATAAGAACATCTTCATCATAGCATTCGGCAACAGAAGTTGCCGTCGCTCTGATGGTGACGAGTCCGCTGATGTTAACCCAGGCGTGACAACTCCGGTATTCGAGTCTATCACTGCTCCGCATGGGTCGTCGACGATCGAATATGTAATGCCAGTCTCACCTTCTGGCTCTACTTCAGCGCGACACTGCGTTTGGTGGCATTCAACAGAGCAATAACGTCCTCTTGCCCAGGTGTGTGCGGGATTAAATCCATCAAGCGTAATCCTTACAATTTTTACAACGCACGTGTCATAGTAATCATCGATCAACGACGATTTGGCCGTAACCACGTATTCTCCAGGCTCAAGACTGCTTGGGTTGAAAGAGACACTGCGCCCACATCCCGCGATTCCTGCAGGAGAGCTTGACCATACGGCTTGCCCACCAGGAACACTGTCAGATGTCAAATTCAGCGAGCAGGAATTGGCATTCCACCCAATGCGAACAGTGGACTGTTCAATATCAAGCTTCAGAACTTGAACAATGCCATGCCCCGTATCCTCTCCGCCAGATTCATCCCTGACCATGTATGGACTACTCCCGCCTATGCCAAGGCAAACATGTCCATTTCGAGGAGATGTCATCTGATACGGATGACATGCCGTTAGGTCTATGTCGGCGCGAAACGACGGAGCAGAGACCTGACGCGTGGTCACATAGAAGTCGTCTTCTATCGAGTAAATATGCGTCACCCCTGGCGTTGAGCTATTCACCTCAGCATACGTATTCCTTGCGCTTGCCGCCTGCGACGGCAGCGCAACCATCGCAACAACGGCAACAACAGAAAGTAGTGCTGACAGCAGAACTACAGGATTTCTCTGTCTGTAATCGCGCTCTTGAATCGCGCTATGTCCCTTTAAATGCTCCTTCTTATCCATGGGCCAATATTATACCATAATTTCACGCTAAGGCGGTGTCCGAAAACAACTTTTACCGGGCATCGCGGCATACAAAACCCCATAGGGATGGTGGCGTTGCCGAACGCCCACGCATACAAAATGCGGATCCGTCACGTCCGGCGCGAGCGGATGGCGGCAAGGACGATGATCGCGAACCCTAGCGCGGAAAGCAAATCTGGAACCTGACGCGGCGACAGGAACGCGAAACCGAGCAGAGAGGTGAAAATTACGTTCGTGTAGTCAAAGACGGCGATCTGGTTCGGCGGCGCGAAGCGATATGCAGCCGTGACGCCGAACTGTCCGACAGCCGCGCCGCATCCCGCGCCAAGCAGCGTCAGCGTCTGCGCAAATGTCATCGGGTCCGCTCCCTGCCACGCAATGAACGGAATGCAGGCGAGCGTCGAGAATGCGCTGAAGAAAAGCACGATGAACGCACCGTTCACCTTCAATATGCCCAGCTCGCGAACGCAAGTGTAGGCGATTCCCGCGCCCAGTCCGCCGCCAAGCGCACACAACGTTGCGAAAGTGGCCGTGCCCTGAAAGCCTGGCTTCATCACAAGCATTGCGCCTACGAACGCCAGCAGTATCCACAGGAGCCGCCGGGCGGACGCCTTTTCGCGCAGGAAAAGCCAGGAGAACAGGACCGTGAAGAAAGGCGCCGTCTTGTTCAGCGTCATCGCCTCGCCGATCGGGATCTTGCCCAGCGCGTAGAAGTTGCCGAATATCCCTATTCCGCCGGAGACGCTGCGCAGCACGAGGAGGAACCATGCCTTTGCGCCCATGCACGGCGGAAACATGCGCTGGGACGCGCCGCCTTCATTGTCCGCGCCCTGCCTCAGATACACGAACAGGGCGATTGCAAAGGCGATTATGTTGCGGAAGAGACTCTTCTGGAAACTTGAGACCGGCCCGCCGAACTCGTCGCACAGGCGGACGAAAAACGCCATCAGCGCAAATCCGAACGCACTCGCGGTTATCGCGAAAATCCCCTTGGCCCTATCCGTCATCTTCTGGCCTTCCGTACCGACCTACGGCAGCGTCGCGCACGCATAGCGGTCGTGCCCAGCATAGTCCTTCTCGATCCTTATGCCTTCAAAGCCGTAGCCCGTCATCAGCTTCCTAAGCGCTTCGCCCTGCCCCTCGCCGATCTCGAAGAAAACCGCTCCGCCCGGCTTGAGGATGTTGAGCGCGTCCGCAAGATAGCGATCGTAGAAGTCAAGCCCCTCCGCTCCGCCGTCCAGCGCAAGGCGCGGCTCCCAGTCCCTGACGTTCGGCGCGAGCGTGTCGCATACGGCGCTCTCGATGTAGGGCGGATTGGATACGATGACGTCCACGATCTCCGGCTCGTCGAAATCGTCGAGGCCGTCCATCGCCGCGAAGCGCACCTTGTCCGCAAGCCCGCACTTTTCCGCGTTCTCCTTCGCAAGCGACAGGGCGTCCTCGCTGACGTCAGTCGCTAGGAACACCGCCTCGCCCCTGTACTCGGCCGCAAGCGACAGGATGATCGCGCCCGTTCCGGTGCCGACGTCGACGATGAACGGACACATCGCGCCGCAGTGCGAGCGGAGATGAGCAAGCACCCTCGTGACGAGCTCCTCTGTCTCTGGACGCGGGATCAGCGCGCGCCTGTCGCACTTCAGCGTCAGCGTCCTGAAATCCCATTCGCCCAGCACATACTGGAGCGGCTCGTTCGCGGAAAGTCGCCTTATCGCGCGTCGCATGGCCTCGAGATGCGCCTCGCGCACCTCGTCGGAGGCGTGCGCGGCAATTCCGCCGCGCCCGCACTTAAGAAGGCGCGCGGCGAGAAGCTCCGCGCAGACGCGCGAATCCTCAACGCCCTTGGCGGACAAAAATGCATCCGTCCTGGCTATCGTCTCGCGCCAGTTCATGCGACTCAGAACGGGACGTCGTCAAGAACGTCCGCGCCGATGTCGTCCGGCTCAGCCGGGGCGGGGACGGGCTCGGTCGACGAACCGTCCTCGTTGAGCGCCTCGATCTTGAGCCCGGTGAGGTCAACGAAATACTGTGTGCCCCTTGGACCGTCCCAGCGGCGTCCGTCGATCACGAAGCGGATCTTGACGCGCTGGCCCTTCTTGATGCCGTCGAGAAGCGAGCAGTTGTCCTTCTTGAACGTGAACTTGACGGGGTTGGGGTACTTGCTGGGCGAGTCGAGGTCGTTGCCCACGATCACCTCGCGCTTTGTAAATCCGTTCGAGCCGAAGCTCTGGGTCTGACCGACCTCCTCAACGACGCCCTGATAGTCGTACATTGCCATTTTTGCGTTATCTCCTGTAGATTCCTTTCTGATATTATAGCATATATTCCACTCCGCTGCTGACGACAGATGCCACTCTGAACCGGCGGGGCGCCTGCGGCGTTTAAACTTTTACATTGAAAACACCGCATTCCATGACATTCGAAGTGACGGCGATGGACCCCTCTGGCGCGAGGCAGACCTTCACCCGCAGCGCCGCAGACCGCGGCGAACTTGCCGCGCTCCTGCGCGCGGAGGGCTATGTCGTCCTTTCCATCGCCGATGCCACGCCGAAATCCGCCGGCGCGGACGGCGCGGCGCTTCCGCCGCGCTGGCACCCCGCATGGCTGCGTCCGTTCACCTGCTTCGACGTCGAAATGGGGCTTCGCCAACTGTCCTCCATGCTCAAGAGCGGCGTTCCCCTTCTCGCCTCGCTGCGCACCGTCGCCGAGCAGGCGCCTTGCCCGCGGGCGGCCGCGGCATGGAACGCAGTCGCCGCAACGGTTTATTCCGGCGGGTCGTTCGCTTCCGCCCTCGCGTCGCGCCAGCGCGCATTCGGCGAGATGACGGTGCGCCTCGCGGAGGTCGGCGAGCGTTCCGGCGAGCTGGACGCCGCGATCCTCAGGGCCGCCGAGCAGATGGAGGCGAGGCGCAACCTAAGGACGGCCGTTGTCAATGCGCTGGTCTATCCTGTCATAGCCGTGACGATGGCCACGGCCGTGAGCGCGTATCTCGTCTGCGCCGTGATCCCGAAGCTGGCCGAGTTCCTGAGGTCCGGCGGAGCGGCGCTTCCCGCAGTAACGCAGCTTCTCATGGACGCGTCCGACTGGGTGAACGCGAACGGACTGCGCATCCTCGTCGTGTCCGCTGCGGCGCTCGCCGCGTGGTTCATTGCAAGGATGAATCCCAATGGACGCGAAATCGAGGACGCCGCCCTTATGCGAATTCCGATAACGGGGCGGATACTGCGGCTCTCTGGGACGGCGCTCTTCGCGCGCGCGATGCAGATCATGACGGCATCCGGCGTGACGCTTCTCGATGCGCTCGACACCTCCGCGCGCATGATTCCGAACAGGCGGCTGAGAAGGAGGATTCGCGAAGCCCGAGAGTCCGTAATGCGGGGCTCCTCGCTTGCGGACGCGCTTGCGCCTGCACGGGAGTTCCTGCCGATGATGAGGCGCATGGCGGCGGTAGGCGAGACGACGGGCGCGCTTCCGGAGTCGTTCGGCGAGACCGCGCGCTTCCACGAGATGCTGCTGGCGCTCGCCGTCAAGCGCTTCGGAATGCTCATAGAGCCCGTGATGATAATGGTGACCGGCGGAATCGTCGGCTTCGTGTACATAGCGTTTTTCATGGCGCTCTTCGCAATCGCCGGCGCGGCGTAGCGGGGGGACGAAAGGAGAAGATGGATATGCAAACCAGAACAATCGCCCTTGCGGCCCTGACGCTCGCGTGCGGAGCCTGCCTTCCGCTCTTCGCGCAGGACATAGACCCGACTGTCCCGCACGAGGCGATGGCCGAGCGGCTGCGCTCGCAGGTCGCGGACTCAGATGCGCTCGCGCTGCACGCGCTCGTGATTGGCGCGGACGGAGACGGCGTTGCGCTTGTCGGCACGTCGCCAGCGGCGGCGCGCGCGGTAAGGCGCGGCAGCGTCATCCCAGTGGAAGTTGACGGCGTGAGGGTCGACGTGGAGATGAAGTCCGTAACGGCCGACGGCGTGGAGCTTGCGGCGACGGCTTCGGGCCGCAGCGTGTTCCTGCAGGGCGCGCACAAGCCGCTTCCCCCGCCTGCGCAGACGAACCAGGTCGAGTTCCTGCGCTACCTCGAGTGCTCGGGCGTTCCCGTAGACAGGCTGATGCGGCTCCTCTCGGAGCAGGCAGGCGTCAACATCGCGACGTCAGAGGCTGCATCGGAGAAGACGGTGTCCATCTTCCTGCGGAATGTCTCGGCAGACGTCGCGGTCGAGGAAATCTGCCGCGCGGCCGGGCTCTGGTTCCACCGCGACCGCACGCGAGGAGTCATCCGCGTGACGACGATGGACGAGTTCAGCGACACGCTCAACTGCTTCCGAGAGGAGGCAACGGAAATGTTCACGCTGCACTATCCGAACGTAGTCGAGGTCGCAAGCCTCATATACGGACTCTACCCCGACCGCACTTTCCTCTCCCTCGGCGAGGACGAGTTCAACGAAGACGAGGAATACGACCTCTCGCGCCGGTTCAGGCGCTTCAGGGTGCTGGAGGACAACGGAGGCTCGCAGTTCCTCGACATGGAGCCTCCGCAGACGTCGTCTTCCAGCTCCGGATCGTCCAGCGGCACCTTCAGCTTCTCGCGCGGAGGAGCATTCAACTCTATGTCGCAGTGGGAGATGCTCAGGAGGAGAAGCAGAATCGGACGCCAGTGGGCTGGCAGAACGGTCGGATTCGACGACCTGCGCACGCTTCAGATGGCGCAGACCGCGGGCAACACGAACATGGTCGACCAGATAGTCGCGCAGGCGACGGCGAGCGCGCCGAACATCTTCGTGACGATCTCACGCCGCAACAACGCCATCGTCGTCAGGACGAGCGATCCGAACGTAATGGACCAGGTTCGCAAGATAATCAAGGAATTCGACGTCCCGACGCCAATGGTGCTTATGGAGGTCAAGGTGCTTGAGCTGAACGTCACCGACGACTACGAGGCGGGCTTCACGTGGAACCTCACCTCCCCCGACAGGGGCAACGGCGTTTCGACGCACTCCGTTGGACACGCGGGCGACGGCGTTCGCAACGTAACCGCCAACGCGATCCAGACGGGCATGAACGCCGTCAACCCGACGTTCCAGTTCGGGCTTGTCAGCGACTACATTGCATCGCAGATCGAGCTTATGCAGAAGGACGGCAAGGTCAGGACGCTCGCGACGCCGACGCTCCTGGTGGCTAACAACGAGGTGTCGCGCATATTCAGCGGCAAGGAGTATCCGCTCGTCTCCGGCTGGACGGCGGGCGAATCCGTGACGAGCGACGGCGGAATCGTAACTACGCCTTCGACCGTCCAGATCGAGAAGAAGGACGTCGGGACGATGCTGCTCCTGACGCCGAACATCAACGCCGACAAGACGGTGACGATACGCCTCCTGCAGGAGAACAGCGCCGTAAGCCCCGAAAAGGTGGACATTCCCGTAACGGGCTCGACCACGGAGTCGGGTGACGTGAGGTCGATCGAATACGTAGAGTCGCGCCAGATAACTGGCACGTTCGTGGCAAACGACGGCATGACCGTGATGGCGGGCGGGCTCATCAGGGAACAGGAGGAGGAGACTTACTGGCGCACGCCAGTCCTTGGGTCCCTTCCTCTCCTCGGCTGGCTCTTCCGCGGCACCGAGAAGGCGAAGGTCCGCACGGAACTAGTGATCCTCATAAAGCCGCACGTCATCTCGACGCCCGTGGAAGGCGGAAGGATATCGCGCGAGCTGATGGAGACGCTGAGCGCTCACCCGGCGCGCGACGGACGCGCGAACATGGGCGTCTTCATCGGCGAAGAGAACCGTCCCCACGACCTGAAGGACGACGTCCGCAACGTCACGGAATAATGGGCCCTGTTGAGAGTTATCGTGGAAGCGACAACGTTTACGCATGACAACTGCGAATGCCGCAATCCCATATTTCCATAATCCCACAATATCGAAATGGGATAGTTGGTTGCGCTATTATGGCGCTACGCGCGACCACGAAACGCGGCGGCTTGCCGAGCGGCGTTCCGCCGCTGGAATGCCGCGCCTCCAGACATATCAACTCCGACGGTTTTGCAAAAAGCGCTCCGTTACCACTTCGCTTGCGCTTCGCGATCCAAAACCTCTTTTCACAGCCAATGCATGGCGGCTTTCAGGCGCGGAGAATAAGGCGAAACGGTAGTGAAGCCTCTTTTGCAAGCCATCGGAGTTCTTTCCCCGAACCACCATCTCGCACACCTTCTCATCCGCGACATGATTGCGGGTTACGATGCTGACCCCATCGTAACCTTCACGGAGACAATCTGACTGGGGGAAGCGGCGTCCCGCCGCTTCAGTATACTCCGCGCTGAACAGACTGACGAATGACATCAGACATAAAACACAAGGGGCCCCTTGCGGAGCCCCTTGATGCGACAACTATTCTTCGCGTTAGTTGCCCTTGTCGTCGACAATCACCTTGTAGTACCTTACGCCGTTCGCGGGAAGGTCACTGATGGAAAGCTTGAGCGATCCATCTTCGGTGCACTTCGTCATCGTTCCAGAAACGGTGGTCTGCTCCGGCGTACCTCCTGCTGCAATGCCGTAGTACAGACCCACCTTGGCGTCAACTACATTGAACGACACTCCGGTTTCTGTCGTCTCCATCGCCTTGTCAGTGCCATCCGCAACCGTCGGCGCGACTTCGGTTTCATCAAGTTCGATCGAAAGCGTGTAGGTATCGCCTTCTCCGCTCTTTGTCGCTACTGCCTTGTAGTAGTCCTTCTTGAGGCCTTGATTCACCTGGGCGGACGTCAGGGCAATCTCCATTTTCGCAGCCGCAGCATTCGCAGCATCCAGGCTCGCCGCCGTTATCTTCACATTATTGACGCCCGTGGGAAGCACCTGCGACGACTTCGCATACGTCTCGTTGTTGAGCGTGCCCTCGTGGAGGACGGTAAGCGGAAGCTTAGTGGAATCTGCAATGCCAGCTGTCCTGGCCGCATCAAGGGACACATAGCGGTTGCCTGCTGCATCCATCGCGACATAGCCCTCGGACGTTTCGCCGACGAGCGAAGTAAGCGTGCCCCGTCCCTGGAAGGCGACAGCCGTCATCGCAGTCGCATCGTTTGGCATTGCAAGCCACTGAGATTCATTGTACGTCATCTGCGTTCCGTCGATGTTGACCGTATACTTCCTAGCAGCGTAATCCAGATGGAGCGCGACGTTGTATGTCATCTCGGCATTTGGTGCGTCACCGCCCGTCAGCGTCACGAACGTTCCGTTGTTCAGTGCCTGGAAGACAAGTGTATCAACATCGTTAACCTTGACTGTCGCGATCTTCACAGCTGCCTTTGCATCCGCAAGTTCGATGGCATCGTCGTTCGCATCGCCGAAGCAGACCTTAACCGTAACATCGACGACGCTTGCGTCGGAAGCGACAGGGGTAAATGAGTTGTCGCTTGTAACCACGCCGCCATTTTCATTTGCCCAGGGCGAAACATTCCAGCTGCCGCCCTTCGTTTCGCTTGCACTCGTCGAGAACCAATCCGCCACGTCCGCGATATCCTTCGAGCCCGAACCACCGGAAACCGACGCATCATTGGAGGTAATTTCGTAGGTGAGCTTGTCCGTCACGCTGCTATACGTCACAGCAACATCATTAAATGTCACCTTGCCGTCGGTCGTCGCCTCGCCATTGTAGCTCTTGCCTCCGACAGTCATGGTATACGACTGCCCCGCCGTGGTGGCACCTGTAAGCGTCGCCGTCACCGTGGCGTTCGTGAAGTCAACGCCATACGTCGCAGAGACGGAGGAGACGGAAACTATTGCCGCATCATCTAGCCAATAGTAGGTCGTGCCGTCAGTAGTCGAACTAGATACCTTTTTCCCTTCAACTGTTGTGCTAGGCTGACCGGAGGCGAACGTCACTAGACCTTCTGGAACTTGCAAATTAGCCGAAAGCCTTAATGTGTTGTTGAAAGCGACGGGACTGTTATTGCTATTTTCAATTTGGGAGTTAGCCGTCACATACACAGGGCCACTGAAGGTTGTAGACAGATTAGGTTCATATACACCTTTAATAGTAATCTCTTCTCCGGAAAGGAGTACATTGTCAGAATATCCTGTTGCTTCATTACCAGTAGATATCCAATTGTGCTTAGTACTACCGGCAAAGCACAGCTTACTAGATATGGTAAACGTGCCAGCCTTGTGACATCTGATTCCGACATTATTGTCAAGTGTAAGAGATCCTGTGCCTCCTATATCTCCAGACACCTCAATAGTTGCCCATGTCTGAACATCATAATGCCAAACTACATCCCCGGAAACTGTAACATTTCCGCATGTTGCGCCATCATAGGCATTTACCGTATACTGTGCGCCCGTAGACGGGAATGTCACTGCGGTTGCCGCCCCCGGCTCGACTCCTGTCGACCAGTTCGAGGCCGTCGACCACTTGCCATCACCAGCGGGATCCCATGTAGAGGCAGAGTTGTCTACATCGGTGTAGGTGGTAATATTATTTGCCGTTTCGGTTTTATAAGCATGATTTGCCGAAGCGCAAGTGATTCCACCACTTAATGAGCCTCCTGTTGCGACAGAAATCGACGCGCCGTCCATAAGTATCACTGGTGCCGATATTGTCGTGCCGCCAGTCGTGTCAATACTAATGACTCCAGCAAATGTTACGCCAGAACCTGTAATCGGGCTGTTTAATCCGGCGTTTCCGGTCCAGATGCTCACACCGTCACCCAAAGCAGTAATGACAATATCATTGAACTTATATCCTGTATCACTCCAGCTTCCCATGTGCGAACCAGCGTTGAAAGTTATGTCGCCTTCAAAGACCTTTGTTGGGCCGCCCCAAACGATGAATTTCTTTTCAACAGTTATGGCGCCTTTCATCGTCATAGGACGCGCCGAACCATAAGCACCGATCCAGGAGTCATAATCGCTTCCCCTGTCAACGATAATCAAATCTGGATAGACATTGATGTTGGTTTCGGTAGCATTGTCAATGCCGGTGCGATTCAGCTTAATTGTCGCTGTCGAGCCATCAGGAACTGTGATATCACCATATGTACTTAAGGATCCGGCTGTTCCCGTTCCTTTATTAGTTTGAGAGAACTCAATATTGCCGCTCACACTCATGCTTGCGCATGAAGCGACAGCACTAAACTGAATGTTCTGATACCCGCTTTCAGTATTATTGATTGTCACCGCCGTATACTGCCCCGGCACAACGCCAGTGGACCAGTTAGAGCCTGTATTCCAATCCGATCCATCCGCGCCCATCCATGTGCTGGTACAGTTGTCAACCATAGTGTAGGTCTTGGTCGTTTCGTCTTTCACAAGAACAAGACCATTCGCACCTTCCGCGACAGTGACATTCTCGCAGAAATACTCCCCGTAAATAAACTTCTGACCTGCCGCAAGCGTCAACGTCACTGCCTCGTCCGTATCCGCAAGTAGCGTTATATCAGCACCGTTAGCTTCATTTACGGCATCCTGAAGAGTTGCGTATGACTGCCCGTCAACAGACGCAACGGCAGGACGATACACACGAAGAGCAAAAATGTATTTATCTGTGAGTGTTATCGTTACGGCACCATTTTCATTGACGGTATAATAATAATCGCTATGGGAGCTATCAGTGTCTGCATGAGCCGTCAAACCACTCGTACCGCTGACACCATTAGCCATTACATTGACAATCCACCCGGCTTCCAAATTAGGAAGAATTAATGTCTTCGGCTTTGCAGTATTATAAGCATAGAGTGTCCGAACAACGCCATCCCATTGACTATTATACCACCGGTTTTTATCGCCATCTACAGTATAATAAACCAAGCCATCGCCAGTAAGATCTGTTCCGTTTAGTGAGAGCGTATGATAAGTGCTGCTGTCGTCACCAACCGTGACCGCACCTCCTTCCGTTACGCCCCCTGTATAAGTTGAAAATATTGAAACATAATCAACCGATCCTCTGGTTGCATAGCTCGATGCAATGTCTGCAATATTTGCAACTGTTGTATCAGAATTTACGTACCCATCACATTCAGCCCACAGGCTAACTGTCGCACCATCTAGGTTGGAGATCGAAAACATACCTTTTGCACCCACAACGCTCAAAACATCAGAAGAACCGGAAACCTGACACTTTATTGTCGGCGTAGGAGTTGCGGGCTTATCCGATTGACTCGCACTTGCATACAATGTCCCAATGCCTGTGCGTCTCCATGATGGTGCATTTAACTTGACTGCAGTGCCAGCAGCGACAACATAAGTCAAAACCTCAGAATAGAACGTAGTGCTGCCATCAACACTGGATGGTTTTTTTGCCCTGACATAATACGTTGTTTCGCTATCAGTAGTGAATGATTTGCTGGCAGCATCCGCCCATTCGTCACTTTCATTGGTCCTGTATTGGATGGCATAGTCGCCAGAATCAAAAGTAACCGTACGGCTAATGCCGGAGACTCCCGTTATGGATCCAGTTGGCGTTGCAACATTTCCTGCCACGCAATAGACACTTATTATATCAGAATCAACGCCGCCGCGAACGCTTTTCGCATAAACGTAGCAAGTAGATGTGACCTGGAACGGTGTGGTATATGATGTCCATTCGCCACTTTCACCAACTCTATACGAAATCGTATCTCCTTCCTCGGCTGAATCCGATGCGGTAATCGTCACCGTGCGAATGTCATCACTTTCTCCTCCGATGGAAATGCCACTTGGCGCATCGGGTGTCCCAGCTGCGGCAGGTGTCTTCAGGACGAAATTGTCAAATGCTATCTTATGCACATCATTGCCCTGCTTGTCTATTATATTGATTTTAGAAAGTGTTTCGAAACTACTAATTGGGCTAGTAGATGAATATTCTTCCGCCCCAGTTCCAACATTAGTAACCCTTACATAAACACCCTCCGTGGCAGTTGCTCTAATTACAAAATGATGCCAATATGCCATGTTGGCACTCCCAGAAAAATCACCATCGCGTTTATTTTCCGAAAGTGTAGTTGTTGGCGTGCAATCATTCCAATAGGTGGCAGATTCATTCCAATCCTTTGCAAAATATACTTTGGCTGTATCCACATACTTAGCCTTTGGCATATGAATGACAATCAAATCGCAGGTCCTCCCTTTCAGTGTAATAACATCAAAATCGCCTCCGCCATTTGTTTTCGCCCCGCTGTAAAATCCCCCTGAAAGATACACATCGAACTCGAAGATATATTCAGTGAGCGACCCAAAAACATCATTTGGAAACGTGAAATAACCTCCACGATTGTTAGAATTTTTGTTTCCACAACCAGAAAAACAGTAATTATCAGCGCCATCTGCATCTATGTATGAAGAACACGCTGTTGTAAGACCTGCTCCTGAGTTTGCGTCTGTTGTAGTTATACCTTCTTTTTCATCCACATAAACCCCACCAGTCCATTGATCATCGTATGTAGAGCTATTATTAAAATCTTGTGTCCAAGTTGTAATATACTTTACCTCCGCCCACGCGCCCCCTACGGCGAGAGCTGCGAGTATTGCGAATGCAGGTTTTAGGCATTGCGCTGTAATGCGCGAGAACATTGACTTTATTTTGCTTGTCATTGTCGGTTCCTTTTCACTGTGGACTGGGCAGAATGCGATCACAAGAAGGTTTCGAGGTCTCACAAACCTCTCACTCTTCCTCTTACTACACTATAATTATAGCAAATTGGATGTTGCAAATCCCTACCCAAGTGGGTAGGAAGAATGGGGAATGGGGAACGGGGAATGGGAGGAGGGGGAATGGGGAGTGAAGCAATCATCCGCCAATGGCCACACCCTCGATGTAGTTAGTCGATTGGTGTCGATTGAAATCGATGGCTTTCGACCAGCAACTATCGACCAGCGACTAACGACTCCATCTGCGCCCACCATTCAATCCGGCAGCTCCGCCTCGGGATATGCTACAAGCTCATTGATGGCGTTGGTGACAAAGCCTATTTCCCAATGATCTAAGCCCAGAGAAAACTCCGATCTAAGAGTCGAAAGCCGTCTCTTGCTGTTTCTATAAGTCGGATCGTTACGGCAGATTACATCATCCATCCAGTGGGTGTACTTGTCATAGGTTCTCGCAAACGAAAGTGCATAATCGAGCGACATGGTCCGCTGGTCAATCGAAGATTCAGCCTGGCACCCCCTGTCAACAAGCGCTTCAAACACCTGGACAATTTTTCTGCCACTAGAATTTGTGGATGAATTGTAGGCCATGACAGCCGCGATTGAATTACTCGTCACGCCCTCGATTGCGATTATTGACTTTATCGCGCAGTCGCCGCAAACGGGGTTCGTCGCGCAGGAGTAGAGGAATGGGAGGGAATTTGTCGTGCCGTACTGTGCAATCTTGTCAATGGCCCATCTACTGGCAAGGCCGTTCTTCAACCCGTAAT
>SUWC01000042.1 GCA_015061665.1 Lentisphaerota bacterium
ATGCGCTTCTGCAGAACAGCATTTGTAATTTCGTCGATAGTCGCCGCGGCGGCCTTGTCGATGCAGGCCGCGCCGTCGGCCGATACGAGCGACATCTTCGTCGCGCCGATGCTCGGCGCGAACTGGGGACAGGGCTCGCCGATGAACGACCTGACGCCGCGGCGGAGCCCGTGCGGATGCGCCGCGACCGCAGGCGGGCAGGAACTGCGCCTCTGGCGATGGCCATACCGCTTCGAGAAGTCGCGCACGTTCGCCCACCAGTATCTCGACGACGACGGCAAATGGACGACGTACACGATCCGCCTCGACGGACGCGTCCCGCTCGATTGGGACAAGATCGCCGCTTCTGGCGGAGCATCCACGCCGGTCGCCTCCGACAAGGAGACTGCGTACAACACCGCGATGCTGACCGCCTGGCTCCAGTCTTTCGCCAAAATCTCCTTCAAGCCCGGCGCGGGCAGCGCCAACCAGAAAATCTGCTCCGAGGCGGAAAACTGGTGGTATGAGGCGGGTCCCGTCATGAGCCGCCACCGCAACGGCTACGACAACCTTTGGACCGCCATCACCAACGACCTTGCCTTCGGCTCGCCCGTCCAGATCAACACGCCCGTCCACCAGATGGTCATCGACGGCTATGCGGTCGACAACGTCGGAACAGCGAACGAAATTCGCTGGATCAACACCAACTACGGCTGGGGCGGCGGGATTTGCTGGGAAAACTTCGATACCGCGACGACCTCCGGCGGCTCGGCGGGCGTCTTCGCCGATTTCCAGACGGGGTACCGTCCGCAGAAGCGCGTCCAGTTCGAGCCAGTGCCGCGCGTGAGCGCGGCGGATGTTCCGCTCGTCTGGCATTTGGCGCCGTGCTACACCAACAAGATCGACGGCTTCACGCTCGAAATCGCGAAGTTCGCGGGCGCGACGCAGTTCGATGACGACTTCTCCAACTCGACCGGCGTCGCCAGCGGCGAAAAGTTCAAGGTCGAAAACGGCGTCCTCGGCGGATACCCCGCCATCCAGACGAGCTATTTCACGTATCCCGAGACGTACATGGCGACGACCGGTTCCGTTCTCGAGTTCGACGTGCAGAGCCGCTATATGAGCGGACACGCCGCCACGGCGGAAATCTGCGCGGACGGCGGCGCGTGGGAAACCGCCGCGACGATTCCGCTTTCCGCCGGCAAGAACGCCGCGTTCGGCACGCCGACGCACCAGACCGTCAGCCTCGCGGCGTTCGCGGGCAGGACCGTCCGCCTGCGTTTCAAACTCGCCTGCACATGGGCGGGCTACGCGGCCGGCTCGTCGCCCGATTTCATCATCGACAACGTTTCGCTTTCTGGCATCACGGGCTTTGCGGAGACTGAAACTGTGAGCATCCCTCGCAACGATGCGACGCCGGGAATTTACGGCTATACGGCGAGCGGACTCGAGAGCGGCGCGAACTACGCTTTCACCGTAACGCCCGTCATGGCGGACGGTTCGGCGGCGCGTTCCAACGCGGCGACGACCCGCATCGGCACGCCCGAACCCGCACCTGAAGTTCTCGGCGTGTCGTCCGTCGCGTGCGGACTCGAACTCGTGCAGGACGGCTTTTTCATCGAATGTGCACGCGGCATCGTCAACGACATCGACGTCGCCTGCAATGCTTCGACTGTATCGTTCGCGGCGCTCCCGAGCCATCTTTCGATACTGCCCGACGAAAAGATTTCCGTCGAAGAAGAAAACGGCGTCTTTACCGTGCATGTCGATGCGACGGAAATGGCCGAGACAGGGAAGTTCCATGACGGCGACATGCTCATCTTGACGCTCGTCGCGACGAATGCGGACGGCACGGAAGCGGCGAAAAACCTTATGCTCCGCTTCAACTCGATGCGTCAGGTGATGGACGGCACATTCGACGTCGTTGATTCTGATGCGGCGACTCCTGTCTGGTTCTGCGGCAATACGACAATCGACGCCAAGGGGCAGACGGTTGTTTTCGCCGCTGGCGCGTTCCAGGGAACTGGCAATGTTACGCTGACCGATTCCACCGGCGGCGGGTCGTTCGCGTTCGAGAGCCTCGACGGTTTCACGGGGACGCTCGCGTTCGGCGAAAACGCCGCGGTTTCGCTTCCCGCGGACATGACGGCCTTCGCCGGAAAAATCTCAAGCGATGTCACGCTTGAGTCTGGCGAAACGATGAAGATTGCGGGCATGACGCCGTTCGCGGGCGGCATCACCCTCGCCGGCGGAACGCTGAAAATCGCGCTCTCCGATGAAGACGTCGCCTACGGTTTCTCGACGAGCGGGATTTCGTATATCACCGGCTCAGTCGTCTTCGTCGCACCAGACGGCACGGAAACCGCCGCGACGCAAGAAGGCTCCCCGTTCTCCATCGCCGGAACGGCGAATGTATGGACAGGAACGGACGCAATATTCGGGGAGAAATATTCGACGCAGTCGGCATGGTCGGCGAAAATGCTTCCGGCAGAGGGCGATTATGTCGTCTTCAATGACGCTTCCACCGACGGTTACGGCGCGCTTATGGCGCTCAATCTTGCGTCCGCCGTCAATCTCGCGTATGTCAAGATAACGGGGAACTCCTATTTCGAGATAGATACGTTTACGTCCGACACGACGGCAAAGCTTTCCGCCGACGTGCTGGAAAACGACATCTACACCAAACTCGACAAGAATGATTTCACGCCGAAGGTCGTCGTCCCGAAGGCCAAGCTCCTGATTGCCAACGGTATGAACCTCGCTTGCGACATAGACTACACGCTCGCGCAGAATCTGAAGACGCGCAACTACACGGCCAACGGCGAGTACAATGCCATTCAGTACGACCACGCCTGGAACGGCACGGTCGTGTTCGAGAACTACACCGCCAAAGGACTCAATCCCGGCGAATACGGCAACGCGCAATCAACCGTGCGCTTCAAGGGCGTTACCGGTTGGCTCACGGCGGGCAAGGAATTCTATCCTGCGGTCGAGCTTGTCGATAACGGCGACACGCCTGCGTTGCACTGGAACGATGGCTCCAGTTCAACGATGGCGACTTTCGACGCGCTGAAGGGAGCGGGCACGTTCAAGACTTCGAAATCTTCTGTCACGGACAAAGTCCTGATCAAGGACGTCTCGGCGTTCGCGGGCTCGTTCAATCTCGCGGCGAAAGCCGTCGCGATTGCGGATTCGATGCCGACGGAAAACCTTGCCTACACGGGTCGGCTCCTCGTCAACAAGGCGGCGACGATCGCGTCCGGCGCGACATGGAAGGCGAACGGCGGCGTGCATCTCGGCGCTTGCGAACTGACGGTCGCGGGTACGCTCGCTTCGCCTCTGACTGCGAGCGCGGAGGGCGCGAAGCTGACGCTTGCGGACGGCGGAACTATTGTCGCTTCGCAGGCGATTGCCGGCGACTATTCGCCGTCGCTCGACTTCAAGGCTGGCACGTACAAGATCGATGCCGACGTGCGCGAGACGAATGCGGTCAACTTCTGCGCGGCGGAAGGGGATGTGACGACGCTTGACGCGAACGGACACAAGATGACGCTCGCATCGTCGTTCTTCTCCGGCTCGGGCGACATCACGCTCGTATCGTCCGTCGCGGGCGGTTCGTTCGTGATCGAAGGCGTTTCGCAGGACTTCACGGGCACAATCAGACTCGACGGCGAAGTGAACGTTTCGCTGCCGGACGACCTTTCGTCCATCGGCGGCACGATCGCGATTTCCGGCGCGTCGCTCTCCTGTTCGTCCGCGAAGCTCGGTCCTCTCAGTGTCGGCGTCGGTTCGACGCTCACCGTCTCGCTCACGGACAGCGAGGCGATGAAGGGCTTTTCGGCAAGCTCGGTGACGCTTGACGGCGGAACTATCGAGTTCGTCGATCAGTACGGAACGACAGTCGGCTCCAGCACGGAATCGACGACATACGTGAAGCCCGACGGCTACACGCTCGCGCCTGTTCCGACGGCGGTCTGGGTTTCCGGCGAGTTCGAGGACGAAGACTCGCTCCACGGCGGCTACAAGATTACGCTCAACGACAATACCGTAAATGACAGCGGCAATATCGTCATCGGCTCTGCGACAACCCTCGGCGCGGTGATCGACATCGCTGCTGTCACCAATTGCGCGAAAGTCACGATACTGGCGAAAATCAAGACGCCGGCCGGTGGCGCACCTTCGGCGAATTCAGTAGTCGCCGGCGTTCTCGCCACAGACAATCATCCAATTGGCGCTGCTTGCAAGACGGCGGGAGAAACGAACATCCAAGGCTATTGGCTCAACGGGGCAAACGCGAATTACAACAACGACGGCTACAAATTCGGTGGCAGCATGCAGACGCTTTCCGAAGGCGAAGCGTATATCCTTTTCGCATTCCAGTCCGATCCGTCCTCGATTTCGCCCACAACGGGTACGGCTCTCTATTTTGGCGAATCGTTCGGTGAAATGTCCGGCGGCAATGTTTCGGGGCTTCAGTGGCGTGGCTACACGAACAGTTGCGTTTCGGTAGGCGGCCCTGCGAACAGCGTCGCGTCAATGAACACCGTGCCGTGGGCCGGACTTGAAATTGAGGCGGTTGCGCTCTTTGTCGACAACTGGCTTGCGCCGGGCGACGTCGCGCTTTACGAGTTCCCGGAGGCGAAGGCCGTCGTTCCTTCGTGGGCGGTCGCGTCGATCACGTCGGTAAGCGGAGAAACGACATATTACAGGAGTGTCGTTGATGCGCTCTTCGCGATAGTTCACGGCGACGTCGATGCCGACACGGTGAAGGTGCTTGACGGCAGTTCGGTTGATTATTCGAGCGCAGGTTTCGCCTACGATTCCGAGACGCAGACCTACACCAAGATCAAGATCGCTATCGCCAAGATTGACAATGGCATTATCTTGCTGGAATATACCACGCTCGCCGAGGCGTGCGAAGAAGCCGATTTGCAGAATATCGGCGTCGTCGAACTGCTCGCGGCGCGCGATTCGATTTCCGAAGCGATACCGGCCGGCTGGAGCTACGTTTCGCCGGAGGACTCCGGCACGGAATACGGCACGATTCTGAAAACGATTTCGGAAATCCCGGGCACGGTAAGCAACATTGCGATTACGCAAGAGAATGTCTCGCTTTCCATCGACGGTGAATGGGCCGAGGTTTCCGCAAAGCCAATCTACCTCACGTTGCCAAATAGCGTAAACGATTTTACGATTTCCTTCGACACAGACATCCCAGAGAATACATACGGCACTCTCGTCAGCTGGGATTCAGGTACCCACGACATACGCATCGTCGTGACGAACGACGTTGAGAAGATGGCGCTCTGGCGCGACGGCAGCAGCGGGGAGCTTACGGCTGTAAAGGACGATAACGCAATTCTTATCCCGTCCGGCGAGCGCTACATTGAAGTGATCTACTATCGCGGGAGCGGCACTACGATCAAGGTTGATGGCGCTCAATACTACACATCAGGGTCACTCAGGTTCGGCAGCAACATGATGACCAAGCTTGCCCTCGGCGGTTCGGCAAAGGGCAATCCTGACGATGTTCTTGTAGGCTTGAAGGTGAAGAATTTCCGCTGGGGCAAGTCGCCGACCGAGCCGGATGAAGAAGAGGCAGGCTATCCTGTTCTCAATTATGTCACGCGGCTCGATGGCACGATCTATCATGGCAACGACGACAACCGTCTTGTCATCACGAACTGGCAGACGCAGCTAATCCATCCTGCGACGCGCCCGGTTCCGGCAGGCAAGACGGATGCGGAGTTTGACACCATCGACGTCCTGTTCGTCTATGACACGCCCGGCAAGGCGTCGGTGGAAGCGGGCGATACGGAAGAATGGAACGGCTTCTCGAAACTTGAAGTGTTCTCGGCGAAGGCGACGGCGCGGATGAACCAGATCCTCTGCACGACAGACATGGATACGAATTTCTGGTTTCGCATGGTCGGCGTCCATTGCGTCGATGGCACTGGCGGCACGATTGCGGAGATTCTCGGCAAGGGCGAAGGGTTGCGGGATGAATACAGCGGCCTCCTCGATTTGCGCGACCGCTATGGCGCGGATGTGATCGTCACGCCCACTACGCAGTCCGGCGGCTATGGCGGCCTGGCGCGTTTGAATACGCTCGATGAAATCACGTCGCGCCATCAGAATGCGGCATACCATATCGCGAGTGTGCTGCTGGGCTATTCGCAGACGCACGCGTGGGTGCATGAAATCGGCCACAACATGAGCCTCAACCACTATCCGCCCGCGAACTTCGATCCCGCCAATACGTGGCGCGGACTCGGCATCCAGCACAAGATTGCCGTGGACGGCACGAGCATGTCGACAGTCATGGCGGAGCAGGGCTATGCCGACTTCTGCGGAGGCTTCTCTTCAAAGAACCACATCTATCACGGCTCGATGCTCTCGCTCTCCAACCACCTCGATTCGACGGGCGTCCTACTCGAGGCCGCGCCCTACGTCTCCGAGTGGCGCTCGACGCGCGTCCCCGAGACGCGCTCGGTAAAGTGCCTGCCAGATAACGGTTCCACTCTCGTCGGAGATACGGAGTTCACGCTTTCCTATCCGGATCCAGATGCTGAAATATATTATCAGGCATGGGGACTCAATGACAACGAGTTCGTGAAATATAATGGTCCATTCACCATCCCTGCCACCACCGGCTATGCATACATCACAGCATACGCCGTGACAAATGGTGTCGCCACGGCACAGGAACTTGTCAACTACAGCACGTTCGGAGATACTTACAAAGATGTCCTTGGTTCTGGTTCATTGCCATGGTCAATAGTTTCGTCCATTGATGGCAACTGGGCTCCTTCAAATGGAGGTTATTACGAAATAAATGATAACTTCACGGGTAAGAGTAATTCCGTTTGTGTGCTTTCCACTTCATTGAACGGTCCTGACACGCTCACATTCGAACACAGCGAACTCCTGAAGGACAACCCATACTGGCATGATACGTATCCGCATTCATACCCGAACTCGTCGTTCGTCGTTTGGGTTGATAACGAGCCGGCGTATGCGTTGCGCGATGCGACGAACACGATCGGCAGCTGGGTTTCGACCGATATCGCGATTCCCGAAGGCACTCACAAGGTGGAATTCGTCTACACCCATCGCAGCGGCTACGTAAGCGGCGAGACGGTTCGCATCAAGAGCGTCGCGCTCGCATCCGCCGCGGCGCAGGAGTGTCAGGCGACGGTCGTGCGCGTCCATCCGCGCCTGACGCGCGGGCTTGCGCGGGAAGCGCTTCTCGGCATCCGCTTCGACAACGCCTTGGGCGGCAACGCGAGCGCGTTTGACGTCAAGTTCCGCCTCGTGAACTGCACGAAGGCGGACATCACGGACATCAAATATTGGCGCCAGCCCTACACGCACAACTACGGCTTCTACGAGGCCGAGGCGACGCAAGGCCCCGCCGCCACGGTGTCTGCGGCGGACGACGCGACGGAGTTCACCGCGTTCTTCCCGGCGGGAAGCGTTTGGTTCTATCCGCAGGTCGGCACGCGCGAGGACAGCGACTATCTCTGGGTGACGGCGACGATCAATCCTGAGATTTCGCCCGACGCCGAAATCTGGGTTTCGGTGCCGACGGCGACGATTACGCTTTCCAACGGCGGCGTCTTCGATGTCGTCAACGGCGCGGAGACGCAGCCCCACCGCGTCTTCCCGTTCATCCACCAGATCGGCGCGTATTTGCGGCAGGACGGCACGGCGCTTACTGACACATGGGCAGGGAAGCTCGAAGACTCTCCCGCAAATCGCGTCGGCAATCTGACGGACATCGTCGTCTGCAACGACTTCCTTGTCGCGTACGACTCCGAGAACGACACGTTCAAGACGACATGGGACGCGCGTGGACGCAACAACACTGCGCAAGTCGCACGCATAAAGGCTCTTCGCGACCAATACAACCCGAAGTGCATGATCCGCGCCTCGCTTACGAAGGGCGAAGGAACGATAACCGTCGATGGCGTGACGGGGCGGCCCATCGCCTGCGCCGCCGCGTCTGCCGCCCGCCGCAAGCAACTGATCGACTCCATTCTCGCCGTGATGGAATCGGCGGGGCTGGACGGACTCGACATCGACTGGGAATATCCCGGCGACCATGCCGTTACGGCAGAGAACACGCAACGCGATTGGCATTCCTACGGACTTCTCATGCGCGATCTCGCCGCCGCGTTCTTCGACAAGGGCTACGTCCTTTCGTTCTGCTCCAACCTCGGCTACCAGATGGCGCCGTCCGGTTATTACGCCGCGTTCCACGCAGCAGATTTCGTAAACGCCATGGCGTACGGCAACACGACGCTCAATGCCTCTCCGCAGGTGATGATGACCGGCATCAACGTCTGCACGTCGCGCGGCGTGCCCTCCCGCCGCATCGTCGTAGGACAGGCGATGTATGCCTACGAAGTCCAGAACCCCGGCTGGGGCTCTGTCGTCGGCTGGCTGAAGGAGGCGTGGCCAAACGACAATACGCGCTGGTGGGATGCCGACCTCGTTTGGACGAACCGCACGGCGACCAAGGCCGACGGCACGGTGCTTTCGACCGATAAGGAGACGTTCGAGGGTCCGGCGAGTTATCACGCGAAGTGCAACTGGTGCCGCGCGAACGGTTACGGCGGCGTCATGAGCTGGGGCTACTACACCGATGTCTCGTGGGACGACGCCGATCTCATGTCCCTCGCGCGCCATCAGGCCAAGAGCTGCTGGCCTCGCGAAAACTGGTCGTGGCCAACGCCGCCGCAGGATTCGGACGGCGCGTATCTCCTCGACAGCGAAGAGGATTGGTTCTGGCTGCGCGACAATCCCGGCGTCAATGCGCGTTTCGCCGCCGACATTGCGCTCACGCACGACCCACTGCCGATAGAGACTTTCTCGGGAACGATTGACGGCGCGGGGCACGCGCTCTCAATCTCCAACGACGTGTGGCTCGCGTACGACTCGAACCCTGCGCTAATCCGCACGCTGACGGGAACGGTGAAGAATCTCACGATTGACCTCTACGGAAGAGTCGTCAGCCGCGCTTCGCGCTGGAACGACACAACGGCCGACACATCGGCCAACACGCTCGCCAGCGGGACGCACAACGCCGCCGTGCTTGCGGCGAATCTCGGCGCGGGCGGCGTAATCGACGGCGTGGAGCTCTTCATCCGCCCCGGCGCCGAAGTGCAGGGACCTCAGCGCGTCGCAGGGCTCGCCGCGAGCGTGTGGGTGGCGGACGGCAGTCATGCGGAGATTCGCAACTCCAGCGTGCACGTCGAGGGCGTCGTGCGCTCGCTCGCCCGCAACACGGCGGAGGGCGACATCACCGTCCAGAACCAGGTCGCGGGAGGCCTCGCCGGATGGGTCGCCTGCCCGGGCTCGCGGAACATCGTCGTCACTAACAACATCGTCTCGCTTGCTTCCACCGGACGCGTCGCCGTCGAGACGGGCAGTTCCTCGTCGGCTGGCGGCGTCATAGGCGGCCTGAACAACGTCAACCCGCTCGTCCAGAACAATGCGGTATATGTGGCGTCCGGCGCGACGGTCTCCGCCAATGAAAGCGCAGTCGCAGGCAACGTCCGCACATCGTACGCCAATGCGTCCTACTCCATCGCGTCGAGCGCGAACGCGGGACAAACGACCTTCTTCATCGAGGATGGCGCGGCGACGCTCGCCGGTTCCGTCGGCGGAACGGACGAAGCGACAGTCGAGATTTCTTCCTATGGCGGCGAGGCGACGGACGGCATATCCGTCGATGCCGTCGCAGGGTTCTGGTATTCCGTGATCTACGGCGACCGGCTTGTTTCCGGCGGCATCGGCGGCGAGACTGGCGAGACGGAGCCGGTGAAGGCGCCTTCGACCGGTCCGTTGACGCTTGCCGCGCCGAAGGAAGGGGCTACGCGGTTCTACCGGATCAAGGTCGTACCGGTGCCAGCGGCGCCCTGAAACCGGCAACAGACTCGCGCGGGGACAGACCCGGCTTAAAAACCGTACAGCTTGTCTAGACAAGATTGCGCCAGTCGCAGGGGTTTGGTATAATTGTTGCAGAAATCGGGATTTCCGTCAACATGGAGACACTGCACATGAAAAAGACAATCTGCCTCTTCGGCCTTGCGGCTGCGTTTTCCGCGATGGCCGGCAACGACATACTCCTCGAAAACACCGACATCGCGCGCATGAAGGCGGGCTGGGGGAGCGCGAAGGCCAGCAAGTCCGTGGACGGAAAGCGGCTTTCCATCGGAGGCCGCGTGTTCGAGCACGGCGTAGGCACACACGCGCCCAGCGTATACCGTCTTCCCGTCGGAGGCAACGCGCTGTCCTTCAGGGCGACCGTCGGCATAGACGACGAGACCGGCGGAAAGGGCAGCGTCGTGTTCCGCGTCCTGGCGGACGGCAGGCTTGTTGCCGAGGTGGCGTCCAAGCCTGGCGAGGCGTCCGATATATCCGCCGACGTCTCGGGCGCGAAGTTCGTCACGCTGGAGGTTGCGGACGCAGGAGACGGCAACTACAGCGACCACGCCGACTGGTGCGACGCCGTGTTCACGTTCAAGGACGGCACGGCGCCGATTCCGTTTTCGTCGCTCACGCGCCAGCTCGGCATACTGACGCCGAAGGCATCGCCGTCGCCGCGCATCAACGCGCCTTCGCGCTATGGAGCGAGGCCTGGGCGTCCCATTCTCTTCAAGCTGCCCGTTACTGGGCTTGAGCCGATCGAGGTGTCCGCAAAGGGGCTGCCTGACGGGCTTTCGTTCGACCCTGCCACGAAAATCCTCTCCGGCTCCATCGCGAAGCCGGGCGAATACCCCGTCGTGTTTTCGGCGCGGAACACGGTTGCGGGCCGTGTCGAGTTCAAGACGGTGACGTTCGTCATCGGCGAAAAGCTCTGCCTCACGCCTCCCATGGGCTACAACTCGTGGAACGCGTTCGCAGGCGGCGTAAGCGAGGAGAAGATGAGGACCGCTGCCGACAAGATGATCGAGCTCGGGCTAGACAGGCACGGCTACTCGTACTGCAACATCGACGACTTCTGGCAGCGCAATCCCGAAAACGGGAAGACCGACCCGACGCTTGCGGGACCCGAACGCCACGAGGACGGATCCATTTGGGTCAACTCGCGCTTCCCCGACATGAAGGCTCTTGCGGACTACATCCACTCCAAGGGACTGAAGGCCGGGCTCTACTCATCGCCCGGTCCCTACACCTGCGGCGGCTGCACGGGAAGCTGGCTGCACGAGCTGCAGGACGCGAAGAGCTACGCCGAGTGGGGGTACGACTACCTCAAGTACGACTGGTGCAGCTACGGCGCCGTAGCGACCGGGGAAGGGCGCGAGTACCACACGCGTCCGTACTTCCTGATGGGACGCTTCCTGCGCATGCAGCCGCGCGACATCGTCTTCTCGCTCTGCCAGTACGGCAACGAGAACGTGCCCGTGTGGGGCGAGCAGGCGGGCGGACAGCTCTGGCGCACGACAGGCGACATATTCGACACGTGGGCCAGCGTCTACGGCGGAATCCGCGCACAGGCTAAGCACTGGTTCTACTCGCGCCCCGGAGCGTGGAACGACGCGGACATGCTCGTCCTCGGGCGGACGGTGTGGTCGAAGGGGCGCCTCACGCCGAACGAATGCTACACGCACATGTCGATGTGGTGCATGCTCGCTTCTCCGCTCATGATAGGCTGCGATCTTTCGCTGATGGACGACTTTACGCTCTCGCTGCTGACGAACGACGAGGTGCTGTCCATCGATCAGGATGAACTTGGAGCCGCCGCAGCGCTCGTGATCGACGGCGCGAAGTCTGGCTACGAGGTCTGGGCGAGGCCGCTTGCGGACGGAACGATGGCGTTTGCGCTGATGAACATCGACGACTCGGAGATGACGGTTTCCTTTATCTTCAAGGACCTCGGGATGCGCGGCAAGTGGAAGGTGCGCGACCTGTGGCGGCAGAAGGACGAGGGAACGTTTGAGGGCTCGTACAGTGTAAGCGTGCCAGGGCATGCGACGCACCTCGTCAAGTTCACGCCCGAGGAGGGCGCAGGACTCAAGCCCTGCCTGAAGGACATCCGCGACAACGCGTGGCGCCTTCCGTTCGACGCGGACCGCGCTAAGGCGGAGAAGCGGACTCTTCTATCCGGCGATTGCGGAGCCTGCGACTGATGGACGTTCCCGCAAAGTCGCGGCAGATCGCCGATGCGCTGCGCGGCGAGATAGAGTCCGGCAAGTTCGACGTCACGAGGAAGCTCCCGAGCGAGCACCAGCTCATGCGCCGCTTCGAGGTTGCGCGCGAGACGGTCCGTGCGGCGATAAAGGACCTGTGCGAGCGCAACCTCGTCGAGAAGCGCCCTGGATACGGGACGTTCCTTGCGGAAAGGGCGTCCGCCCTTGCGGCGCAGAAGTTCGCCGTGATAGTCCCCGACGCATGGCATCCGTTCTACGCGCGCATCTGCCGCGGGATAGACAGCGGCGCGAAGAAGAACGGATGGTCCATACTCCAGGCCGCGCTTGGCTCGGGTTCGCTGTGCGAGCGCGCGGTTAAGGCGGCCGAGTTTGCGGAGATGTTTTCGCGCGAGCATGTCGCTGGCGCGTTTTTCCAGCCGCTTCAGTTCCTGTCGGATTCCGAGAAGTACAACCACGCGATACTTTCGTCCTTCGACAAGGCGAACATACCGGTCGTTCTCCTTGACTCTGACTTCGTCTCTCCGCCGCAGCGCAGCAGGTACGACCTTGTGAGCGTCGACAACACGAACATAGGCTACATACTTGCGCGGCACATGATCGAGGCCGGGGCGAAGCGGATAGTTTATTTCTCGAATCCGCTTCCCGCGCCGACGTCGCTGAAGCGGGGGCACGGCGTTGGAATAGCCGTGACCGAGGCGGGGCTCAGGTGGACGCGCGACAACATCCTGTTTGCGAATCCGGCGGACACTTCGGCTGCAAAGCGCTTCTTTGGCTCGAAGAAGCGTCCGGACGCAATAATCGCCGTGAACGACGTTGTGGCGAAGCTGCTGCTGAACACGCTCAAGGCGATTGGAGTCAGGGTGCCGGAAGACGTCCTTCTCGCTGGAATCAACGGCGACGAGGAGTCAGAGAAGGCCGACCCTCCGATAACGACGGTTGTCCAGCCGTGCGTCCAGCTAGGCGAGATGGCGGTGACGGCGATGCTTGAGCGCATTGCGCACCCCAAGTCGCCGCCGCGCGAGTTTTTCATTTCCTGCTCCATCGTCCCCCGCGCCTCCACCATGCGCGCCGCAAAGTGACGACAGGCTGTTACCGACGCACGTTGCCGATGGCATGGTCCTGCCCGATGAACTCGCAGGGGGCGCGCTTTGCGCACAGTCCCTGCAGGAACCTGAAGCCGTATTCCATGTGCGTCATGTAGACGCCCATCCACGTCAGGAGCCATGTCGCCGGGTTGACGGAGAAAGTCGCAACGAGCGTCAGCGCGGCGTAGAGAAGGGCGGGGATCGATCCGAAGGCGACGATCTTCGCGTACAGCGGGCACGCGGCGGCCTGCGGGACGAAATACAGCACTGCGTGCATGATCGCGACCGCGACCATGTAGAGCGCGAATGCGCTCGGGATGAAGTACGACAGGTGCAGTGAATTCGACGGGAACCTCTTCACGAAGTAGCCGCGGTGGAAGGCGTAGCGCCCGAGCTGGCGAAGGTGGGGCAGGAAGAGCGGGCGCCTGTGGTGGTTGACGATCATCCACGGATCGTAGACTATGCGGCGCCCCATGTCGACGATGTCCTTGCAGAGAAGCGTATCCTCGCCTGGCCAGAAGTCGGTGCGGTACGAGCCGATCGTCTGAAGCAGCGCGCGTCGCACGAACAGGTTGCAGCTCGGATAATCGTCGACGTCGCGCATGACTCCGCCCGATATGTATCTGTACCTGTAGTTGCCGGAGACGAAGATGTTCTCGTAGACGCGTCCGCCGAGCCTTGCGAAATAGCCGTCGCCTGGAGGCGTGACGCCAGGCCCGCCGACTGCGCCGATCGTCGGGTCGGCGAAGTACTTCACCGCGCACTCGATCCAGTTCGGCTCGGGATATGCGTCGTCGTCGATGAACGCGACGATCTCCCCGTATGCGGCGGCGATTCCCGCGTTGCGCTTTTCGGCGGGACGCACCTTGCCCGTCGGGATCCAGCGCACGACTCCCTCCCTGCGCGGCACTCCGTCGTCCGGAAGCACGATGACCTCGAAGTTCTCGTACGTCTGCCTGGAGAGTCCGTCAAGGCACTCCTCCAGCATCCAGCTTGGGCCTGGGCATGCGATCACGACGGAGACGGAAGGCTTCCTTCGCTGTTTCGGGGGCACTTCCGCCTTGGCGTAGTAGCGCAGGAGCTTGAGCCTGTAGAAGATGGCGAGAGAGTCCTTCGCCATCGACCAGATGGTCGAGGGCTTGAGCGCGCCGAACTTGCTGCCGAACTTGATGCGCACCGGGGCCTCTGATATCTTCGCTCCGCGCTGCCAGGCGATGGAGAGAAGCTCCAGGTCGAACGCGTAGTTCTTGACGAGCATCCTATCCAGCGCCTCGCCAAGCACCTCGCGCTTGAAGAGCTTCATGCCGGTCTGGGTGTCGGTGATCGGCATTCCGATTGTAAGGCGCACGATGGTGAAGTATATCCAGCTCAGCGCGCGGCGGAACCACGGATACTGGACGATCGAGCGGCGGTGGCGTTTCGAGCCGACGACGATGTCCGTGCCGTTGACGGCCATCGACTCGAAGAAGAAGGGCGTCTGCTTGGGGTGGATGTCGAGGTCGCCGTCCAGCAGAAGCACGTATTCGCCGGTTGACGCCTCGAAACCTGCCCTGAGCGCGGCGCCTTTGCCGCGGTTGACGGGGCAGATCACGGGATTGACCATGATGTAGGCGGAATGCGCGAAGGGTCCGCTTTCCGCGAACTCCATTATTGCCGCGCCCGTGCCGTCCGAACTCCCGTCGTCAACAGGCACCAGCTCTACGCGCACGCCGTGGCGCTCGAACACCTCGCCGGCCGCCGTAAGGTTCTGCGCGACGGTCGCGGCCAGGTTGAAAACGGGCATGACGACCGAAAGTCGGCCTGCGCCGATTTTTTCGCGTGTGAGCTGCCATCTCTCGTCAATCTTTGTCATTAGCCTTAAATTATACCAAAATGCGGCGTTGCGTCTCAAGACGAAGCATGCCGCAAAAATGAAAAAATCGCATGTTGCAGTTGACGGGAGGGGGCTATCCGTGATACAATGGCAATATCTAACGTTGGGGAAGCGAGTGCTGAGCCGATGTTGGAGAAACAGTACAGAAGGAAAATCAAGATGGAAATCTATGTTGGTAACCTCGCTTACGCGACCACCGACGATGGACTCAAGGCGGCGTTCGCGCAGTTTGGCGAAGTTACTGCCGTTCGTGTCGTGACCGATCGCATGACCGGCCGCAGCAAGGGATTCGGCTTCGTTACGATGCCCGACGCCGCTCAGGCTCAGGCAGCGATCGATGCCCTCAACGGACACGAACTCGACGGGCGCACCGTGCGCGTTAACGAGTCGCAGCCCAAGCCCCGCGAGGAGCGTCGCGGCGGTTATGGTGACCGCGGCGGTGATCGTGGCGGATACGGCCGTGGCGGATACGGCGACCGTGGCGGCTATGGCCGTGGCGGATACGGCGACCGCGGTCCCAGGCGCGAAACCCGCTGGTAATCACAGAATCCAGTTTTGGTTTTCTCCCCAGTGAGACGAAAAAACGGCACGGCTTCAACGCTGTGCCTGTTTTTTTCAAATCACCCCCTTGACGGTGAAGGACGGTATTTGGTATACTATTGCCCGTTGTCGATAATACGGCATGACGAATGGCGAGATAGCTCAGTTGGTAGAGCGCAGGACTCATAAGCCTAAGGTCAAGGGTTCGATTCCCTTTCTCGCCACCACCTCCCCCCGCTGTAACCTCCTAATGCTTGATAGGGATAAGACACTTTTTAAGCCTAGGGACAAATTCGGATCCTTTGAGGTTATAAAGCTGCTCGGAAAGGGCGGCATGTGCGAGGTTTACCTTGTCGGAAAGAAGTTTTCGCTCGAGCGCTACGCGGTAAAGATACTGAATCCCGAGATTGCCGAGCGCGACCATGCGAACGTTGATCGCTTTATACGCGAGGCCGAGTTCGCCATGCAGTCGCGCCATCCGAACCTGATCGAGGTCTATGACGTAGGGCGCGATCCCGAGACCGGCTACTGCTACATCACGATGGAGTACCTGCAGGGCGGGTCGCTCAAGGACCTCCTTGCCGCGGACGGCGTCATGTCGTTCCCCGGGATTACGACGATAGCGACGGACATTGCGCGCGCCCTTGCCTACGTCGAGTCGAAGGGCATGGTGCATCGCGACGTGAAGCCGGACAACATCCTCTTTTCGTCCGACGGCTCCGCGAAGCTCGCCGACCTCGGCGTTCTGCGCTTTGCCAACGCGCAGTCGCCTTCCTCCGGCAGCCCAGAGGAGCGCTCCGACAGGATAATCGGGACGCCGGCCTACATGGCGCCGGAGCAGATGTTCGATTCCGCGCACGTCGATTCGCGCGCCGACATCTACTCGCTCGGAGTCGTCATGTACGAGATGATAGCGGGGCGGCGACCCAACGAAGGCGACAACGCCATGAGCCGCCTGGCGAAGGCAATCGGCGGCATCACGTTCCCAGACGTGCGCAAGTACCGTCCCGACGCCCCGCCGTACCTAGCCTCTCTTGTTTGCTGGATGACGCGCCCAAACGTCGAGGAGCGCCCTGGAAGCGTTCGCAACGTCATCGAGCAGCTTCGCCACCCCGAGCTCGTCAGGCTCGTCGAGTTCGTGCCGGACGAGTCTGCGCCGGAGGATGCCGCGCCCGACCAGGGCTGCCCGTGGTACAGGGACCGCGGGGTGATGTACGCCCTCACCGCGACTGTTCTTGCCGTCGAGACGCTCGTCGTGACAATTGTTTCGGTACTAAGGAGAATCTGATGAAACTCTTCGGACACGTCTTTGGCTCGCATGCCGCGCAGAAGCAACGTCTCGTCTCCGCTTCGTGGACGGACTGCGGGTTGGTCCGCAAGGACAACCAGGACAACTTCTTCGTCTGCGACGAATGCCTGTCCTACTGCGTAGCGGACGGCATGGGCGGCTGCGAAGGCGGCGCGAAGGCGAGCGAAATCGTATGCAAGGTAGTCCGCGACGCGATAGGCAAGTCGTCCGAGTTCATCGAGCGCGTGCGCACGGTGGACGACGCCGTGAAGAAGGCGAACGCCGACATCCGCGCCTACTCGAGGAAAGCCGGGTTCAAGCTCATGGGCACGACGGTGACCGTAATGATGTTCGATCCGGACGACATGAGCGAGGCGATAATCGGCTACGTTGGCGATACGCGCGCATACAGGTGGAGCGGCGGGTCGCTTCTTCGCGTAACGCGCGACCACACGATGGCCGAGGAGCTCAGCCGCATATCGAAGACGTGCCTTGACGCGGAGCTGGCGGGGCGCGCCTCGCGCCTGTCGCACGTCCTGACGCGCGCCGTCGGCGTTGACACGGACGTCAACATGGAATGGCGCCGCATCGACGCGCATCCAGGGGACTGGTTCATCGTCTGCTCTGACGGAGTCTACGACCTTGTGGACGACGGCGGAATGTCCGCGGCCTTCGCCATGGCGCACAAGCCAGAGGACGTCATCGCATCGCTATGCAAGCAGATCGTCGCAAACGGAGCGGACGACAACTATACCATGATCGTCATAAAGATGGGAGACTGCGAATGAGCGCTGAACGCGAGGAGAAGGAAGTCATCTTCCAGTCCGGCGACAAGTTCCGCGGATATGTCGTCGAGCGGCTTCTCGGCAACGGGTCGCTTGGCGCGGTGTACCTCGTGAGGCACGAGATTCTGGAAACCCGATTCGCGCTGAAGGTCCTCTTCCCTGCGGCCGTAAGCCAGAACGCCGACTACGTCAAGCGTTTCCTGCGCGAGGCGAAGATCATGACGCGCGTGCGCCACCAGAACCTCGTCTGCGTCCACGACTGCGGATTCGACGAGGAGCGCGGGCTCTACTTCCTCGTCATGGACTACGTATCCGGCGGAGACCTGCGGCAGGCGATCGCGTTCGCAGGGCGCTTCGAGCCGGACCGCGCGGTCGAGGTCATCATCCAGGTCGCGCGCGCCCTGGAGGCGGCCCACGAATTCAAGATCGTCCACCGCGACATCAAGCCCGAGAACATCATGATTCAGCCGAACGGACTCGTCAAGCTTGTCGATCTCGGCATCGCCAAGGCGGACACGATAACCGACTCGCTGAACACCTCGTCCGACGTCGTCATCGGCACGCCCATGTACATCGCGCCCGAGCAGGCGCTCGACTCGTCCAGCGTCGACATCCGCGCGGACATCTATTCGCTCGGCGTCGTGCTGTTCGAGATGATAGTCGGCAAGACTCCGTACCAGGGGCTTACGCCGCAGGAGATACTGGCCAAGACGCTTTCTAGCGACCCGTTCCCGGATATCCGCGACTTCAACAACGACATTCCCCCGATGCTCGCCGTTCTCATAAGGCGCATGTGCGTCAAGGAGCGCGACCGCCGCATATCGACCCCCACGGAGCTCATCGAGCAGTTCCGCAAGCTCGGGTACGACACCGGCGCGGACACGATGAAGGGCAGCGTAGGCTATGCCCCTCCAGACGAGACGGCGCCTACGCTCACGTCGATGAAGGACGTCCTTGCCAAGATACCGAGCAAGGCGCGCGACACGCTTTCCTTCGACACGGACGACGTGGAGATCAAGGCGTTCGTCGAGAAGCTCAAGATGCGCAGGCGGAACAAGCGCATTGCGTTCATCGCGATAATCGCCTCTGTCGCCGTCTTCGCAATCGCCGCCGTGATTTCGCTCGTCTTCCGCTGATCAGGCTTCCATTGTTCGTGCAGGTGTAACCTACTGCCAACGCATTAAAAAACGATCCAAGGGCCCCGAAGGGGGAGGATCGGCTTTTAATGCGTTGGTCGTAAGCACCAAGTGACATGCCAAGGGTGTTTTTGATATACTATATACCTAATGAGGAAAAATACCGCAACTAAGCCATCAGTTTGTGCGATCCAAGCACTGCTGATGGCTTTCGCCTTTTTGTCGCCGTCCGGTTGCCGGAACGCGAGCGACTACCGGCGCGAGGCGGACGAGACGGCCGCACGCTATCTTGAAGTTGTTCAGGAGGTCGCGCTGGGGAAGACCGAGTCCATCGAGATCGAGACGCCGGCCGACACGCTCCGCCGCCGTCTCATGATCGACCAGCGGCTTCTTGTGAACGATCCAGCCTCCTTCGGCATACGCGACATCCCGACGAACCTCTACTGGCGCTCGGGCGACAGGCTCCTGCCGGGTGGCGACGACCCGTCCATCTCCGTCTGGACCGGCGGCACGAACGCGCTCGAGATCGGGCTCGTCGACGCAGTGCGAATCGCCGCGTTCAACAGCCGCGAATACAAGTCCCGCAAGGAGGCGCTTTACAGGACAGCGCTGTCCATGGACCTCGAGGACAACACGTTCAGGGACATCTTCTCCGGAAGGCTCAATTCGTCCATCGGCGTGACCTACGACAAGAACGAGCGCGATTCGATAAGCGACCATGCCGTGAGCCACAACGAGAGCGCGACGTTCGGCGTCTCGCGCAAGTTCAGGAACGGCATACGCGTCACCGGATCGATCATGGCCAATGTCGCGGGCATGCTCACGGGCGACACGCGCACCGCGTGGGGGTCGTCGGCGGACCTCAGCATCTCCATTCCGCTCCTAAGGGGCTCGGGCGAACTGGTGAACACCGAGTCGCTCACGCAGGCGCAGCGCTCGTTCATCTACGAGGTCCGCTCCTTCGAGCAGTACAAGCGCTCGTTCATCTGCCAGATAGAGTCCGCCTACCTCGCGCTCGTCCTCGCCAAGCGCCGCCAGCAGAACCAGGACGAGGCGTTCCGCCGCGTCATCCGCTCCACGCGCCGCTCGTACAGAATGGCCGAGGCGAGCCGCATGTCGCAGTCGCAGTTCGAGCAGGCCCACCAGAGCGAACTTTCGTCCAAGGCGAGCTGGATCGCCTCGTGCCAGAGCTTCGAGTCGACAAAGGACCAGTTCAAGATGACGCTCGGCCTCCCGCCGGACGCGCGCATAGAGCCGCGCGAGGACGACCTCGTTGAGCTTGAGCGCTACGTCGGTCGCTTTGCCCGGCTCGAGCAGGGCGAGTACGACATGGGCAGGGACGACGAGGAGGGGCGCATCGTGCTGGACGATCCCGATTCCGTCGACGAAGGGGACCTCAAGTCGAGGACCGACATTGCAATCGACATCGCCTTCTCCAACAGGCTTGACTTCGTGACGGTCCGCGACCAGCTCGAGGACGCGCAGCGCCATCTCCTGATCGCCGAGGATGCGCTGAGGGCCGAAGTAACGATCGGGGCTTCGGTGGACAACTTCGCGGACACGGTCGGCCCGCGCTCGCGCCGAGCCGGAGAGGACCACGGGCGTCTCCATCCGCGCGAATGGTCAGCGAACCCCATCCTTACAATCGACCTCCCCATAGAGCGCAGAAGCGAGCGCAACGCATACCGCAGCGCCCTCATCGCCGTCGAGAGCGCAGTCCGCGCCTACCAGCAGGAGGAGGACTCGCTCAAGAACACGATCCGCTCCGACATGCGCTCGATGAGCCAGACGAAGGACAACCTCCAGATCCAGTACATGGCGATGAACCTTGCCGAGCGCCGCGTGCGCAACCAGGAAATCCTCCTGCAGGCTGGCAGGGCGGACATGACGGTCATGCTCGAGGCGCAGGACTCCCTCGTGCAGGCGAAGAACTCGCTCTACTCCGCAATGATCAACTACAAGAACCAGGAACTGGCGCTACAGCGCGATCTCGGACTGCTCGAGGTGTCCGTAAACGGCACATGGAAGGAAGCGGACCTTGTCGCTCTCGGCGTGCTGCCCGATCCTGACGACGCGCAGAATCCAAGAAAGGCCGTTGCCGATGAACAGGAAAGCTAAGTTTGCAGCGATTGCATCCGCCGTCGCCGCCGTATGCGCGGTGGCGCTGCTCGGGAAGGGGAAGAAGGGCGAAATGCTCGAGGACGAACTGTATGCAACCGTGCAGGAAGGTCCGCTCGTGATCAGCGTCGAGGAATACGGCGAGATCGCGCCAAGCCAGCAGATCGTCCTCAAGAACGAAGTGCAGGGACGCTGCTCCATCATATCGCTCATCCCAGAGGGGTCAATCGTCAAGGAAGGCGACGTGCTGGTGCAGCTGGACGTTTCGTCCAAGATCGACGAACGCGACAACCAGGAGATCACGCTCCAGAACGCCGAGAGCTCCCTCGAGGTCGCGCGCGAGGCACTTGAGATACAGAAGAACCAGTCCGCAAGCGACGTCGAGCTCGCCGAGGAGGCGTATATCTTCGCCAAGGAGGACCTCGAGAAGTACGAGGAGGGCGAGTATCCCGCAAAGCTCGTCAACCAGAAGGGGCAGCTCGCGCTCAAGGAGCAGCAGGTCAAGCAGGCTAAGGACAAGTACGAGTGGTCGAAGAAGCTGTTCGCGGAGAACTTCATCTCCGAAACCGAACTCGAGAGCGACGAGCTGAACTGGAAGTCGACCCAGCTTTCGCTCGAGACGGCGCAGCGCGAGCTGGAGGTGCTCGAGACCTACACCCACCGCCGCGACCTCGCGAAGTTCAAGAGCGACGTAAAGCAGAAGGAGATGGCCCTCATTCGCGCCAAGAAGAAGGCCGCTTCCGCGATCGCGCAGTCCGAGAGCGACCTCCGCGCAAAGGAGAGCGAGTTCCGCAAGCAGCGCCAGCGCCTGGACAAGCTCACCAACCAGATCGAGAAGGCGACGATACGCGCCCCGAGGAGCGGACAGGTCGTCTACGCCAACGAATCCAGCCGCAACCGCGAGCCTCTGCAGGAAGGACAGGAGGTCTGGGAGCGCCAGGAGCTCATAAGGCTGCCGACGGCCGACACGTTTGCCGCGAAGATCAACCTCCACGAGGCCAACCTCAAGAGCATTTCGACGGGCATGCCCGTCCGAGTGCGCTGCGATGCGCTGCCGGGGCAGGTCTATGCCGGCGTCGTAACGAAGATCGCCCCAATGCCCGACAACGAGCGCCGCTGGATGAACCAGGACCTGAAGGAGTATCCGACCGAGGTCCTCATCGAGGGCGGCTCGGGCGAGATCAAGAACGGCATGGGATGCAAGGTCGAGATCATCGTCGAACAGTACGAAAAGGCCGTCTACATCCCAGTGCAGTGCGTCGTCAGAATCGCGGGCTCGGCGTTCGTCTGGGTGAAGGGTCCGGTCGGCGGAGAGCGCCGCCAGGTCGAGACCGGCCTTTCGAACAACAGGTTTGTGCGCATACTCAACGGACTCACCGTCGGCGAACAGGTCCTGCTCGCGCCTCCGCTGTCCGATTCCGTCGGCGGCGCGGATACCGAGCTTGCCGGCGACGCCAGTCAGGAATCCGTCCAATGAGCAGCGCAGAATACGCCATCGAGGTCGAGAACCTGCAGAAGGTCTACGACATGGGCGCGGAGAAGGTGCACGCGCTCAAGGGCGTCACGGCCCGTTTCCGCAAGGGCGAGTTCTGGGCCGTCATGGGCAGCTCGGGTTCCGGCAAGTCGACGATGCTGCAGATCCTTGGATGCCTGGACCGCCCGACGTCCGGCACCTATAGGCTCGACGGACGCGAGGTCTCCCGCCTTGGCGACGACGATCTCAGCGACGTCAGGCTGAAGTACATCGGCTTTGTCTTCCAGAGCTTCAACCTCATACCGCAGCTCACGGTTGCGGAGAACATAGCGCTTCCGCTCTACTACCAGGGCGTAGACGACAGGGAGAGCCGGCGCCGCGTCGAGAAGTTCGCGCAGTACGTCGGGCTCGCCAACCGTCTTTCCCACAGGCCGAACCAGCTTTCCGGCGGACAGCAGCAGCGCGTCGCAATCGCGCGCGCCCTTGCGACCGATCCCGTCGTCATCCTTGCCGACGAGCCTACGGGGAACCTCGACACGGCGATGAGCATCGAGATCATGAACCTCTTCACCGAGCTCAACAAGCAGGGCAAGACGATCGTCATGGTGACGCACGAGGACGACATAGCCGCCTATGCGGGCCACAGGCTTGTCATGCGCGACGGACTCATAAAGGAGATGCGATGAGGCTTGCGCTTTCGAGACTGCGCCGCGACGTCGTTCTTGGCGTAAAGAACCTCCTGCTGCACAAGCTCAGGAGCTTTCTCACGATGCTCGGGCTTGTCTTCGGCGTAGGAAGCGTAATCGCGATGCTTGCGATCGGAGAAGGGGCCTCGCGCGACGCGCTGGAGCGCATCCGCCGTCTGGGAAGCCACAACATTATGCTCGAGTCGAAGAAGCCGCCGGACGACCAGGGCTCGCAGAAGCGCTCTTCGTTCCTTACCATCTACGGGCTGCTCTACTCCGATGCGGACCGCATCGCCGCGACCATTCCGTCCGTCGACTCCGTGGTTCCCGTAAAGGCCCTCGTCAAGCAGGGCAAGTTCCACGATCGTTCGCTGGACCTTCGAGTTGTCTGCACGACGGACGACTGGTTCAGGCTCGTAGACCGCGAAGTGCTTGCGGGGCGCGTAATGAACTCGCGCGACATGAAGGAGTTCGCGTCCGTCGCCGTCCTTACTGAATGGGGCGCGCGCAGGCTTCTTGCGAACGAGCACGCAGTCGGCGAGACCCTGACCATCGACAGGAACACCTACCAGGTCGTCGGAATCGTCCGCAGCGAATCGGGGGGCTCCGAGGCGTCCGACACGCCCGACGGACAGACCGACGTCTACATTCCGCTCGCTTCGGCGCGTCAGCGCTACGGCGACCTTTTCTTCAGGCGGACGCAGGGGTCCGTAATCCGCGAGAAGGTCGAGCTTCACGAGATAATCGCTCATGTGAGGCGTGAGTCCGACGTCGCGGCGACGGCAAGAGCCATCGAGAGGCTGCTCGAGACTTCCCACAAGAAGCGCGACTATGCGATCAACGTCCCGCTGCAGCTCCTGCGCCAGGCGGAGGCCACGAAGCGGACCTTCTCGATTGTGCTGGGCGCGATAGCGGGTATTTCGCTGCTTGTCGGCGGCATCGGCATCATGAACATCATGCTTGCGTCCGTTACGGAGCGCACGCGCGAGATCGGGATCAGGCGCGCAATCGGCGCCAGGCGGTTCCAGATCGTCGTCCAGTTCCTTATCGAGGCGCTTGCGCTCTCCGTCATCGGCGGAATGATAGGCATGGCGCTGGGCATTTCGATTCCGTTCATGGTGACGTTCTTTGCTGGAATGCCGACCGTGGTCACCCCGATGAGCCTCGTGCTTTCCTTCGGCATTTCTGTCGGCGTCGGAATCGGGTTTGGAATCTATCCCGCGATGCGCGCGTCGAAGCTTGACCCCATCATCGCGCTCCGATACGAATAGTACGGCCAACGCATTAAAAAACGATTCAGGGGCCCCGAAGGGGAAGGATCGGCTTTTAATGCGTTGGACGTATACGAATAGCCGCTTATAGCCCAAATATGGTATACTACTTCTTATTCGTGAACTGATAGATCAGGAGAACGATAAAATGACAAAGGCAAAACTTATGATAGGGTCGGTCCTGGCGGCGTCGGCGATGGCCGTATGCTCTGGCTGCGCCACCATATCGACGTCGAAAGTGGGTACCTTGGACGGTATCACCGTCAAGGGCGCGGAAGGTGCGCCAGTCGAGCACGTGTGGCTCGGCACATACGGCGAGTACCTTTTCTGGACTATTCCGCTCGGCACCGGCAGGTTCTACTGGAACGAGAAGAAGAACAAGCTCGAAACGGGAATCGCGTGGTTTCAGGACTGCGTCGGCATCGGAGAGCTGCAGGAAGCGCTCCTGAAATACGCCGAATCGCGCAACTGCGACGTCGTCGACGTTTCCTACTACGACGCCGACACGTCCTACGCCGGCGCAAGCTACGAGGGGCTCATCGGAATGTTCTTCGGCTCTTCGGAAATGGGCGTCTCGGCCCTGCTTGTGCCACGCGGCAATGCGGCTGAAGCTGAAAAGCAATAAGGAGGTTTGGCAATGAAGAATCTTATATACGGTATTGCGCTTCTTGCATTCGCAGGATGCAGCTCCTACAGCGAAATCGCGCGTTGGGACAGCACCATTCCAACAAATGATGGAGAGGTGCCCGTGGCGTCGTTCGTTACCCAGAACTTCTCCTATCAGCTCCTCGGATTCATCCCGCTCGCCTCGGGCGTGCCGTGGACCAAGGGCGACGGCGACATCTGCGACAGGTTCAGCGTCTCGCTCTTCTCCGACAAGGCGACGCTCGACAACAACCTCGTCTCCCTTAGGTATGCGCTCGACCGCGTCGGTTCCCACCGCATTGCGCAGCTGCGCACCAGCGAGAGGGACGACAGCGACTGGAGCTTTTACCTTGTAAACAGACACGAGGTCCGCACCTCCTGCCTCATCCTCAAGGATAAAGAATGATTTTTCGCAAAAAAATGCATTTTGGGGGTTCCCCTAAATGGGGGAAGTGTGATATAATATGCGCTTAACAAGGGGAAAGAATACCAAAAAGGAGAGTAAATGAACAAAATAAACGTTGCTTTGGTAGCCACATTAGCCGCTTGCTCTGTCGCATTTGCGGATGCGACAGTTCAGACATTTGAAGGTTTGGATAATACTGAAGGGAAGTGGGCACCGACAACAGGCTGGTCTACCGAAGCGGCGGTGGCTACTAATCCTGAGGCCAGTGATTACCCTGCCATTGCGGAAGCTGGTGAGGCTATTTCTGCTCCTGCCAATGGTTTTGGTGTTATTGGTGCTAATCCTGACCATACCGATAGTAGCAAGGTTCTTAGCCTAAACGGCGGTAAAGCAACTGTGACGATGCCTTCCTCTTCAAGTGGCATAATCACAAGCGATCTCTTGGTCAAGGTAGTGCATAGCTCACTGGACGCGTTGTCGCTTGGGGACTTTGCCACTCCAGCTCCAAAGCTTGCAATTGCCGTGGACAAGGATGGAAAGTTCCAAGCCTGGACGGGCGGCGACTCTTTCTCCCTGCTTAGCAATACGCCTTATGCAGAAGGCACCTGGGTTCGCGTCACTACGCTTATTTCCAACGATTGCTGCCGCATTGCGCTTGACGGACAGCTCGCCTGCAATGGTGCGTGGCTGAAGCTGTCGAGTGCTACGGCTCCCTCACAGCTGACCGTTCAGTCCAGTTCCTGCATCGACGACGTCGTTGTCAAGGCAGAGGCAAGCGATTATGTCTACGACAAGTATGCGGCAGTAAATGCGAATGGTTCGGAGGCCAAGATTACAAATGGCAGTTATTCCGTTCCTACGAATTATCTTTTGGCTAATGACAAAGCTGCAGAGGCAGATTCTGTGACAGAAGCTGTCCAGAATACATATGAGCAGGGCGTTGCGACTGATGGAACGTTTGCCATTACGGAAGGCTCCTTTGATGGTTCCAAAGTTACGCTTACGTTCCCTGGCGACTGGCCGGCTGATGCGTATGTCGTGAAGTACGGCAACTCGCCTGATAAGCTGAATTCTACTGCGCCTATGTCGTCCAGCGCAAAGTCTGGCGTCAGCAATACGGTGGTTGTTGATGGAATGACCGACGGGATGACCGGAACGGTTCTTTACTACAAGGTAGCAAGGGCCCAATGACGACTAGCCGAGCGGCGGTTTAACATTTCGCTGACAATTCAAATTCCATTAAGGCCAGGGCATCAAGCTCTGGCCTTAGTGTTTGCGTGTGTTCAAGGAAGCTGTTTTCTAGGATTCTAGGCTCCTAGGTTTCTAGAACATCTAGCCATGTTTTCCGATGCGCCTGAAACCCACCCGTTCCGCATCCTCGCGGAGCGGGCGATTTCGTTCTTGCGGCCATTCTTTCAGTGCCTTTCCGCCTTTCCGTGTGCGACGAAGGTCGCTTCTGTGGTCGCGCGCACGCTCCCGATTACTTTGATTTAGTGCGAGTGATGCGAATGTCCGTCCCGGTGTGTCCGGCCTAGGGCTTGGCGGTGACGGGGTTGACCTGAACGGGGACGTTGGTGTCCTCGCCCTTGTTGTCGGCCGCTTGCGTGGTCTGCGATATGACCGCGATGCCGGGGATGCCGAAGGCGTATACGCCCATCGTCTGCGTCTTGTCGCTGGGCGTCAGCGACGAGCATCCGCTCGCCGAGAACGAGACGATGCCTCCGCCCACCGCGCCGATGATAACGGGCTTGAGCGCGTTCCAGACTTGAATAGCCAATGTCTTCCAGTCGATTTTCAGTTTCATAGATTTCGCCTTTCATTGTTGTTTAAACGGTAGGGCGCGGCGAGACGCCGCACCTCCTGGGGTTCGCTATCCTTTCGTCCAAGGAGGTGGAGCGTCCCGCTCCGCCCTGTGTAGGTCTTTTACTCCGCCTTCTTGGAGTCGACCTTCTCGAACGTGAAGTCGCCGTTGTTGAGCGACTTCATGTCGACGAGAGGCGTCGCGTTCACCTTCAGCTTGTTCGCCTCGGTGAGCTGCTCGTCCTCTCCGACCGTGCCGGTGAGGGACGGCGCGAAGCGGACGAGTCCCTTGATCGTCACTGCGGAGCCGCCGCGCAGCTCGAGGATGATCTGCTCGAAGATGCCGCGCATAGTCGCGACGACCTCGGTGCGCTTGCCCTTGACGCGGTAGGTGTCGATCGCGCGGTCGACGATGTCGTCCTGCGTTGTTTTTCATATTTGGTGCGCGCCAAATCGGCCGTTTTGCCGCGCGCCAAAAGTTTGTTTTGCCCGCGCAGCAGATTCGTCTGATGCGCGAGAAATGGTTCTGCGATGCCTTACACGCGGATTGCGGTGAGCTCTTCGCGGACGACGAGCTTGAACTTGTAGTCGCCGAT
>SUWC01000154.1 GCA_015061665.1 Lentisphaerota bacterium
GACGATGCGTCCACCGTCCTTGCCGCCGCCCGGTCCCATATCCACGATCCAGTCGGCGGAGCGGATAACATCAAGGTCGTGTTCAATGACTATGACCGTCGCGCCGTTTCCGATGAGATGTCGAAACACTTCCATGAGCGTGCGCACGTCAAGGGGATGAAGCCCGATTGTCGGTTCGTCGAATACGAACACGGAATCGCCCTGCCCGCGCCCCATCTCGCTGGCGAGCTTGAGCCTCTGGGCTTCGCCTCCGGAAAGTCCCGGCGTCTCTTCGCCAAGGGTCAGGTAGCCGAGGCCGATGTCGTGGAGAACCTGCAGTCGGATCTTCACGAGCGGCAGGTCGGCGCAGGCGTCTAGCGCCTCGTCCACGCTCATCTCCATCAGCTGCGGCAACGACACGCCTTTGCGCTTCACGGCGAACGCAGCTTTGGCATACCGCGATCCGTGGCAGTCGGGACATGGGATGTCCACGTCAGGAAGAAACTGCACGTCGAGATTGATCTCTCCCGTGCCGTCGCAGGTGGGGCAGCGCAGGGAACCGGTATTGTACGAGAAATCCCCGGCCTTGAGCCGACATCCCTTTGCGTCTGGTGTTCGGGAGTAAATCTTCCGCAGCTCGTCGTGGATGTTTGCATACGTCGCCACCGTCGAACGGATGTTGATGCCTATTGGAGTCGCGTCAATCAGCTTTACCTGCGAAATTCCCGCTGCGCAGACCGAACGGACGTGTCCGGGCATCCTGCCGCCGGAGAGCTTTGCCTCAAGCGCGGGAACGAGGCTTTCCAGTATGAGCGTTGTCTTGCCGGAGCCGGATACGCCGGTGACGACAGAGAGCCGCCCCTTCGGAACGGAAACCTCAAGGGGCTGAACCGTGTGGATTGTCGAGGTTGAAAGCCTTATCTCGAGCGGAGTCGTGGATGTGCGAGGGGCTGCATTTCCGTTGAGCCGTTTGGAGATTTGAAGGCTAGGCTTTTCATTTGTGGTCAAAAACGGCCCGATTCGCGACTGGGGATTTGCGGCAATGGCCGCGACCGTCCCCTCGGCGATGAGGTGCCCGCCTTTCGCACCTGCCTCCGGGCCGAGTTCCACGATCCAGTCGGCGTGGGAGAGAACCTGCGTATCGTGGTCGACGAGCAGCACCGAGTTGCCGTCGGCCACCAGGTCGTCCATCACCCCCGTCAGACCTTCGAGATTCGAGGGGTGGAGGCCGATTGACGGCTCGTCCAGGACGTAAAGGACGCCGGTAGTCCTGTTCCTTACGGCTCGTGCGAGCTGCATCCTCTGCCGCTCTCCCGTGGAAAGCGTCGATGCCGAGCGGTCGAGCGAGATGTAGGAAAGGCCGAGTTCCACAAGCCGGCGCGCCGTGTCGTGGAACGATTCGCAGATTCGCTCTGCCATCGGGCGCATCGCCTTGGGAAGCGACGGGGGGACGCCGCGAACCCACTCTTCCGCCTCGTCAAGCGTCATTTCGCAGGCCTTGTCGAGCGGAATCCCGCGCAGCAGCGGCGCACGGGCGCGTTCGGAGAGGCGTGTTCCGCCGCAGTCGGGGCAGACACCTTCTTTCAGGAATCGTGCGACGCGCTTCATGCCTTTCTCGTCCTTGACGTTCTTCAGCGCGTTCTCGACCGTGTGTATGGCGTTGAAGAAGGTGAAGTCCATCTCGCCGGAACGACCGTCCTTCTTGATCTGATACACCATGTGGTGCTTCTCCGGCGGCGCGTGAAGGATGATGTCTCGCTCGCGCTCGGTGAGATCGCGCCACGGCACGTCCGTGCGAACTCCAAGATGGTCGCGGGCGATGTCCTTCATGAGCGACCACATCAGCGACTGCCACGGGGCGACAGCCCCTTCGTCAATGGAGAGCGTATCGTCTGGGATGATCGTCGCCATGTCCACCTCGCGGACGACGCCCGTGCCGTCGCATCGCTTGCACGCCCCCTGCGAGTTGAACGCCAGCTCCTCCGCGCCTGGGGCGTAGAATCTCTCGCCGCATTCGGGACAGATGAGCTCGCGCTCCGCCGCCACGTCCAGAGTCGGCGCGAGGTAATGCCCGTTCGGACATCTATGCGACGCGAGGCGCGAGTACATGAGCCGCAGCGAGTTCAGCAGCTCCGTCGACGTGCCGAAAGTGGATCGTATGCCAGGCACTCCGGGACGCTGCCGCAGGGCGAGCGCGGCCGGAACGTAGCGAACGTCCTCGACGTCCGCCCGCTCCGCCTGCGTCATGCGGCGACGCGTGTAAGTCGAGAGCGATTCAAGGTATCGCCGCGAACCCTCGGCATAGACCACGCCCAGCGCAAGCGAGGACTTTCCGCTTCCCGAAACGCCCGCCACGCCGACGATCTTTCCGAGCGGGATGTCTACGTCGATGTTCTTGAGGTTGTTCTTTCTCGCCCCGCGCACCTCAATCGCGCCTGGTTTTGTCTTGCTCACCTGCATTCTCCTATCTGCCACTGAACATTCCGCCCCCCAAAAGCCTACGCTGTCATGGCGTCACCTGACCGTCATCAGGTCATCAAATGTGAGTCATGGCCTTTTCCACCAGCTGCTTGCCGAGGGCGTGGGCGGCGGCGAGGTCGATGGGGAACTGCGCATCGCGGTGGGCGCGTTTCGCCGCTTCGTCAAAGAGGTTCATGTCGTAGCGCGAATAGTCGGCGAACTGGTAGGTGTCGCACGAGTAGAGCGTTTCGGATGCGCCGAACACGGTTTCAAGTGTCTGCGTGTTCGATTCGAGAAGGGCGGGATAGTTGAACTTCTCCATCCAGTCCTTCGGACAGTTCATCGTGAAGATGTTTGCCGTCTCAATCACCTTGTCGCGGCAGACGCACGGCTTGCCGTCCTCGTAACGGTAGCTGTACACCGGGAACGCCAGACGTTCCAGAAAGGCGCGGTAAACGCCCGTCGGATAGCTGAAGTAGATTGGCGAGCCAAGTACAAGCACATCCGCCTGTCGCGCCCGTTCAAGGATTGGGCGCAAATCGTCACGGATAGCACACACGCCGTTCGTCTTTGCGTTCTTGAGCTTGCAGGCAAAGCAGCTCTTGCAGCCTGTGAACTTGATGTCGTAGAGGTTGACGAGTTCCGTCACGGCCCCAGCCTCCTCCGCTCCGGCCTTGGCCGCCTCCAGCATCTTGTACGTGTTCCAGCCCTTTCGCGGGCTGGCGTTGAAGAACATCGCAAATGGCTTGTTGTCGATCATTTTCTGCTTCCTTTCATGCGTGAGATGGCTCTACTTATTTCGCCAGTTTCAGGCCTACTATTCCGGCGACGATCAGCGCGGCGGAGGCGATGCGCAGGGCAGATGCCGATTCGCCGAACATGGCGATTCCGACGGCAACGCCGCCGATTGCGCCGATGCCCGTCCAGACCGCGTATGCCGTCCCCATCGGAATCGTCCGCATGGCCACGGCCAACAGCCAGACGCTCAGCGCCATTCCGACTGCGCATACCACATCCGCGACGGGATTACGAAATCCGTTCGACATCTTGAGCGCGGTCGCCCAGACGACCTCGAACAGCCCAGCCGTTATCAATATCATCCAGTTCATCTTACGCCTCGTGAACTCGTTTGCCGGTGATGTGTTCGGGCACGAGCGCAAACACCTGTACCGCT
>SUWC01000155.1 GCA_015061665.1 Lentisphaerota bacterium
ACGCCGTCCATAACCGCCCCTTCCGGCGCATCCGCCACGACTGGACGAACCGTCTTTTCTCCCGCGCCGCGCGAAAAGAGCGCAACGTCCTTTCCGCCAAGCGTCAGCGACGGTTCAGCGGTGGCGCACAAAGCTACAACCGACACAAATGTTGCAACCAAATTACAGGCTCTTGTTGTCATAGGCATTTCATTAATGAGGTTTTATCTGGAATCTGAAGCATGCATTGAGATGATTTCCATTGGATCACTTGGTTTCGAAGGGACCGAGCGGGAGCGACGCCTCGTTGTAGAGCGTACCGGTCGTGCGGGGCTTGCCCATGTAACGGGCTTTCACCGGCTCGAGCACGCCATCGCTCGAAAGGACAATTTCCGCGCCGTCGATGTAGTCGGTGTCAGACTCCTTGCCGTCCTTGTCCTTTTGCTTCCTGTAGTTGAGCACCTTGGCTCCCTGCCACTTTCCGTCCGCACCGGCAAGTTCAAACGCCGGATTGCGAGAACGGTTCGGCGCGTAGACATACCAGTCCTTCACGTTGTCGAACGCAAGCGTCGCCTTGCCGTCGGCGAACGACGCCGACTTGAGCACCGGCGAATCGTCCTCGGGAATCGCAAAGCCGTAGTCGCGCCTCAGGGCGTGAACTGCGAGGCGCTTGGCGACGATCTCCTTGTCGTTCGGGTGGATGTCGTCGAAGTTGCCGACGTCGGCCGTCACGGCAAGCGCGGCGTTCTTCTCCTCCGCGCAGAACTGCGTCTGAGCCATGCAGATGCCGAGCCAGTTCTGGTTATAGGGGGCGAGCTGGACGACGTAGAGCTTGAGATCGGGGTTTTCGAAGTCGCGACTCCAGCCGTTATAGAGCGCGTGAAGCTTGGCGCAGTAGAGGTTCGCCTCGCCGGAATTGTGGCATCCCTGGTACCAGATGAATCCGCGCATCGCCATCGGCGCGAAGGAGGCGGCCATTCCGTTGTAAAGAACCGTAGGTTGCTGGTGGACTCCGTTGATCGGCCCCCTCCTGTCTGTATCCGCCCTCCAGTCTGCCTTGACCGTATACTCCGCCGTCGCCTTGATGGACTCGCCGCATCCATCGTAGCCGCTACGCGGAGTCCACGCGTCGATGTTCGTGCCGCCCCAGCTCGCGTCGAGGATGCCGACCGGGACGTCGAGCGCAAGATAGAGCTCGCGAGCGTAGTAGAACGCAACAGCAGAAAGCGGCACCCCCGTGTCTGAGCCGCCGATGCGCGTGTTGGTGCGATGGAACAGCTGCAGGTCCTCCGGCGTAAACTTGCACCATCTTGCGGAAAGTTCCTTCGGCTCGACAGACCACTTGCGTTCGCTTTTCACGTAGCGGATGTTCGGAAGGTAGGTCATCGTCGTCATGAGGCCGCCCTTCATGTCGCGGTAGCGCGTGCCGCCGCCCCAGATCGGGCACTCCATGTTGCTCTGGCCGGAGGCAAACCACACCTCGCCAACGAGGATGTCCTTGACTTCGACCGTCTCAATGACGGAGTCGAAGAAGAACCCCGGCTCCAACTGGCTGACCGTCATCGTGCGGCTTTCCTTCGACGCCTCCATCGGGTCGAGATCGACCCTCCACTCGCCGCCCTTTCCGACCTCGGCGACTTTCTCCTGCCCCGCAAACTCGACACGCACCTTGCGTAGCATCTTGCTGATAGGCGGTGTGACCTTGCCCCAGACGGGAACTTTCATCCCGCGTTGCAAAACCGCGCCGTCCGTAAACGGAGCGCCCATTTCGATTTCCGCGAAAAGCGGCGACGCGGCGATTACCGCGACAAGCATTATGTACGTCTTCTTCATTGTCATGGTTGTAATCCTTTTCGGCTTTTAAGTGCGTGTCTGCAATAACTAAAGCAAATCAAGTGTCGAACGTTCTGCCACGAAACAAGGCGAATCGTAGGCGGGGATGCGCATGGAAGCAGACACCAAGTTCGTTCGGACGTTCAGGGATCGGCGGCGTAACAGCGTATGTATTCGTCGCCTCCGCCAAGATTGCACCATCGGTGCCGACAAGTCGCGCGACTAGTGTGTAGTAGCCGACTTCCTTAATGTCGAAACGAAGGGCATCAGACGAGAGCGGCTTTAGCGCGGCGACTTCAAGCCCATCGCCGAAACGCGTCATCACGCCGTCCATAACCGCCCCTTCCGGCGCATCCGCCACGACTGGACGAACCGTCTTTTCTCCCGCGCCGCGCGAAAAGAGCGCAACGTCCTTTCCGCCAAGCGTCAGCGATGGTTCAGCGGTGGCGCACAAAGCTACAACCGACACAAATGTTGCAACCAAATTACAGGCTCTTGTCGTCATAGGCTCCTTTCGTTATGAGGTTTTTATCTGCCTTTGACAAATATGTATTATTATTTTACCACAAATCCACAGCCAACGATTATCAATATCAGCAACGAAAAGTTGGCATATCCGGCAACCGGAAAAGTCGGGGAACGTTGCACTATCGCCGACCTTCGCGCCAGGCGCGGGGGGACATGCCGGTGACGCGGCGGAATACGCGGTCGAGTTCGTTCGCGGACGTGAAGCCGCACATGTCGGAGATGAGCGACACCGACTTTCCGCCGTCGGCGAGCATGGCCTTGACGCTCTCAACCTTTGCCTTGGTTATCTCGTTTAGGATCGAACGGCCAAGGGACTTCCTGAACAGCATGTCCGCAGTTCGGCGCGAACATCCCATGCTTTGGACTACATCGCCGACGCCGATGCCGAGCGGCGCATGAAGTCGTATGTACTCAAGTGCGGCGCGTATGCGGCTGTCTAACCCTGCGGCGCGCGTAGACGCCCGTCTGACTACCGCCTCCACGCCAATATACCGCGTTTCTGGCGCTGCCTGCGGATGGGACATGGCATGCTCGAGCATTTCACACGCGGTACGGCCGGAAACCGCGTAGTCCTGCGGGATGCTCGTTATCGTGACAATCGAATTCTCGCAGATGTCCTCGGCGTTGTCCACTCCGACGATGGCAATCTCGCCCGGAACGGAAATGCCGTTTTGGACGCACACGCTCGCCACATGCTCGGCGACAATGTCATTTGCCGCGAACACGGCGGCGGGACGTGGCAGAGAGCGAATCGACTTTAGCAGCTTCGTGTTGGACATCCTTGCGTCTCGATGTGGGAAGCGCATGTCAAGAAGATGCATTTCAAATCCTTCTGCCTCCAGGATTGCGGAGAACTCCCTGCGGCGCTCTTCGCTCCACGAGGCGTGGGTGTACCATCCGGCGAACGCAAAGCTTCTCCGCCCCGTCCGCTTCAGCTCGTCAAACGCAGATATGGCGATTCTACGGTTGTCGCTTGCGACACACAGTGCTGGCGACGAAAGTGTTGCGGGGTCGCGGTCAAGAAACACGACGGGCGTTCCGCGGAAATCGGACGGCTGCAGGCTCGTGGGCGCGGCGCCGCATTCAGCAATGCAGCCGTCCGGCTTCCAGAACGCAATGAGACCATCGATGTCACGAACCGCGAAGCTGTTGACGAGGCTGTAGCGGCTCGCCTCGGCCTGCGCATACGGAATGCACTGCACGCGCCACTTCCTGGTTCGCGCGAAGCGCAGTATCTCGTCACGGCCTCTTTTCTCGGCCTGACTGTATCC
>SUWC01000156.1 GCA_015061665.1 Lentisphaerota bacterium
ACGGGCTTCCTGCATACGCGATGCCCGACGCCGGGTACCCCACGACGAACCGCACCGAAGTCGGCGAGTGGAAGCCGGCGGAGGGCGAGGACGACATTCGTACGCTCGTCACGACGAACGACATTTCTTGCTGGTGGTGCCGCTTCGACGACGATGTCCTCACGAACCTGGTCGCGAGCGCCGTCTCGAGCAACTTGACCTATCGCATGGCGCAGCAGCGCCTGCAGGCGTCGGCCTGGGTGCTCTTCGGCTCCTATGCCGCGTTCATGCCCAAGGCGACGTTCGGCGCAAGCGGCACGATGGGGCACCACGAGCGCTACACCTCGTCGCAGTATTCGTCGTGGCTTGCGTCCGGCTCGAAGCGCAACTACTCCGACATCTTCCGCGCCGGATTCGACGCGTCGTGGGAAATCGACATCTTCGGCGGCAGCCGTCGCGCCACCGAGGCCGCGTGGTCCGAAATGGCGGCATCATACTGGAGTCTCGAGGACGCCTGGGTCACGCTCACCGCCGAAGTCGGGCGCGAATACATACAGCTCCGCACGACCCAGCAGCGCATCGCGGTCGCGCGCACGAACCTCGTCCTCCAGACGGAGACGTACGACATCTTGAAGTCGCGTTTTGACTCCGGCATTGGCGACGAGCTCGCCGTCAACCAGTCGAAATACGTCGTCGACCAGACGCTTGCGACGATTCCGCCGCTTCTCGCGGAGGAGGAGCGGCTGCTCAACGCGATTGCCGTTCTCACGGGAGACATTCCTGGAGCCCGCCACGACGAGCTTAAGGAATGCCCCGACCGCGACTGGCTTCTCGCTCCCGAGAAGATCGCGGAAATTCCGCTCGACATGATCCGCGCGCGTCCCGATGTGCGCGCCGCAGAACGCAAACTCGCCGCGCAGACGGCGAAGGTCGGCGTCGCTAAGTCGCTCTGGTTCCCGAAGCTCTACATCAACGGCTATCTCGGGGTGGAGTCGGTCAAGGTTCACAAGTTCCTCGGGAAGGGCGACTTCTACGGTTCCATCGGGCCTGCGATAAGCTGGCCGATCTTCCAGGGCGGCAGCATCTACGCGAACGTAAAGGCCGAGGAGGCGCGTATGGACGAGGCATTCCTCGCTTACGAGTCGTCCATCCAGGAGGCGTACCGCGAAGTGCGCAACGCCTATGCCGAGTACACCCAGCAGTACCACCGCTATCAGGCGCTGCAGGGTGCTGTTAAGGCGGCGCAGGACGCAGTCGCGATCTCGAACGACCTTTACAAGAACGGTCTCAGAGACTTTACGGCGGTCATCGACGCGCAGCGCTCGCTCCTCTCGCTCGAGGAGGCGCTCGTGATTTCGCGCGGCCAAATTACCGTCAACCTGATTGCGCTCTACAAGGCTCTCGGCGGCGGCATCGTCGCCGATTAGTCCTTCCCCTCGTCCGTGCTCCAACCGTTCCCACCGCGACACGTAGGTTCAGCTCTTGAGCAGTTGGCGGCGAAGGGCAATGGCTACGGCCTCGGCGCGGTTGGCTGCACCAAGCTTTTGGTAGAGAGCGGCGAGATGCTGCTTTACGCGCACTTTGGAGATGCCGAGCATCCCCGCGATGTCGTCGTTCGAAAGTCCGCGCGTGATTGAGTCGAGTACTTCCCGCTGCCGCGCCGTCAACCCGTTGTCCGACTCCGCTTCTGAGAGCGACGCCTCAATCTCCGCAGAAAGCATCCTTTCTCCTCGCGCCGTCGCCCGTATCGCATCCGCAAGCTCTTCGTTTGAGAGGTTCTTCGTGACAGCCCCGGTCGCGCCGCATTTCAGGGCACGCGCTATGTCGACCGAAGTCCCATAGGTGGTAAGGACGAGGACTTTGGACTCAGGTGACGCCCTTAAGACTGCCTCTGTCGCCTCCGCTCCGTCCATTCCCGGCATCATGAAGTCCATGACAACGACGTCAGGCCTCATCTCGCTGGCGAGCTTCACGGCTTCGGCACCGCTCTCCGCCTCGCCGCAGACCTTGAGGTCTTTCTCGATGTTGATGATCGCTGCGAGTCCCATGCGCACGACCGAGTGGTCGTCTACGAGCAGAACAGACGTCTTTTTCATTTTCCTATCTCCACAGTGACTTTTGTGCCGACGCCAGGGGCGCTTTCGATCTTCAATGAACCGCCGAGGCGGGCGATGCGCTCCTTTATGCCCTGAAGACCGAAATGCCCCTCGTTCGGCCCCGGCCTGTTCGCCGTGTCGAAGCCGCGTCCATCGTCCCTCACTGAGAACCGTATTTTGCCGCTCTGCATCTCGCCTGCTACGCGCACATGCCTTGCGCCGCCGTGCCGTGCGGCGTTGGACGCAAGTTCGCGCGCGATCGAGAGAACTGCGTGTGCCGTTGAGTCGGAGACCCGCTGACGTCGTATTTCGAAGCGTACCACGAGTTCTGCGCCGCCGATTGAGGGTCGGATAGTGCGCCGGACGGCTTCCGAGAAGTCGCTTTCGCCCAACGTGTCGTTGCGGAGATCCCATAGGCACCGCCTCAGCTCTTCGCGGCATGAAAGGAGCGTCCGTTTTGCTATGGCGAGGAATCTTGCCGCAGAGACAGGATCTTCGTTGATCGTCTTGTTCGCCGCATCAAGCTGGAACGAGACACCAGTGAGCGTCTGCGAAAGGGCGTCGTGGATCTCGGCCGCGAGGCGTGTGCGTTCGTCCACCCTGAGATCGGCCTCTGTCTGGGCGATCTCCGACTTGACGAGCTGCCTCTCTCGACGTCTTATGATGCGGCGCAGGATGTAGTTCCATCCGTAGAGGGCGATAAGCACGGCGAAAAGCGCGGCGATTACCGCCGCGAGGCGCGCTGGCGTCCACCACGGCGGAGTGCGCACCACAGCGACGTCGCCGCACGACCGTGTCACGATGGTGAACTGGTCGATTCGCGGGAAGGGGTGTATCGGATTCCACGTCGTCGTGTTGATGACGCAAAGCCCCGTCGCCTCGACTTCGCTTCCGGGCGCGATGACAGCCGCCGTCTCATGGCAAGATGTAACATCGACTTGGACGATGCGCCCGCCGCACAGGAGGTTCATCGTCGATGCCTTGCCATCGTACGACGGAGCGGCGAACACCGTCCCGCGAAGGGTAACGACGTACCCGTAGTAGTCGCGGAGGATTTTGTCCATGTCGAAGTCGGGCGGGAGCCGGCTTGGCGGCGTTTCCTCTGCCGCCGCATGGAGCGCGGCCGCCTCTTCGCCTGAGAGCGTCCGACACGAGGCGCGCGTGAAGTTCAAGATGAAGAGGTCGGTGTCGGGGAAACCCGCTACTGCGACCGCCTCGCCGCAGGCAGGTGGCGTCTCGCCGGCTTTCAGGTCGGCGGAGCAGAGCCGCCCGCCGGCAGTGCGGAAGAAGATTCGCCGTCCCTTTGCGACGGCGATGACGCGGCCGTCTGCGCGGCGCATTCCGGTCTTCGAGAGTTCAACGGGTGATTTGTAGAGGACATTCTTTATGTTCATCGCGTCGTCCGAGATTCGCGGGGCGGAGAACGGGTCGTTGAGCGCGGGAGATATTACCGTGAAGTCGGAAGGCGCATAGACGAGCAGCTGCGGCGTCATGAAGCTGCGGCGACCGACGTATGGGAGGGAGTTTG
>SUWC01000043.1 GCA_015061665.1 Lentisphaerota bacterium
AGAACAGGGCTTCGGCACTCGGGTCGCCCCTCATGTCGCCTGTCTTCCTATCTGACTGTCGATTTCTAGTCAGAGTGAACTCCTTTCATTTCACTAGCTGTATCGAGCTTTGCTTGGCGCACCATTCCTTTCTCAATGCCGCCGAAGCGCAAGGCTGCTGGAATTCCAAGCTTATCCCGACTTTTTCATTCCTATACAACCTCTACTTCTTCTGCATCGCCTATGGAAATCGAAGCTCATTGCACTTGTTGAATTCTATGTCATTTGGAGATTGTAGTCGCGGCCGCCGATGAGAACGTGAAATGAAAGCTCACCGCCGAGGGCTGCGACAATCTTCTGCAATGTGCCAATGCGCATGTTGCTCCCTCGCTCACATTCCGCGTATGTAGGCTGGCTCACACCAAGCCGCTCTGCAACGTCCGCTTGTGTAAATCCAACTTGCTGCCGAATCTGCGAAAGCACATACTCGCGGTGGAGGTCGTCGGCCTCCGCCTTGACACGTGCGCGACGATCTGGCGACATCTTCGACAGAAGTTCGTTGAAGTTACGATGCCCGCTCATTTTGCTTCCTCCTCAATTTCCTTTAAGTACTGTTCGTAGATTCTTTCGGCTCTTGGTACATTCTCTTCGTACCATCGGTCATTGCCCGTCTTGTCTCCACCAAGGATCAGCAAGGCATTTCGTTGCGGATCAAATGCGTAGAGGATCCGATACGGATGCCCGCCACATTGAATACGTAATTCCCGCAACGCATGTGCCGATCCCTTGATACTGGAGGAATAAGGGAATCCAAGATTAGGCCCTTCACGAGTCAGCAGGTCGACAACGGCAGCACATTTTTCCTGAACAAACTCCGATAGTTCAAGCCACCATAGCTCGAACTCATCCGTAAACTCGACTATCCACTCACTTGCCACGACGCATATTATAGGATATTCCCTATTTTCTGTCAATGGGGGTTTTATACCACGCTTGGGCCCCCAACTTTTCAAAAATTCATCCTCATACCGGTGTAGCTTGTCGCCTCGCTGTGCGTCCAGCCGTCATGAGACGCATACCAATACGCCGCGTGCACGTACCGGCCCCAGAAAACCCAACAACTCTCGCCGAAAGGCGCAGCCCTGAAGATTTCACTTGAACGTGACAACCTGTCCGTCGCTTGCCGCCCGAATGCCCGGCGGAAGTTCGGCGTCGCGTCTATTGCCTCTTCAAATGTATTGCACCATCTTATCATGCAGGCCAGTCGCCAGAAGGCGCAATTGTGCCGCCTAGGATAATCCCAACAGAGTTCTAAACGGGACAATCGCATCGAAATATCCTTCGGCTTCGACGATCGGCGCCAGCTTCCCGTCGTAGACAAGGGCCGTTCTGACGGAGCAGCCAGGTTTCCTTGGAATCTTGGACACTCGCTCTTCCATTTCAGCGACAATGCCTCCGTCGATTTCGCGCCTGCGCTTTGCCTCGACGACATAGACCGCCCGCGGCGTTTGGATCAACAAATCCACCTGCACACCATCGCCCTTGGTTCCCGTTTTCTTGTAGGGCGCACATGACAGAATGTGCGCACCTCCGATTCCCAGAGGACCCGTCAACTGCGCCGCATTGTTGACTACCAGATTCTCGAACGCAAGCCCCATGACAGTCGCCCAGCCACCAAGCTCGTCCAAAGAACCGAAGGAAAACGCACCGCTGTCTATCGTATTCTTGACTGGTTCGATGAATTTCAGGTAGAACCGCGTGTAGTTGTCGCGCAGACGATAGTGCTTTTCCCTCATTTGCCTGCCAGTCGACGGATTTCTGCCCTCGTCGGCAGAAACCATTCCCGATTCTTCGAGTTGCGTCATGACCGATGAAAGATGTCCGTTCTTTCCCATGCCGAGCATTGCTGCAACCTCGGTAACAGTCCGCGAACCGTCAACCAGCGCTCGGAGGACAAGAGACGTCAAAGATGGCAGCCGGGTAATTACATCCATGAACATTTCGTCGAAATCTTCGCGCAACAGGCTCTTCGGGCGGAACGCAAGACGCCTGATATTCTCGTTGGCCGTAGCACCTGGATCGATTTCCTCAAGGTAGCGCGGGATCCCCCCTGTCACGGACAACACGTCGACAATCTCCTGACTGTCGATTCTTGCCGCAGCACGACCCCAGAACTTTACGCATTCAGACAGCGGCAATTCCGGGACAACGATATCCATCGACCGCCGCCCGTAAAATGATCCGTCTTGTATGATGTTCTCCAGAATCCACGAAGATACGCTTCCACAGACGACAAAAACAAGTTTTGAATGTTTTTTGAAATGTCCGTCCCACGCAATTTTGAGGGTGCTGGAAAATCGCAAATCGTAGTGGGCCATCCAGGAAACCTCGTCAAGCAGCACGACCGTGCGCTCCGAATCGCCAATCTTTCCGTCAAGTCGCAAGAATGCGTTCAGCCAGTTTGACGGAGGAGAGTCTTCCGCGCCAGTCGCAGCAGAAAGCTGCTCTGCAAAAGCTGCAAGCTCGTCGGCGTTTGTCATCTTGTCCCTAGGGCGCACACCTTCGATTCGAATGAATTTCGCGCCGCTTCTTTCAGCGAATTTCTCAATCAATGTCGATTTACCGACGCGGCGGCGACCTCGACAAGTCACAAGCGAAGCAGCGCGCTTTTTCCATAAAGCGTTCAAATCAGATAAAATGTCCTCTCTCCCATAGAACATCTGCATGGCATTCTTCCATCCTATTTTAGTTTGTTTGCTAACAATTATATCAAAAACCGCCTCATAAAGGCAACAGGAAATTGGCACCTATTTAGCAAACCATCTATTAGGTGCCATTATTTTCAGCGAATAATATTGGCACCTATTTGGCGATACGGCATTTTGGTGCCATACAAGAATTTCCGCATTGAATTCTCATCCGCCTATAGCGCGACATTCTCGCAGGCAAGTACGAGCGCGAGGCGAGGTTCGCGCCTTTATGGTTCTGCGGTCGCGCTTCAGTGACCTGCGGCATTCCGCCACCGCCTTTTCTGCGGAGACGGAGCATAGAATATCAAAACCGGGACGGCTTAAGGTTAAGACATCGTTAAGATTTCAGGGCGCGGGCAAAGGCGGATTCCGAGGCCGACCGGGGTACCGGAATCGCGGAAAGCCCCGTAAAACGCGCGTTTCGCGGGGCCTGTCCCCGCCCGTTCTTCAGGATTTCCGCCACGACCTCGGTGAATTTGTCTCTCGCATGGGCGCATTTCTTGGATATGCCGGCATGGATGTCGGCAAGGAATACAAGAAGATTGTCGTCGAATTCCGCCGCATCCGCCGCGCCTACAAAACCCAAAAACTCTCGCCGACGCTGTGAGGTTATTTTCATGCGCGCTATTATAGCAGCTCTCCCCACAACCAGCAATTGCAACTAATCGATCTCGACTTGCAGAATCCATCCATGCGACGGTCGCTTCCTCGCCTCACGCCCTTGCGGCATCAATTCTTGTTGCTGCCTAGATCACAAAAAAAAACGCTTTGGCGAGGCTGTCATTCCTCTCGGGAGGGCGTTCTGGTTACAGCTAAAACACAATCTCCAGACCGTCGTATGCGGCTTTGAGCGGAGACGACAAGGCCGCATCGATCGCCGCTTGCCGGCCATAGTGCGGTCGCCACAAGTGGGTAATATAGACGTTCCGGCCTTGAGGCGGACGATATCTGCCCGTTTGTTCAAGAGCGCGAACAGTTCTCGCCACCAGATCCTCCGACGAATGCGAGAAAAAGAATCCCGCATCGTCCTGATGCCCAATACCCGCCGTCGCTTCCATGACGATGGCCGTCAGCGGTCGAGCCGGCGAGCGTTCGGAGACTTGAGCGTATTTCAACGCTTCGCGCGGAATGCCGCATGTGTCAACTGCATACAGCAACCGCGTATTTCCCTTCTCAACCACATACATCGAGCAGCGCTCACCCTTCCGTCCCGTCAAGTGATTTGCGGGCAGCGAGCGGAACGTCAACCCCGACTCGACGACAGGATCACCAAAGGCCACACCCGTCACATCCGGCACCGCGCGACCTTTCGCCGCCTCCTTGAATTGCGCACGCGCGCCATCCACCCACGATTCATGGCAATAGACGCGCTTGACGCCAAGTTCAATCGCGGCTTCGACATTGTAGTGGTCGGGATGGGAATGCGTATAAAAGACAGCTTCCGGACGGCAACCGGACGGCAAGGTTTCTCGGTTAATCGCCGTATAGTCGACCAGCACCCGTCCGTCGAGAAGAATGCTCGTGTGCCGCCGCCAGTCCCCACTTTCATCCCCCTTCGCTCCCATTGGTCCGACGCCTGTGCCGAGGAAGCGAACATTCAGGTCGCCCGCAACCGCTCGCGCGTCGTCCTTGGCCTTAGGCGTCGCTAGAGCCTTGCGGAAGGCAAGCAACGCCGCACTCAGGCCAAGAAACGTGCGCCTGTCAATGAAAACGGCCATTTCAGTCTTTTATCTTCTCGCCAGCAGCCCGCCGCGTGTACATGCCATAGCCCGTCTCCCGCACAGCGTCGACTGTTTCCCAATAGGGTGTATCGCACACGTCCGTCCAGCCGACCTGCATATTCTCGCCATCGAAGCGGCCGGCTGTCGGCTGATCCGAGAGCTGGTGCCAGTGCACACCGACAATCTGGGGATTGTCGAGTGCGCTATTCACATACCGCCTGTACGTCTGTGCACGTTCGTTTTGGTCCGCCAGGAGAAGCAACCCCGGACAAAACGGACCGCGATCCAGTGCACCGAAGTGGAATTCCCCCACCAGAATTGGCGCATCGAGTCCCGCCGGCAGCCTGAATTTCTGCACTTCCTTGCGGTAGATATTGTAACTAACAACGTCGCAGTATTTCACCGCCGCCTTGACGCTAAAGAGGGGCGGGGTGCCAGCCCACCGGCAGCCGAGATACAGCTTGCCGGGATTCGCCCGTTTCATCTCCTCTCGGATAATGCGGTAGTAATTATCAGCTATTTCAGCAGAGAACGCCTCAAGATCGGCCCTTGCGCCATCCAAGGACAAGCGGCCGGCGGTATCAGTCAGGAATGCATCCCAGTCGGCATACTCGGTTTTCCATGCGGCGTTGAGCGAGGCAATGTCGCCATACTTGGCCTGAAGTCGCTCGCGGAACACGGACTTGCACACCTGGTCGGCAGGCGACTTGAGTGTTGACAGTCCGAGAGAATGCGGCTCGCCCCAATTGTGCTCGTTATCGACGAAAAAGCCGATGCACCAAGGATCCTCGAATTCGGCGCGATAGACTTCCGTAGCGCGACGCGCCTCGGCGCGGAAAGACGGGTCGAACGGATCGCAAAACTCCCACCAGCCACCTTTATGTCCCTCTATCGGTCGCGAATGCACCTCGTAGCGCTCCGTGTAGGGCGTGCGGTCCATTAGGCATATCCGCTTGTCGGAGGAATTGGCAATCGTGTTGCAACCCCAGCTACGCAGACGGCGGTGCGCAAGATCAGCCCACGTCGCGAACCAGTTTTCGCCGTACTTCCGGCGGATATTTGCGGCAGAGAAGTCGTAGACCTCATTGATGCCACGTTTGGGATAATACGGCCAAATAAGTTCGTCGCGCGTTTCGTAGAACGCCCCGAGGACGGGATCGGCCTTTTCAGGCAACTCTGCAAACCATCCTCTGCGATCGCCCGCAGGCGTAGCCAGAGGGGTAATCGCACTGGAGGGCGTGACGCGAACCGGACCATGGCTCCACCACAAATGTCCGTCAGGATCGACAATCCACCACTTGCCATTATACTTGGTCGTATAGAACCCGCCTTTCTTTGGAAGTTGCGGTCCATTGGCCCAGCCACCCCACTTATCCCAACCCTCCGGGCCGGGATGGGCGGCAAGATCCGCTTCCTCCTTTTCGCGCTGACGGGCAAAGTCTGCATCTGAATGGACTTTGTCCGGCCATTCGCTGTGACGGAATTGCCCGTAGCGGTCGATAAAAGGGAAGAAATTCTCCATGGTCATTGTCGGCCAGGCATTGTCCGTATGCAGGGTCGGCGCGCCTTCGCGCGCGACAATGCGCTTTACGCGCCACGAGCAAGGCGCTTTTGGCTTATCGAAATAGACGGCAATCTGACTCACATTCTTCGGATCGATCTTGCCCGTACCTGCAATCGGCATCCGCCGCGAGACGAATTCCGAACATGGCGCCCATGCGAGATAAGGAATCGCCCAGACCCTGACGGGACGAAGGCAATCTGCTATCATGTCAAGCTGAGGGAGATCCGGCGGGAGATAGGCGCGCAACACGATGTGCGAAGTACTGTCGACCTTGAACTTGTAAACCTTGGAACCAGGACCTTTGGACGGAACCGTGCCACCGGGATTGCGCAACCGAACCGTGTACTTCCCATTGGAAACGCCATCTTCGATCTCCACATCGACGCGATGGCAATTGGAAAGATCCCAGTCGCCCGCAACACAAAAGCCGGGATAGCGATCTGAGGCGGGGGTTTCAATCTTCAACACCCCGCCTGAAAGCTCCACCTTGGCGCCGTCCTGCGAAGAGACGCCCGCGGTGCCGGATTCCGAAGCATCGAAGAGAACAAGGTCGGCGCCATTCGCACTGCTGACGACCCAAACGGAAACCGCCAGCAGAAGAAAATTTTTCATTGATTGCATTTTCTGCACATGATGGAATGCTTTCATTTTGTTACTCCTTATTGGATTGTTATTGTGTCTTGATTATCAAGAATGTTCTCCGCTGCTCATCATGAGTGTTATCGCATGTGTCTTCATGTCTCTTTCAAACTGCGAAGGATCGTTCGTCCTTTCGCCGCGGATAATTTCAGCAAGCTCTTTCAACTGATCTGCATAACGGTCCTTCTGGACGCCAAAGTCAACGACATTCTCCCCTGCGGCATATCCGCCCACCGGTTCTTTCAACGTCATGGCAAGCGTCAAGCGTCCGCCGTCAAATCTCTCAATCGGGCAGAGATCGATTGTTCCGTTCGAACCGTCGACGCGGAGACGCCGACAAAGTATCCCTCCCGGCATGGAAGCCGAGGTGCGAATCAATACGTCGGCGAACGGAAATTCAAGCAGGACCGAGCCACACGACCTCGCCCATTCTGGGTCGCCTGGAGCCGCGCGCATGACAACGTGAACATTTTTCGGCATTCCTTCGACCATCGGCACGACCATGTCAACCAGATGGCATCCGAGATTATGAAGGATGCCGCCTCTGAATGTTGAAATGTACTCGGCATAATTGTCATGGTTATAGGCATGATTCATATCCGCTTCGATAAACCTCACTTCGCCAAGCCATCCTTTGCGGACGGCGTTCCAGCAGAATTGCACGGCGGGATTCGCACGGTACATGTAGCCGATTTGCATCGGCACGTTCTTCTCGCGGCACATTTCAGCTATGGCACGATAAGGTTCCATTGCCTCGCCGCACGGCTTGTCGCAATGCATGGGAAGTCCACGCCGCGCACATTCAGCGGCAATCTCCATCAAATCGCAATTTGTCACCTCGACGAAAACGACATCTATGTCCGGGACATGCCACGCCTCCGCCTCTGAAACAACGGGACAGCCCGTCGGGGTCCAAGGATAGTCGCGATACATTGGCGATCCGCGCGGCGAATCATCCACGACTGCGGCAATCTCAAAATCGTCCGGAAGCTTACGCAACGACTCGAACTTGCCTGGAGCATGTTCGTGCGTGATGCCGTAGAATAGAACGCGCAAGGGGCTTTTCATGAAACCACTCCTTTCGGCAACTGAATGATGCGGTCACGTTCAAAGAAATAAAACAGCGCGACAGCCAGAAGGATTGCACCTACGATGTAAAAGCCTGCCAGTGACGCAAAGCCAAGACGAGTCGAAAGATGTTCGCCCATCCACCCAAGGACAACGGGACCTGGCGAGGCGAGCAAAAATGCAAGACAGCCCGTTATGCCCGTCGCCGCGCTCCTGTAACGCGGCTCGATACAATCGAACATTGCCGGATAGTTGGCCGCCTCGTAGACGCCGAACGAAAGACCAAGCACGAGAAGCGCCGCGCAGCATGAAACAAAGCTGCCCGACTTCGCAACCCAAAGCATCGGCACGATGCACAAAATCACTCCAAGCGCCGCAACCTCGAGGCGGATACGTGAACGCCGCGCACCAAAGCGATCAAGCGCTTTCGCGACAACAAGACAACTCACGAGCGCACCGACATTCAGCCAAAGCACACCATGCAACGCGGCACTTGATACGCGGACGTCACGAAACGCCGTCGTCATGAAGACGGCAATCCAGAGAAGAAGTCCCATCCGGGCATATGTGAAGCATCCGAACGCCAGTGCGATTAAAACAGCTGTTGGCTTTCTCAGCATCGCAGCGAACGCCTCGCGGACGGAAGCCTTGCCGGTCGCTACATCGTGCGAAAGCCCCCTCTCGCCAAGAGTTGGTTCTGGCTTAAGGCCAATGGCCATTACCAGCGCCCAAAGGACGCCAAACGCGCCCATAATCCAGAAAACCCATTTCCAACTGCCATCTCCCAGCTCCGCGACTTTACCTCCAAAAAGACTGGAGAGAATGACGCCGCAATACACTGCGGCTTGAAAGATGGCAAGTGCCGTTGCACGCGTATCGGTATGGTATTTGGAAAGGAGGCCGTAACTTGCCGGGGCGACACAACACTGTCCCGCCGCGTTCATGACCCCATAAAAGAGAATAAGCGCGACTATACCACCCGCGAAACCAGTGAAAAAGACGCCTGTCGAAAAGAGAAAAGTGCCCGCGACAAGCACGCGCTTACGACCGAGAAAGTCCGCGGCAAGCCCCGATGCCAAAATAAGGATGCCGAATGTCGCGGTGAACACCGAGCCGACTAAACCGAACTGCGCATCGGATATGCCGTACTCCGCAAACTCCAGTTTAATTTGCGGCAGAACGGCATTATAAAGCTGGCGCGTCCCCATCACAAGGAAGAAGGCGACAAAGAGAAAGCCCAAAAGTCTCCACTTATAGCCAGCTCCTACTCTCTGCTCCCCGTTTACCATACCATTCCCCACTTACACCGTCAAGACCACTTTACCCCTGTTCTCGCCGCGTTCAAGAATTGAATGGGCTTCTGCGACTCCGCCAATCGGCATCACCTTATGGACAAATGGCGCGAACTTCCGCGCTTCAAACGCAGGCCACACCTCGCTGACAAGGCCGGCGAGAATCGCCGTCTTCTCGGCGCTTGTGCGACTGCGAAGCGTCGAGCCGATGACGCGCAGGTTCTTCCGCCAAAGAAGATTCACGTCAAGCGTCGTCTCCGGACCCGCCATCGATGCGAGCGAAATCCACCTTCCGCGGTAGGGCATTGTGGCGATGCACTTGCCCATTAAAGGCCCGCCGACAGGATCTATGGCGACATCCGGAGGATTGTCCGTCAGCGTCTTGACGAGATCGTCCTTGAAGCGATTCGAAACGACGTCAGCTCCGACAGCTTGGCAAAATGCGCCATTCTCGTCCGATGCAACTTGCGCAACCACCTTCGCGCCGAATACGTGCTTGGCAAGTTGGATCGTCGCGACGCCCAGCCCGCCCTCGCCGCCGTTGATGAAGAACGTCTCGTCTTTCTTGATTTCACCTACAATCTTGAGGTTGAGGTACGCCGTCGCGTAAACCTCGGGAATTCCCGCCGCCTCCCACGGTTCGAAACCATTTGGAAGCGGCATGCACATTCCCTCGGGGACCACGACTTGCTCTGCATAACCACCACCGCCGAGAAGCGCGCAAACCTTGTCGCCGACCTTGAACCTCCCAGTCGCCGGACACTCGATCACCTCGCCCGCGCACTCCAATCCCGGCCAGACCGGCCAGCCTTCGGGCGGGGCGTAGATTCCCTGCCTCTGCATAAGGTCGGCGCGGTTGACAGCACACGCCTCCACCTTCAGCTTGACGTCAAAATCGCCGTGGCAGACAGGATCTTCCACATCTTGCCAGACAAAGTTCTTCGACGCATCAATGCACATCGCCTTCATTGCAGTTCCTCCCAGTTGAATTGGACGGTCGGGAACGCCCCACCCGCCGCAAGCCGCGAATACACCTCTTGGCACTCGGACGGAGAATGGACCTCGTCCGTAAAGCCGGCAAGATCGATTCTTCCGAGATCGAGAAGTTTTAGAAACGCAAGCGCATCGTCACGCTGCGTCCACCAGCCCGGCGCGGACTCGCACTCGGTACGCGCAAGAGTGTGGGCGCCCACGAGCGTGACGCCACGCCCGTGCACCTTGTGGTAGTAGTCGATGGTGAAATTCGAGTTGCGCGTACAACCGAGAAGTGCGATACGTCCATAGGGGGCGATCGCGTCAAGAACGTTGTCGAGCGCTTTCCCGTTTCCCGTCACCTCGATGCCAACCGCAGGGCCTGCCACAGGGACTCTGCCCAGCATGACGTTTCGTTCAGCCCGGCAGAGCGCTTTCGCCTTTTCTGCAAAGCCGGATTCAGCCGGGTCGAGCGCGACATCCGCACCGAGGGCAACCGCCCTTTCGCGTTTCTCCGAAAGGGGATCGGCGGCGATAACGGGCACCGCCCCGGCGGCACGGAGAATCTTGACGGCGAGCTGCCCGAGAACGCCCTGCCCCATCACAATCGCGCCCTCGCCAAACTCGAGACGGCATTTTCTGATTGCCGCCATCGGGAAAGTCGCAATGTGCGCAAACGCCGCCGCCTCGAATGATACGCCATCCGGAATGGGATATGCATTTGCAGCCGGGACAACTGCATATTGCGCGTGGACAGTCCAACTCAAAGCGACACGGTCGCCCGGTTTTAGATTATCAACTTCTTCACCTGTTTTGTCGACGATACCGCTTGTCGAATATCCACACCGCCGCGGCCATGTAACGCCGTCGCCGGTCGAGAATATGCCAACACCGGCATCTGGGACGCCTGTCAAATTCGCGCGCTCGGTTCCGCTGGAAATACAACTGCGCACAATGCGCACTCTGACTTCTTTCGGCCCCGGCTCCGGCATTGCTTCTTCAACAAGTTCCGCAACGCCTTTCTTTGTAAAGAGAATCGCTTTCATGTTTTCTTTTTTCAGGTGTATGCCAAATCGTTTCGTGGTTTGCTGAACAAAATATCAATTTTTCAAGAGGGACACTTCGTTGAGAATCTTTGCGAGTCTGTCGAAATCACCCCTAAAGGCGGCCCCTTCAATGTCTGCAATTCGCTTCAACATATCGCGCCTTTAAAATCGATTATCTGAAGATCAGCGTCAACCCAGTCGTCCAACGCCGCAAGAATTCGTTTGGCAACAACGCGCCTTGGGAAATACGCAATTCATTTATCGAGCCGTTCAAGTATTTGCTCGCCGCGCCAAGCCTGACCCGTGACTCTCCCGCCTCGTAAAGCCGTCCTGGGACAGTCTTTGTCCAATCAGGCGTCGCGGCATAGTCCTTGTAGACACTGACCGTTACATAATTCGCTTCATTTTCGGTGCTGTGTTTAATCGTTACGGCAACATGATGCCACCTTCCATCGGCAAGAACGACGCCGGTATCATTATTAATTCCGTTTTCATCAGAGCTCGTCTGATAAACGTCTCCTGTATCCTTCAATATTCCGCAACGCAGCTTCAAAGAACTGCCCGACTGAAAAGCCATATAGACGCCCGGAATTTCGCTGTCGGAAAGGTTTTGTGAAAATCCGTTCCCATATCTGAGAATTGCGCCGTCATGCACATTCTTGGAACTATCCGCCTTGATAAAGAACTCGATCGTCTTGTCCGCAAAAAGCGGGAGAAGAGGATTGGACGCCCACAGGACTGAACTCGTCTGGCATGCAAGCGATGCATAGTCGCCGCGACGGAGAACGGTCCTTGAGCTATCCGAAAAGCGGAATATCTCGCCGTTCCCAAACGATTCATACCAAGGTGCCATACCGTCTTCCGCAGCAGCCGACGCCACCCCATTTGAAAGCGCATGGGAACTCATCGACGAATCAAGCGTATTGTCGAACGAAACCCATCCAAGCGTCTTGGACGTAGAATCAAAATGGTCCGATGTCAAGAACTCGCCGGGCGTCAACGCGCGTTGAGTGACACGGGCTTCATCGATCTGACCCCCAAAAGACGGACGGTTGCCTGCTGTGCCGTCCAGCCCGCCGATGCAAAGCGGGTTCGCTAAAGACGATGGGCAACTTGTATAAGACAATGCATTCACAATCCTGTAATCCTTAAACAGGAGAACTTTCTTTTGAACGAGATCATATACAGCCGCACCATGATGCCATACGCCATCATTGCTATTTTCGACGTCATCTACAGCGAAACTATTTACAGAAGCCCGCAATCTAGCTCCGTTCATTCCCAACATAAGTTGTGTATTCGATTCCCCGCGGCGGCGAATGAGCGATCGATATTGCTGACTGCCAGTCGTCTTGTAGAAGCATTCAATGGTAAAAGATGAATTCGTGAAAACATCCTTCCCCGGAAACCATTGATAATAATCCGTTGCCTTTTGTGCATACGCATTTGTCATGCATCCCGAATTGACTGGTGCGTGATTGGCTATCAAAGAACTTCTGACATTTTCGTTGGGCAAGTCGTCACACAAAATTTCCGCAGCGCTGGCTGTAGATGTCATCCGCAGAACCGCCGATCCTTTCGCGGCTTCGTTGAAAGCGATTCCATTTGTCGAAATACCCTCAACAGGATTGAAGTTGACATGCAGAAGCACGTCGTCGTCTTCTGTAGCCGCGGCCTCGCTCCGTGCGAACTGCAGGAATTTGTCTGGCGTCAGCACCTCGTTGGAAATGCGGAAATGCGCCAGTGAGCCGCCAAACGGACCTGCCGTCTGTGGTGTAGCACCAAGATAAAGGTTTTCAGCTTCACCATATGTGACACTAAACCCAAGCTCGACCGTAGTCTTCAACTGGTAATCAAAATACACATTAACCTTATGCGTTGAGTCATCTACCGAAAAAGCAACATGGTGCCAATTCCCGTCATAAAGATTCTCGCATGCCCCGCTATACACTTTCGTTTCACCGCTAATTGACGTACCGTCTGATTCAAAGCTTAAATCTACTGGCGAAAATCTTAAAAACAACTGTCCAAAATCCTGATTTGAACTTGAAAGATCGACAATCCTCAACCCCCATGCGTCACAGTTTTTAATTTTGCTTTCGCCATTCATCAACTGGCGAGGCATCACGGCGACGCAATTCCAACTATTATTTCGCGGCGTCTCTGATTGCCTGCGCACAAAACACTCAACTGTAAAAGTCGTAAGTTTTAATGAGGCGGGATTCTCCACGCAGAGCATGCCCGAGTACCCATCATGACTTGTTGACAACGTCCTAAAATATAAACCAGTCCCGGCATCGCGAGTGACATTCCCAACGGGATCATAGACGCCATATCCCGCTGGGAATGCGTTCGTACCGACAGGACAATAATCGCTACCTGGGACAATCTCCCCATCTTCAAGAGAATATGGATGGGCGGTGAGTCCCGCTCCCGCAATGCTGTCAAACGCTGTCGCCGTTGTTGTCCTGACATTGTTGTCATATGCCAAAGGCCAATACGCCACCGTTTCAGCCCTTGCCGACAACATCAATATGGACAAGGCAATGGCCAAAACAACTGCCGTCTTAGACCCACCAACTTCTCGTTTATTTGTCATTTTATTTGTCCCTTTACTTGTGAATGAAGAACAGAATAAGCACCCAAGCGACTCGTTCGAGTCGACCTGCGCAACTCTGCGCCGAAAGGCCAGTTCCTTCGCTATTTGCTGTTCATGCATCATTCCGGTTGATTTCTTTACAAGTTTTCGCGAGTATTATAACACAACCACCGTAATCTGAAAATTGCAAATTTTAAATGTATATTTACACGATTCAGCCGAGGGGCGCAATCCATTCGACAGACCGCTGGGAGAACGATTTGACCACGGGACCGTTCACGCGCTTCCGACTCCTTCACTTGACGTCGTCGTGCCAGATGTCGTGATTCGGCGACGACGCCTTGGCACGCTCCTTCAGTTGCCGGATGACGGAGAACATGACGCTGGGATAGTCAGTTGAAAAACCGTCAAATCTCTTCATCATCGTGGGGGTAGTTTTCATTCTCATCATTCCAGAACCTTGGGGTACATGGAAAATTCCAACATCTAGATTAGCCGGAAGACGCACGGGCCAGAAGCTCGCCCCTCGGCGAGGATGTCATCCCACTCGGGCGGGCGCTCGGCCGACGGCACTGGGCGTGGGATCCAGAAATCCTTTAGGACGGGCTCTACGACCGCCCTGTCAGCCGAAACGCGGCAAGTCGCATAGCCGATGTCGCCCCACAGCCCGTTCGACGGCAGGCACAATTCATGCTTGGCGCGATGGGGCACTTTCCGCTCGTCGCGGTTCCAATCCCGCCGCCAGCGATGGTTGTGTCCGTGGATATATCCCGCCACACAGTCCTCCGCGAGCAACCACGTCGAAAGCGGAGTATTGCCAATCTTGAGCTCTGCCGCCTTGTGATGCGCGCACAGGATGACGGGCTTCGTCCGCTTCGCGAGAAACTCGCGCAGGAATTCCTGCTGCTCGGTGGAAAGCGCCCCGCCGTCAGGCCCCATGTCGTCCAGGGGCCTTTCATCCGCCCCCTGGAGCGAGTCCAGCATCAGGAAATCCAAATGCGGCGTTTCGACAAGATGCACGTAGCGACCCGGCACAAGCGACTTCGCCGCGGCCTCGGGCCAGCGCTTCGCGTATTCGCTCCGGCGGTCGTGGTTGCCCATCCCTATCGTGACGGCAATCCCGGCGTCCTCCAGTTTCCTGAAAAGCGGACGCGAAAAGTCGTAGTCCTCGCCAAGTCCGCACCTGTACGCGATATCGCCGAAGACAAGCACGTTGCGCGGCAACGGACGCATGGCGAGTATTTCGTCCACGGTCTCCTTGAACTTCCTGCGAGCAACGGAGCACTTCTTGTCCGCCCCCGCATGGATGTCTGCAAGGAAAGCGACAAGATTGTCGTCGAAGCGGGCGGAAGACGCGTCGCCGGGCAGATCGGCGCAAATGTCCGCCTTCAACACAGGCATGAACACTGACGCCGCGGCCGCCGCTCCCAGGCCTAGGAAGCCGCGCCGTCCGATTGCAACACCATTGCCGTCTCCGGTATTCATCCCCCTCATTCTCCTTTCGATCTTTCAAGCACAAACATCATTCAAACCCATGGATCTAGCTACGTCAGGAATGTAGGTCATGCAGGACAGGGAAAAACTGTTCCCTATCATCAAGACTTTCAGCGGTTCTTCAGTGCTCCCGGAGCCGCTGCAGACCAATGACAATGCGGACAGCAGGGCCATGCCGCAGATCTTGGTTTTCAATGCTTTTACTGTCATGGTATCAAGTATTTTAGCAAAACATTTTGACGCTGAATATTGCATTGTATGACTGATAAGTTGCATAATTCAGCAGGATGAGGTGTCTGGGCAAAAGTCTAACGACACGCTGCGTACTGCGCTTCGCACGGGCACCGTCACCATGGGATCGCCCGCTGGACTTGGAATCGAAAATCCCTTCAGTACGCCGTCGATCGTCGCACAGTCCGGACGGCAGCGGCATGTCGCGTAGCCCACGTCGCCCCACGCGGATGCCGACGGCAGGCAGACTTCCCGCTCGCCCTCAGTACGCCAGCGGTGGAAATGCCCGTGTATGTACCCTGCGACGCCCGGCGACGAACGCAGCACGGCCTCCAGCCGCTCGCCTCCGCACCAAAGGTCGCTGCATGGATGATGGGCGCAGACAATTACCGGCTTGGCTCGGAGCGCGAGGAACTTTTTCAGAAAGACCTGTTCGTCCTTCGACAGTGCGCCGCCCTGCGGACCTTCGTCGGCAGAGTCCCTGTTGTCTTGCCCCTGGAGCGAGTCCAGCATCAGGAAATCCAAATGCGGCGTTTCGACAAGATGCACGTAGCGCCCCGGCACAAGCGACTTCGCCGCGGCCTCGGGCCAGCGCTTCGCGTATTCGCTCCGGCGGTCATGGTTGCCCATCCCTATCGTGACGGCAATCCCGGCGTCCTCCAGTTTCCTGAAAAGCGGACGCGAAAAGTCGTAGTCCTCGCCCAGTCCGCACCTGTACGCGATATCGCCGAAGACAAGCACGTTGCGCGGCAACGGACGCATGGCGAGTATTTCGTCGACGGTCTCCTTGAACTTCCTGCGAGCAACGGAGCACTTCTTGTCCGCCCCCGCATGGATGTCTGCAAGGAAAGCGACAAGATTGTCGTCGAAGCGGGCGGAAGACGCGTCGTCGCGCAGATCGGCGCAAATGTCCGCCTTCAACACAGGCATGAACACTGACGCCGCGGCCGCCGCTCCCAGGCCAAGGAAGTCGCGCCGCCCGATTGCAACACCATTGCCGATTCTGGATTTTGCCTCTTCCATGTCGACTCGAATCGTTCATTGTTCCGCGTACGCATGCGAACGAGCCTGCCACAGGCACGCGAACAGCAAGGCCCCCGCCGCCGCTACGGCCACCATCACGAGAAGCGGAAGACGCCATCCGCCGGAAGACTGGGCCAGGTCGCCGCAGACCTTCCCCGCGACCGAGACGCCGGCATACGAGAAAAGCGATATGAAGCCTATCGCAGTTCCAGCGTGACGCTTTGTCGCAAGGTTCGTCGCAGTAACTCCCGTGAGCGCCTGTGGTCCGTAGAGGCAGAAGCCTCCTGCGCAAAGCGCCGCCGCGCCGCCGATTCCGGCGGGCAGGAACCAGAACGCGGCGAAGAGCGCGGCGGTGAGCGCCATGAGGAACACGCTGAGCCGCGGCGCCCTGCCGCCGAAGAAGCGGTCTGTCGCCCATCCGGCGAAGAGCATGCCCGCGATGCCGGCGAACTCGAAAAGCATGATCACCGTCCCCGTCTCCCCAGGGGCGAGGCCCTTCGCCTCCTGCAGCATCGTCGGCCCCCAATCGGCGACGAGCGCCCTTGTCGCGTTGATCGTGAAGTTGATGAAGCCGAGCATCCATATCACGGGATTGAGGAACACCATCTTCATCGCGCTGCTCCCGGTCGAGTTGTAACGTGCCACTCCATCGTCGAGTGTTCCATGTCTCTTGCCCAAGCCGTCCGCTTCCGTCCCGGGCAGATCGGGAAGCCCCTCGTCCTTCGGTGTTCCCGGGAGCCAGAGCACCATAAGAAGAAGACCCAGTCCGCCGAGAATCGCCATCGCCCAGAAGCACCAGCGCCACATGCCCACGCCCTGGTTCGCGCTTCCTATCACGCCGAGTCCCATTATGACGCCGCAAATCTTGGCGACAAGGCCGCCGCCTATCGAGTGGGACGTGTTCCAGACGGACATTTTCGTCGCGAGTTCCTTCGGCGGAATCCAGAACGCTATCAGCTTTGCGCACGGCGGGAAGCCGGTCCCCTGGAAGAACTGGTTGAGGACCAGCAATATCCCAAACGTCCAGGCAAGGGCGGCGGTGCCGGATGCAGATGCCGACGGCTGCGGCCCTCCTGCCGCGCCGAACAAAGCGGCAATCCGAGGCGCGAAGCCGAAGGCGACATTGACGAGCGTACACGCGAGGAGTCCGAAGCAGAGCATCTTCTTCGGATTCACCCTGTCGCCGACGATGCCGTTGACGAACTTGGACAATCCATAGACGATTCCGCCCCAGAAGAGGAAGTTGCCGAGCATCGACTTCGAAACGCCGCAGTCCTGCTGAAGCCCGGGCATTGCGAAGGAGAAGTTCTTGCGCATGAAGTAGAAGAGCGTGTAGCCGATCATCGTGGCGAAAAGCATCCGCCACTGCATGCGCCCGAAACGGCGGTCCGTTTCCCTGTCTTCGAATATTTTCATCAGTCTGCCTCCGGCGGCGGAAGGTCGTCATGCCATATGTCGCGGTTGCTGAGATCTTCGTCAGCGGCCTTTTCCCTCAGCTTGCGTATCACCGAGAACATCACGCTCGGATAGTCCGTGGAGAACCCATCGCATCCAAGCTCGTGGAGCTTGAAGTAGACCTCCTCCTTGTCGCCGCCGCGGAACGGTATGGAGCAGACAGGTATGCCGTGCAAATGGAACTCGGCTATGATTCTCCTGAGATATTCTTCGCGCGGGACAAACGGCTCTTCTGCATCGGGTTTGTAGTAGGTGTGCAGCGAAACGGCGGAAACGCCCCTGAATCCATTGGCGCGCATTTCGTCCATCTTCTTCTCAAAATGCTCCTCGAACCGGGCAATGTCCGCGGCGTTGTGCTTTGGCTTAGGCCAGGTTCCAATCCATATAAGCGTCTTTCCCCCACCTGTCGCCTTGTTCCACTCCAGCGCCTTTTCGTAGTCCTGTCCGGTGTAGTACACCTGGTCCAGCACACCCGCCTCGCGCGCCTTGGCGGCGATATATTCCGGCCCCGCTCCCTTCTCGTCGACGAAGCACAGCCATTTCGGGCGACCCTTCATCGCGGCGAACGTCGCCTCTATCGTAGGAATCCGCTCGCTGGAGTATTGAGGGTCTAGGTAGCTTCCGACGTCGACGTCCTTTATCTCGTCCCACGTCAAATCCTCCGAGACCAGTCTGTCCGCCATCGCGGCGGATATGCCGCGCGCGGTGCGCTTGAGCGTCTTGTCGTGGAGCATGATGCCGACCCCGTCCTTGGTCCTGCGGCAGTCGCACTCGAGCGCGGAGCCGTTGCCCCAGCACCAGAGGAACGTCTCCAGGGTGTTGTCCGGACGCTCCAGCTTGCCGCCGCCACGGTGGACGTGCGAAAGGTGCAGAAGGTCTGTGCGCCCCTCGGCGAAAAGGCCAGAGGCCGCCAAAGACAAGGTCACGATGGCTGCCGCAATGGCATGTATGGCATTTCGGTTCATGTTTCCTCCTCTGTTTTTCCGCTAAAGCACCTTTCGGACGTTTTCCACGAGATTGGGTGGAGGCGGTGTGCCACCTGGCATTGTGCAGGCCGCCGACCCTGCGGAGACCGCCCAGCCCGCTGCCTCCGCAGGAGAAGCACCGCATCCGAAGAGCCTCCAACAGTATTCCGCAAGCAGCGTGTCCCCCGCGGCGGTTGTATCCACGACTTCGATTTTCGGCGCCGACACGAACTCCCCGTCGAACCAAGCCCCCGCACCCCCGTCGGAAATTATGACATGAGCAGCCTTTTCACGCAGCATCGCCGTAGCCATTGTGAATTCCTCCGGCTTACTTGGGACAAACCCGACGAGCGCCTCGCATTCTTCGGCGTTCGGCTTTATCAGGTCGGGCTTCGCGTCAAGCGCCAGCTTCATCGGCTCTCCACTGGCGTCGACAACGACGGTCCATCCGAGCGCCTTGATCCGTGTGACCGCCCTGGCGTAGAAATCCTTCGGCACGGCCATCGGAAGCGATCCTGAGAGGATGGCGACTGCACCGGCAGCGGAGTCTGCGGCATCGAGGGAATCCAGAACATCTGGAGTACCTGGATTATCCAGCCCAGGAAACGCCGCGCGGTTCAGCTTCACCGAGCCGCCTGGCCAAGTGATCATCTCGTTGCGGCGCGTCGCTCCCGGGACGCGGACGAACATGTCCTCTATCCCATATTTCGCAAGTTCCCTTTCGAACAGAGCGGCGTTGTCCTCGCCTATAAGTCCGCCGCATGCGACTGAAGCTCCGCGTACCGCAAGCCACCGGGCGACGTTTACCGCCTTTCCGCCGACGTTTTCCTCTTCGGCGACATCCTTGAATATCTCCCCCTCGCCGCGGAGCGCCCTCGGTAGATGCACTGTCGCATCTATCGCGGGACTCATGCAGAGGCAGAAGAACTGTTTTTTCGTGTTTCCCATATTCAGAAAGATTATAGCACAATTCTGCGTTCGACGACTTTTGCAACGGGCTCGCCGATCGAAATCCTGGGCGCATTGGCGAGAAGGTAATCCTCGGCGGCCTTGCACCATAGTCCGTTGTTGGCAGTGCATATCCTATCGAGTTCCGCATAGAACGGATCAGACTTGCCCCTTTCGGCAAAGTCGGAGATCGCAACCATGGGCATGTCGATGTGGGTATAGACAAGACGCTTGCCACCAGGGACGACGGGAAGGTCGAACGTCGCCTGCGCGGCGGAGGGGAGTCCGCCGACGTGCGTTATCATCACTTCTGGATGAAGATACCCTCTTCCGATCCAGTCGACGGAATCCGCCATGTCCTTAACGTCGCCTCCTGAATTCGCGACTGTATGGTGGTTCATGTAGTGGATGTTGTAGAAGTTGAACATTGCGGACAGCTTCTGGTCCGTCGGGCCCGCGAAGAAGTTGAGGCATCCGCCGAAGGCAAGAAGGTCCGAACACTGCGTGATGAGCGCAGGAACTGCCGCGAAGAGGAATATGTCGTCATAGCCGCCGCCCGTCGAAGTCGGATTCGCCGCATCCGCGTTGTCCGCGAGATTGAAGCTCTTGAGATACCGAACCGGGTCTTCGACCGTCTTCGTGTTCACGAAAACGAGATCGACGCCGTTGACGGTTCCGCGCGCCACCACGCCCGCAGCCCCGTTCCCCGTTCCCCGTTCCCCATTTCCCGACACCCCGAACATCCTCGCCGCGCGCCCGAGCCTCGCGTCGTCGATGTCCGTCACGACAAGGCGGCGCGGGCGCTTCTCGGGCGAATGGCAGGCGATGTCTATGCAGCCTAGCCCCATCGCGCCGCACCCTGCGAGAAGCAGCATCGAGCCGCCGTTCGCGATTCCCATCTCGTGTACGTGGGAGCCGAATGGGTGGTGGTAGTTGGAGCGGAAGGCCGAGACGATGCAAGAAATGGGCTCGGCGAGGGAGCACTTGAAGAAGGCGTCGCCTTCGTATGGGAGAAGGCAGCCCATCTCCATTATGACGGACGGCAAGTACACATGCGTCGTCTCGCCGCCGATAGAGTGCCATGCGTAGCCCATGGTCTCAAGTTCATGGCCGGGGATGTTGAAGGCGGGCTGAATGCAGACGCGCTGACCGACATTGAACTGCGAGGCCCACTTCGGGCCAACCTCGCGCACGATGCCGGATATCTCGTGTCCGAACATGATGGGATTCGTCGCGATGTCCTTCGGCACGCGCTTGTGTCCCGTGCCGAGCGACACCGCCTTGTAGTCGCTGAGACATATCGTGTTAGTCACGATTTCAACAACAACACCGTCATCGCCTGCTTCTTCGAGCTCGACGTCTTCAAGCCGGGCGTCCTTCGCGCCGTAGAGCCTCCATGCCTTTGCATTCATTTCGTATTCTCCTTTCCGAAGTTACGCGCCTATTTTAGCATTTCATCCATGCGCAGTAAATTGCAAGATGTCGCCTAATATTTGCATAGTTCATCGCAACATCGAGTATGCGCGGGAAATGGAAAATTATGCTATAATAGCGGCATTGGCGTATGAATAAGAAAGTTCTAGTAATGATATCGCCAGTCAGCGCGCAGCGGCTGAACGGCGTCGCGCATTACGCGCGCGAGCAGGGCTGGTACCTGATGATCCAGGACCGCATAGGCTCGAGACCGCTTGCATGGGAAGGCGACGGAGTGATTGTGGCGCTTCGCTCGGACAACACCTCCGTCAATGCGGTAAGGCGCTTCCGCGCGCGAGGCATACCTGTCGTGGACGTAACGATAAGCCGTCCCGAAGTGGCGCTGCCCCGCGTGATGAGCGACCACGAGGCTATCGGACGCATGGCGGCAGAACATTTCGCCGAACGCAATTTCCGCAATCTCGCGTGGTTCTCGACAGGATGGGGACACGTCCAGGAACTGCGCTACAACGGATTTACGGAAAAGTCCGTCGCCATGAAGTGGGTTGCCGCGGAGGCGCTTCCGAAATCATGCCAGGCGAACTACTCGGCGTTCCTCAAATGGATCGCCTCGACGCTGAAGAAATGCGAAAAGCCGGTCGGCGTGCTTACCTACGACGAAACGGACGCGGCAAAGCTCCTCGACGCGGCGGAAAAATGCAATCTGTCGGTGCCCGAGGAAATCGCGATACTTTCCATCGGCAATGACCCGATCATCTGCGAGAACCAGTCCGTCCCACTTTCTTCCATCGACCAGAACCTGGAAACCGGCGGATACGAAGCCGCGCGCCTCCTGGGTGCGCTCATGCTCGGCAAGTCCGCCCCGGCGAAGCCCATCCTCGTTCCGCCAAAGGGAATAGTCCTCAGGAGGTCAACCGACATCATAGCCTCGTCGGATTCGCTTGTCGAGCAGGCCCTCGCCTACATCACGGCGAACATTTCAAAGCCCTTTGGCGCCGCGCAGATCGCCAACTCGCTTGGCGTCAGCCGCAATGTACTCGACAAGCGATTCCGGTCCGATATGAACCGTTCGATAGGGGACGAGATAGCGCGGCAGCGCCTTGCGCTGGTGAAGACGCTATTGCGCGACACCGACGACACGCTTGCCGAAATCGCAGCCGCTGCGGGATTCTGCACCCAGTCGCATCTCGCGAATGTGTTCCGCGACACGACAGGGTCGACTCCCTCGGCATGGCGCAAAGAACACCGCTAGCGGAGGGGCGTGCAGTGGGCGCGGTCGAAGCGCGTGCCGAACGGACCCATCGTGAGCGCCGAATCGTCGGACGGCTGGTGAACGACCGAAATGTCGGACATCTCACATCGCCGACCGCATGCCATGCCGCGCCGTCGAAAGCCTCGACCTTCAGAGTGCAGCCGTAGTCCCTCGGTCCGTCAAACGGATCAAACGGCTTCTCGCCGCTTGTCAAAACAAGAAAACCGCACATGACTGGGGGAAGCGGCGTCTCGCCGCTTGTTACAAATATGAACAACTCCATTTTCTTGAAGCGGCGGGACGCCGCTTCCCCCAGTCAAAACACCTTCACTACTTGCACTTTCCACTCGCCACACGGGTTGCTTCATCGACTCTTCAGGCGTAATCCACGGTCCGCCGCAGGCGGAATAGCCAGGCGAGTTGTGGAGCGACGCAACCCCCTCTTGTTGCAGCAGTCACAGTTCACGGACAAGAACAAGCGACCAGGGCGCAAGCGTGCGGCGCAGGACGAGACGTCCGGTGGAATCGGCGCGGACCATCTCGCGCTTCGTCGCATCGCCTGCGGCTTTGAGCGCGGCGGTCTGCTCGCGTGTGGGCGAGCGTGGCGACCCCATTGCGCGCCATGCCTTTATCGCGTTGCCGTTGTCGTCGTCAAGCGTCTCGACCTCGAACGGCGCGCCGCCCTTGAGCCCAGTCAACGTCAGGTCCAGCTCCATCGGAGAGGCGTCCATATACTTTCCGCAGTCGGACGTCGCTGGAACGTGGCTCTCGTATTCCTTCGGATAGGCGTATGCAAGCGCGGCGCATTTGCCGCGCTTCGAGTCGCGCGTCACCGTCACATTGTCCGAGTTCCAGAGAAGTTCGTCGCCAAGCGCGTTCAACATGCGGTAAGCGTGGTAGGACGGCTTGGCGATTCCCTGGAAGTTCAGCATGCCGAATCCGCCGTGGAAGATGTCCCTTCCGCCACCCTTCTCCTCGAAGATGTCCGTGAAGGTCCAGTACATGAGCGAGTCGACCTTGCCGACGTTCTCTAGCGAGACTTTCGCGATGTACGCGGCAGGCGGAAGGTTGTCATGCAGCGCGTCGCGGCTGTTAGGCGACGTGCTCCACTCGGTGATGTGTATCTCCGCGTTCGGATACGCGCTTGCGGCGAGGGTCTTCCTGAGGTAGTCGAAGTCGTCGCGCACGGAATTGACATAGCGTATCGCGTTCTTGCCGCGTCCTGACACAGGGTCGAGCGCGTAGTCCGTCGGATACGTATGGCACGAAACGAAATCGACCGGCAGATTCTCCCTTTCGCAGAACGCGAGGAACTCCTCGATCCATACGCCCTTCCACTGCTGCTTGTTGATCGTCTCCTGCGGATAGAACACGCTCTTATTGTTGTCCTGTATCTCGCCGTCGTGACGCGAGTCGGCTATGAAGTTTGAGGTCGCGGGCCCTCCGACCTTGAGCGACGGATGGACTGATTTGATTGCGTTCGCGCTCACGCGATACAATTCGAAATAGTCGCTCTTCGTGCCATGAAAGAATCCCCAATATAGATTTGGTTCGTTCCAAACCTCGAAATACCACTTCTGAATTTCATCAATACCGTAGCGTTCGACCAGGTGCCGCGCGAACGCCTCGATCATGCGTCCCCAGGCGGGGTATTTGGCGCGGTCCGGCTCGACATGTCCGCGATACCACATCACGGTGCGTGAATTCTCCTTGGCGAGCGCAGACGGGAAGAACGAAAGCTCGACGAACGGCCTGACGCCCTCGGCAAGCATTCGGTCGTAGACCTCGTCTATGTACTGCCAGCTGTAGTTTCCGTCGCCGAAATAGACGAACATGTCGTCGTTGAACGTGTCGTGCATGCGCACATAGCGGAAGCCGCACTCGGTGTTAGCGCGGACAAGGTGCTCGTGCCACGCCGCTCGTAGCCCCTCGTTGACGCGTCCCGCGCCCACGCCGAAGCTCCAATAGTGCTCGAGCGGCGTGCCCTTGGCCTGTGCATCGACTGCTACAGGCGCTGCTTTCAGCGAAATCGCGGCGAGCGCCGCGGCGACAATGGCTAAGGTCTTTGTTTTCATACCTCCATTATAAGGCATGAACCGCAACCCCGCCATCCCCCTATCAAGGGACTACGCCCGCAGAAGAGCGAGAGACCGTCAACTGGACACAGACCGGCTCGGCGGTCTTGACCTTGCCGCCGTCGGCACCCCACTGGTAGGCGCAGACCGTGATGTCGCAGCTCTTCGCCCCGGCAGGCCAGTCGCGCAGCCGCAGCACTCCGTCGTCGCCTACGACCGCTGGACCCTCGCGCACAAAGTAGCGCACAGGCAGCCCGCTCGTCGATTTTGCGTCAAGCTTCAACGGGAAATCCGCAGCCTTCGCAAACTTCGGAGCCTTCCATTCGATTGCGTTATCCGCACCGTGCGTGTTCACGGGGAAGCGCAGTATAGCCTGCTGCACGCTGCGCTTCCAGTGCGCATCGCCCGGATACACCGCAGCAAGGACAACCTCGCGCGCACGGTATCCGTCGAATCCGTGCCTGTTGAATCGAATGTCGAAAGTCTCCATTCCAGTCTTGACGGCCGGACCCTGCACGACCTTGACATCGATAGCCTCGCGCGGCATTTCGGGAAGCTCGTTCGCCTCGCCTGCTTTCTTCCCCGTCCAGCGCTCGGGGCGCCCAGGCGGGACTTTGTCGTCGTAGAGCGCCTTCGCGCGGAAGCCTTCGCCAGCGGGCTGGAACGGAACCGTCACCTGAAGATGGTTCTTTGGATCCTGCTTCAATATTTCCCCGTCGCGCCCCTCAAAGCCGAGCACCGTGAACTTGCCTCCGAAGCGCGGAATCGTAGGAACCGCCCCCTCTGCAATGAAGCGCGCAATCGCAAGCGGAAGCGCGTCTGTCATGTCAAAGTGTCCGCTTTCCCAGTCTGCGACAGGATAAAGCTTAACGTTCGGATGCGACTTGAGGAATCCCCTGTCCTTGTCCATTCGCTCCGAGAACCATTCGTAGTCACCTCCGACGAGCAGCATCGGAACACCCTCGGTCTTCTTCCAGAACGCGTCGTCGAACTGCGGCTTGAAGTGCGGCCAGCTGCCCTTGAGCGACACCGCGCACTTCACGCGCTGCGGCATCGCGGCCGTGCAGAGGTAAGGCCAGTCGGCCCATGCGGAGTGTCCAAGCGGAACGACCTTCGCGTCCTTCGCAAGCTCGGAGTGTCCGCTCGCCTTCGCGAGCTTTTCGAGAAGCGAGTCGAGCGCGGGGACTTCCGCTTCCGTGAACTTCTCGTTGAAGCCCATTAGCCCCGGGGTGATGAACACGATCGCGACATCTGCGGCGGCGAGCGTGCGGCGGAAGTCGGCGTTGGAGAAGAGCGGCTCCTCGAGCATATTGTCGTTGCCGATCACGACGGACTTCACGAGCTTGGTCTCCGGCGGAATCCAGAGATACGCGCGCGCAGGCTTTTTCGTCTCCTTGTGTACGAATCCATCGACTTCGACGCCCCACTGGTAGACGCCCCAGATCGAGTTCGGTCCGCCGCGCAGCGTGAGGTCGTCTCGGTCGTTTGCGGACCACTCGTCGCGCCACGGAATCTCGGGAAGGCCGTCGCCGTGCCATGTTATAGGAAGCCACACGTAGCGTCCGTCGATCGCATTCTTCGGATTCCAGATGTCAAAGCACGCGACGTCGCGCCCCGTCTTTTCGTCGTGGAAAATAAACGTGGACTGTCCGCCCCATGTCTTGTCCGCGCCGAGCATGTTCGCGCCGTTAACGCCCGTGCATGGGTTGCCCATCCACTCCCATGGACCTGCAAGCGACTTCGCGCGGTAGATACGCGCGGCGTTGGGCTTCCATCCCGTGCAGCTGGAGCCAAGAAGCCAATACCAGCCGCCGTGCTTGACGACTGCCGGCGCCTCGGTCCAGTCCTTCTCCGCGCCGCGGTACCAGAGCCCCGTGTATCCAAGGCAGTCGCCCGCAAGCTCCGCGAAATGGAGAGTCGAGTTGGACTCCGATGCGAAGATGTGCCAGACAGAACCATCGTCGTCGGCGAAAAGCGTCATGTCGCGGCACATCTGCCCCTGCTCGACTCGACCTGAATACAGATTGGAGCTGCGGCCCTTCTCGCTCGGCCCGTTTGACACGGGGCCGACTAACTTCGACGCGGCGACTGCTTCCGCGGAGCGTTCGGCGTCCGTCGCGTCGGCTGGCCACTGTCCGGCGTTGGGCCACTCGGACTTAACGAACGTGAACGGTCCGGCCGGGTGTTCGGAGACGGCGAAGCCAACGCGCGCGTCGTTGTATCCGCGTCCCTTGCGCTCCAGGTGGAAAAGCATAACGTACTTTCCTGTCGCAGGAGCCTTGACGACCTTCGGCCTCTCGAGAATGCACTCCTTCTCAATGTCGTGCCCTTCCTTTGTCGACACCACGAGAGCAATTCCCTCGTTCCTCCAGGTAACTAGGTCGCGCGAGGAATAGCACCCCACGCCGACGTGCGCGCGATTTCCTGCGCCGCCGCCGATCTTGTGCTCGCCGTACCAGTACCAGACGTCGCCGTCCTTCAGAAGCCCGCCGCCGTGGGCGTTTATGTGCACGCCTTGCGCATCATTCCAGATGCCGCCGTTCGGCAGCGCAAGAGCAGACGCCGCAAGAAGCGACGCAACAATGAGAATATTGCTTTTCATACCACAAATTATACCAAAACGCGCTGCGCCCGAACATTCCCCTCTTAGTGGGATGTACGGCCAACGCATCAAAAATTCCTTCTCCCCGCTGACGCGGTGCAGAACGAATTTTTGATGCGTTGGAAGTGTTTCAGCAGCCAACAACCAGTGATCAGCGCCCAATCCGGGCGGTCGTGGCGCGCATCTTGGACTTTCAGGAGGTGTCCAAGGCGCATTCATCGGGCACGCCCGTCCTTTTTGTGAACGCGCGGGCATCGAGCCCGCGCGGGTTCGATGCAGTCGCCTTGAAGTCTTCTTCCCGCCCTATGCCGTCGCCGCCAGCTTTAGCAGCTTGTCGTCGTCCCATGCGAGTTCCTCAGCCCGCATGCAGGGAAAAGCCATCGGAGCGTAGGCTCGATGCCTACGCACAAAAGATGATCGGGCGCGGCCGATTCGTTGCCCCTAGTATGTCCTAGGGTC
>SUWC01000157.1 GCA_015061665.1 Lentisphaerota bacterium
GCATGGTTCCTCGTTTCTTGCACATTGAGACGAGGATATCATCTCATATTTCGCCGCTTTTGTCAATAGGGGGCGGCCAATTCGATATCTACAAGGCGAACGCGCCATGAACTAAATCACCATGCGCTGCCGCATAAAACGCGGTGCGCACACTTGATTTTGGAAAGTGTGTAGTGTATAATAGGAGCATGAAAACGGAGTATGCGCCATGAAGGTCCTTCTGGGCGGAATACCGCTTGGATGCAACAACATCGGCGACGAAGCCATTGTCGGCTGCGTCGTGTCGATGCTCAAGTCGTCTTTGCCAGATGCGTCTATCACCGTCGCGACGGCAGATCCGGCTACGGCCGAGCGCCTAGGAGTGGCAGTCGTGCCGCCGTACGGCTTCAGGGACGTACCAGTCGAAGGCTTCGCTGATGTCGTGGCGAGGCACGACGCTTACATCTGGTGCGGCGCGACCGGGCTGTCCGACTATCCCGACGTGGCGCTGGACCTCCTTGAGTCCGCCCAGCGCGAGGGCGTGGATACCTACATCTGGGGCGTGGGGATGGACGACGAGCTGAACCCCGTGTTCTTCAGGGCGCACGGCAAGCGGCTCGCGCTTTTGAGGTGCTTTGGACTTGTCGGACACTACGAGCGCAGCCTTCGCGAGAAGCTGGCTCGCCGCATAGCCCGCATCCTGCCGCGCTGCCGAGGCGTCTGGCTGCGCGATTCGCAGAGCGCGCGCATGCTTGCTTCGCTCGGCTTCGCCGGCGCGAAGGTGGCTGCCGACACGGCGATACTGCAGAAGGGCGGCTCCGGCAATGCCGGGGGATCAAGTCCAACTGGCTCTGGCGACCCAACGCCCACCCTCGGGCTGTGCATCTCGACGCAGCGCCAGGTCTCCGACATCGAGGGCCTGCGCCGCTTCCTTGCGACCATGCGCGCTGAGAACGTCCGCGTCGTCGGCATACCCATGAACACGAAGACCGACCGCGAGCTGCTTGGGGAGCTCGGGGTGGAATGCATCGAGGGCTTGTCTCCCGAGGACGTCGTGGACGCGGCCGCGAAGTGCGGCGCCGTCCTCACAAGCCGCCTCCACCTGCTTATACTCGCCGCAAACGCCGGCACCCGGGGCTTTGGCATAGCGCGCGGCTCAAAGCTCGCGAACTGGCTTTCCAACTTCGGTCTCTCCGTGGAAGGCAGCGTCTACGACTGCGACTGGGACCTTGTCGCGGAGCATGTCCTTGCGGCGCTGCGTTCGCGCGGAGACTGGGACGAAGTGCGGCGCACCGCGTACGAAAAGCTGAACGCACGCCTCGAAAAGGCGCGCGGCGAACTTGTCGAGATGCTGGCGAAATGAAGCTCTCCGTCATAATCCCGGTCTACAACGGCGAAGGGCATCTGCGCGGTGCCGTCGAGACGCTGCTGTCGCAGGACTTCGCCGACTTCGAGGTCGTCATAGTCGACGACGGCTCGACGGACGCAACGCTTGCGCTTGGAAGGTCCCTTGCGGCCGAAGATTCGCGCATCCGCGTAGTCCACCAGGAGAACGGCGGAGTGTCCGTTGCGCGCAACCGCGGCATGGACGAAGCGCGCGGGGAGTGGATCGCCTGGCTTGATGCGGACGATGCCTATGCGCCTGGCGCGCTGCGGAGGATCGCCGAGATTGCGGATGCGCACGCCGGATGCAGCTGCCTTCAGTTTCCGTACATGGAGATTCGGCCCGACGGCTTGAGGCAGGCGGTGATTCCGCCGGCGTACTCGCTCTACGGCGACAGGGAGCATTCCGGCGTAGAGGCGTTCGACGTCCTCTACGCGCGGCTGAACGTCTCGGGGCTCAACTGGCAGCCGTGGCGCTTCGTGTTCAGGCGAGATTCGCTTCCGAGGTTCCGCGCGGGGGTGATTCATGAGGATATGGACGTCTTGCCACTGCACATGGCGAAGTTCCCGAAGGTGTTCATATCGATGGAGGCTTTCTACGAATACCTCCCCGCGCGCGAAGGCGCGGCGACCGCCGTTGTGACGCCGAAGGCGGTTCGCGACATCATGGACGTGACGGCTCATGTCTACGGGGACCTCGGGAGCTCCGGACTGTCCGAGGACCTTAGACGCGGCTTCCGTTCCACGCTGGCCGTCAACCTGTTCGGCTACTACCTCGCAAGCGCCGGCTTCGCGAAGGCCGAGCGCGACGAGCTGCTGGGCGAGTTTGCCGCGCATCGCGATTGGCTTCTGGCGATTGAATGGCCTGTTCGCACGGCGTGGCTCAAGCGTCTGCTGATCAGGGTCCTCGGCGTGCGCGGAGCCGCGCGGCTTGTCGGGTGGCTTACGTCGTACAGGGGCTGGCACGGAGGGAGCGGGCGATGAGGATACTCTTTACGGGCGTCTATCCGCAGTTTCACGGCGGACTCGAGTGCTTCGCTGCGCGCGTTGCCGATACGCTGCGCGGGCTTGGTCACGAGGTCCTCGTGACGGGCGATCCGCCGAAGGATCTGGACGAGCGTGACTTCGTGATGATGCACAAGATTCCGCCGACCGTGGACGACTTGCGCAGGCTGAAGGCGCGCTACGGCGACAGGCTGCGCTTCTATGTCCACGACCATGAGCTCTACTGTCTGCGAAAGCACTACTACGATCCGTTCCGCCGGCTGTGCGACAGGACGTATTCCTTCTTCCCGTGCCGTCTTTGCGCGGCGGTGACGCGTCCGCAGTGGATTCTGCGCAACGTGCTGCGTCCGCTCTGCGCGTTCCGCGACGAGATGCGCGAAGTGAGGACGTTTGTCAACGCGGCGTACATAAGGGACAACCTGCTTCGCAACGGATTTCCGCCGGAGAACGTGAAGATACTGTATCCGTTCTTTGCGCATCCGCATCGCGAAGAGGCGTCCGGACGCGTCTGGATGCCTGATGGGAAGCTGCGCATCGTATTCCTCGGGCAGCTCATCGCGGGGAAGGGCGTTGGGCTTCTTGTTGACGCCGTGCGGCGCATGAAGGTCCCGCACGAGCTTACGGTTGTCGGCGGAGGGCGTGACGAGGCGAAGCTGCGGAGGAGCGCGCAGGGCGACGTTGTGTTCACGGGCTGGCAGGCGGACGCGCAGCGGTATTTCCGGGATGCGGATGTATGCGCCGTGCCGTCGCTGTGGAGCGAGCCGTTTGGAATGGTGGGCGCGGAGGCGCTTTCGCACGGAGTGCCGGTGGTTGCGTTCGACGTCGGCGGAATTTCGGATCTTCTGGTCCCCGGCAGGACGGGCCTGTTCGCAGAGGCGCCGGATGGGCGCACCCGTGTTGCTGAGGCTCGCACCGCTCCAGCGCTTGCATCGGCGCTAGACCGCATTGCGGACAAGCGGCTTCTTGGCGAAATGAGCGGCAATGCGCTCGATTTGGTGGAGCGCCTTTTCGATCCCGACAGATTCGTCTCCACCCTGCTGTCGCTGTCATGGTTGCCCTGATCAATAGCTGTTCGGGCGGCAGGGCGATACGGCCGACGCATCAAAAATTCCTTCTCCCCGCTGACGCGGTGTAGAACGAATTTTTGATGCGTCGGAAGTGTTTCAGCAGCCAACAACCAGCGGTCAGCGCCCAATCCGGGCGGTCGTGGCGCG
>SUWC01000158.1 GCA_015061665.1 Lentisphaerota bacterium
CCGCTTTCAGAAATCGAGAGATTCAGGAGCATAATGCTCGAATAGAGACAGCGATGAAGACAACCACGACATTGCTTGCCGCCTTGCTCTGCGCCCTTGTTGCGCGGGGCGAGGCCGAGCTTCATTCCAGCGCTGAGTCGGATGCACTGTCCGACGAGGAGTTCGCGAAGGGGCGTCTGTTCGAGATAACGGCTGCCGTCGTGGCCACCTACCCCAACGGGATATTGCTCCTCAAGGACGAGGGCGGGTTCTTCGAGGCTGTGTCCGACGGCCGTCAGAACCTTGCGCCCGGGCAGGTCGCGACTTTGCGCGGGCGTACTTTCTGCGAGCCCTCGTCCCAGGTGCGCAACCTCGAGGTGAAAAGCGCGGAGGTCGTCGGCCGGGAGCCCATTCCCGAGCCTCGAGTCATGTCGGTCGGCGAGATACTGCGGTACGACGGAAAGGTCGACTTCGTGAAGGTTCGAGGGATGATTGCGGATGTCCGCGTCGACGACATCGACCCCGAGTGGAACTACGTCATGCTGCGGGACGGCTCGTACCAGATTCCGCTGGCCGTCGTCGAAAGCGGCAGCTTCCGGGGGCGGATGGCGGGGCTTGTCGACGCGGAGGCCGAGGTCACTGGCGCGGTGTTTCCGGGCCACGCGGGGTTCAGGCTGTTCATAGGCCCGTTCGTGCGCACATGGTCGGAATCGTGCATAAAGGTGGTAGTGCCGCCTCCCGACGACCCGTTCGAACTGCCTTCGATCGGCGACCTTCGGGACGCGAGCCCTTATCTCATAGCGGGAATGGGTCGGCGGACGGCTTCCGGTGTCGTCCTTGCCGTATGGGGTCAGGGCACGTTTCTCATGCGCGACGACGAAGGGCATACGATGCGCGTAGAACTTGCGGACGCATCAAGCGTCCCAAAGTGGGGCGCGCGCGTGAACGTCGTTGGATATCCGGAGACGGATCTTTTCAGAATCAACTTCACACAGGCGAAATGCAGGGTCGAGTCGCAAGCCCAGCTCCTGCCGGAGGCGCCAGAAGACGTGACGCCTGCAAAAATCCTCTTCGATGAAAACGGCCGCAAGATGGTGAAGCCAGACTACTACGGGCGCCTTGTCCGGATCAGGGGCCGAGTGTGCGCGGTTCCTTCGGACGGCGGACAGGGTATGTCGATCATGCTCGACTGCGGCGGGTTGCTTGTGTCGCTGGACCTGAGTGCAAATCCCGGGATTGGAGACGGAATAGAGGCCGAGAGCGTCGTCGAGGCGACGGGCGTATGCGTGCTGGAATCCCAGAACTGGCGCCCCAGCATGATATTCCCCCGCATCGACAGGCTTTTCCTCGTTCCGCGTCACGCCGGCGACCTGCATGTCCTTTCGCGACGTCCGTGGCTCACCACAGGGCGCCTCCTGGTCGTGCTGGCTTCGCTTTTCGCCGCGTTCGTCGGGATTCTGGTGTGGGCGGTTTCCCTGCGGATCGTCGCCAGGCGGACCGCGCGCGCCCTCTATCGCGCCGAGATCGTCAACGCGGCTGCGGAGCTGAGGCTTGACGAGCGCACGCGCCTGGCGGCGGAGCTCCACGACTCGGTGGCGCAGAACCTGTCGGGGATATCGATGCAGATTTCCGCCGCACGGAGCGCCAGGCATGTGGCGCCGACGGACGAGGAAGTTCATCTCGACGTTGCCGAGCGTATGATCCGCTCAAGCCTTTCGGAACTGCGACGCTGCATCTGGGACCTGCGCAGCGACGCGCTGGACGACCCTGATTTCGCCGCCGCGCTGGAAAGCACCGTCCGCCCTGTTGCAGGCAGGTCGGCGATCCACGTCTCGTGCAACGTGAAGCGGTCGCGGCTGAACGACACGACCGCCCATTCGCTCCTTCGCGTCGCGAGGGAGCTGACGGCGAATGCGGTTCGCCACGGAGGTGCGGCAAACGTCTGGATTGAATGCACGTCCGAGCAGGGGATACTGAGGATGGTAGTGCGCGACGACGGACGCGGCTTCGACCCCGACAGCTGCGCCGGCCCGGGAGAAGGGCATTTCGGACTAAAGGGAATCCGCGAGCGCGCTCGGCGGCTCGACGCCGTGTTTTCGCTGGAGTCGGCCCCAGGGAAGGGCACGACTGCGACAATCGAGATCAAGGCTGTCGGAGAGAACGGAGGCTAGAAATGACGAAGAAAACGAGAATTGTCGTGGCGGACGACCACTCGATCGTCCGTATGGGCCTGTGCACACTTCTGAAGTACCAGCCCGACATGGAGGTTGTGGGAGAGGCGGAGGACGGCGAGGAGGCGCTCCGCAAGGCGGTGGAGCTGAAGCCCGACGTCGTGGTGACCGACCTGATGATGCCGAAGATGGACGGCGCAGAGGCCACCAGGGCGATCCGCGAGGCGCTTCCCGATGTGAAGGTCCTCATACTCACGACGTTCGGCACGTCTGCGGACGTTTCGCGAGCTGTTTCAAACGGCGCGTCGGGGGCGATCATGAAGGACGCGACGAACGAAGAGCTTGTAAACGCCATCCACGCCGTGGTCAGCGGCGAGACGGTCTTTTCCCCCGAGATCGAGGTCTACATCAGGGAGGAGCCCGACGTGCCAAAGTTCACGCAGCGGCAGCTGGACATCTTGCAGTCCGTGACGCGCGGTCTCACCAACTCCGACATAGCGCGGCAGTTTGGCATCACTACAGACGGCGTGAAGCGCCATATGATGACGATCTTCAAGAAACTTGGCGCGGCAAACCGCTCCGAAGCCGTCGCGATAGCGATGCGGCGCCAGCTCCTCAAGATGTAAGCGCGCGCAGATACCCGCACGCGTATGTCCCTCGGCAACTCGAGCGATGCGGACGGCGATGGAACGCCGTCCCTACCAACACGTTCTTTTATGAGAACAATTGTCACTAGCCCATCGCGAGAGCGATCACCGCACTCTGCCGAAGCCGTGATGTCTTTCTTTTATCCGCGCTCTGGTCGTCGCCGACCCTCGCATAATGTAATCCGTACTCGGGTGTTCGATCTACACAGCGCACACAGAGGTGCCGAACGTATAGCGCACTCTCCCGGGACGGGACATCGTTGCTTTCGTGGGGCAACAGGGCCAGCAACTGTAAATTTCATGCGAAATTTACAGTTGCTGGCCCTGTTGGCTCTGCCAAAGAAGCCCAAGTCGCCGCTGCAGCGCTACAGGCTTCTGCGCAAGGGGAAGGATGTTCTGGCATGAATGCAGACACAGCATATACAGTTAATCTACATTAGGGAACGCGACGTGCGGGAATTATACCAAAATCCACAATGCCGCGTTACTGTAGTTTCCTACATGCCGGTCTCCACTCCGACGCACTCTGTCCAGATTGCAGTCTAAATCTCATTTTTTACAATAGATTTAGACTGCTTTTCGTGTTTTGCCCTTTCTTTGCCGTGTAAAATTTGGGGAGACACTCCCAGTGACGCTATGCATTTTTGATGGTTCAACGACGATTTTTTGCGGTTATCGTGTTTTGAGAATCTAATGCGGAAAAATCTTGGAGCATAATGAAGGTGGTGTAAAGGTCTCTTGGGACGTTGGA
>SUWC01000044.1 GCA_015061665.1 Lentisphaerota bacterium
CCGCAACGATGCATTATCTTAAACCACTCGTCATCAGACCTCGCGGCAAATTTCCCGCCGCGTTCGCTCATTGCTTCCAAGCCATCGCCCTTGACCTTGCCTTCCTTCACGTCCATTCGTGCTTTCCAGATGTCTATGTAATGGTTCTTCGCCGCTACGTTACTTTCGTTTGCGATGAGGTATTCGAGCGAGTCGAAGTCCATTGCATCCTCGATTGCCTTGCGGATGGCGCGATATTCAAGCATCGGGAAATCGGGTTTCTCGTGGTTCTCGGAGAAATAGAAATTCAGGGAAAGGCGTAGACGCGCCCCCGTAGGAGCTTCCATGAAGAGGTCGCGCCAGTATTCGTTACCGCCATCCCAAACGACGTTGCCGCGCTCGTCCGGCGACGGTCTGCCGATGAACGCTTCAAGGGCGGAATGCATCGCGTCTTCCGTGATGTGCTTCCGCTCTCCGCCGTCGGGCGTCTCGACTTTCGCGTCGATCATCTTCTTGTAGATGTTCTTTGCCGTCATGTTCTTCTCGTTGTCGTGGAGGTACTGGACGGCTTCGACGGGAAGGTCGACGCATTGTCGAGATACGCCCGCCAATAGGGGTTCTGCGTGAACCGCGCCACGCATTCGTCCATCTTCTCCTTCGGAATCATGTCATCCTGTCCACACAAGCACATCAAGAAGACGCCATGTCCCGCAACCGCAAAGCTGCGGCATCTTGATGTCTTGAACGGCGGCCATTATACACCATCCGCGCTTCAGTTTCCACCGCAAACATGGGTAGTAGCGACCTTTGGCCCCAAAACAAGAAATGCGTTCCGCCCTTGACTTCTTGGGCGAAACGCACTTTTTCAAGTGGTGGAGATAAGGGGAGTCGAACCCCTGACCTTCTCAATGCCATTGAGACGCTCTACCAACTGAGCTATATCCCCGTAGTGGTGAAAACGTCACATAGTATATCACATTTCGTTCACGTCGCGCAAGGGGGTATTTTAAGAAATCTTCATGCCCGGTTATGCACGCGGGGGCTTTTTTTGGTAAAATGATGTCATGGTAAGAGAAATAAGCATACTGGGGCTCGCACTAGTCGGTGTATTTCCGGCAGTTGCGTCCGTCACGTCGTATTCTTCTCATCCTGCGGCGAAGAGCGCGGCAGACATCATGGGTCCTGCCGCCAAGGCCAAGGATGTGCGGCTGTACGTCGATCCGTCGCTTGAGGGCTTCAGGCACGACGGCTACGTCGCATCGCTGGAAGGCGACGCGATCGTCATCAGGGCCACGCGCCCGCGCGGGCTGCTCTATGCCGCAGGCGAGCCTGTGCGCTGGCTCGGCGTCGGCGAGAAGCCTGTCCGCCGCGAGGCGGTTTTCGCGTCGCGCATGCTGAACTACACGGGAAGCGGACACTCGGTCGCCGAGTGGATTGCGGCAACGGGCGCGAACATGGTGCACCTAAGTCGACATGGACGCGAGTCGCTTGTCCGTGAGTGCCGCGCGGCTGACGTCGACTGCTACGCCTTCCTGTACGGATGCGACCCCGCGAAATGGGACCGCGCGAAGTTCGAGGCGTTCATAGCGTCCAATCCCGAGGCCAAGGGCGTCGAGCGCGGGCGAAGCTGGGAGAAGGGCGTCATGTGCCCAAGCGCCCCGGCGACAAAGAAGTTCTTCATGGACAAGATCACGGCCCTCGCCAAGAGCGCCGACTTCGACGGGGTCGTCGTAACGTTCTGGGACGACTTCGGGCTGCACTGCGCGTGCAAGAAATGCAAAAAGGCGGGGCTGGACAAGTTCGACGCCGAAATCGCCGCAGTCGTCGGCTGGTTCGAAGAGGCGATGAAGTCCGTCGGCAAGAAGCTGATCGTCCGCACGTGGGCGAGCGGAGCTCCCCACTTCCTGCGCGACGAGTGGGTGAACGCCCCTGGATACGCGAGCGAAGAGGACGCCATGGCGACATGGGGGCGCGCGTTCGCGAAGTCCATGCCGTCCACGGTGTTCCAGACGAAGGTCTACAACGCCGACTGCCAGCCCAATCCGCCTTTTTCGCTTCTGCTCGGCAAGGCGAAGGACAGGTGTGAGTTCGCCGAATGGCAGATAACGGGGCAGACGGTTGGGCTTCAGTACTTCCCCGCGTCGGTCGTCGACCATACAGCCTGGTCCGTCAGGAAGGCGTTTGACCTTGTCGGACCCGAAGGCGGCGTGTGCCTCTACGCCGGCGGATACAAGCGCGGCGACTACGAGGCGCTTGACGACCCTGCCAACTCCATCAACATCTATGCATGGCGTCAGCTGACATGGGCGCCGGACGACAGCATCGACACGATATGGCAGGAGTGGGCGGCTCCGCTCTACGGCGAGCGCTCCGCGCTCGTGACCGGCGCGCTAAAGGTGTCCGAGGGGTCCAGCGTCGTCGCGTTTTCCCCGCTTGGGCTAGGGGCGCCTACGGAATCGCACTTCGCGTCCAACATCAGGCGCCGCGAGGATCTTCTTCGCTACACGAACCGCCAGTCGCTGAAAGAGGGCCGCTTTGCGCTTCGTCCGACAAAGGACGGCGTAACGAGCATCATAGAGGAAAAGGACAAGGCGCTTAGCCTCGTCGACACGATGAAGGACAAGCTTGCCGCAGCGGCAAAGGGAGCGGAGGGGAGCGTGCTTGCGCGCATCAAGGAGCTTCAGGAGCGCACTGCCCTGCTGGAGAGGCACCTTGTCGTCGCAAAGGCTCTGGACGGCGCGCTGTGGCGCTACCGCAGGCTCCGGTTCCTTAAGGACATGGGCATAAGCGAACCTGAGCTCATGCGCGGAATAGAGGCCGACTTCGAGACCCTTCGGCAGAATCCGTATCCGCTCGCCGAAGAGCTGGGGAGCCCGATTCCGCTTATGAGGGACATCCATTCGAACGCCCTCGAGTGCGTCGAGCGCATACTCGGTCCTGAATGGAACGCCGCGAAATGACAATCCGCAGCGCAAGCATAGTCGCAGCGGCGATGTCATGCGTCCTTATCGCTGCGCACGCCGCGCCGAAACCAGGCACGGACAGGTCGGAGGGCGACGGGAGCGAAGTGGCCGACAACGCGGCCTTCGAGAAGGAGCTGGCGAAGGGTCCGGTCAAGGCCGTCGTCGACAAGACCACGGTTGTCCGCCTTGGGTTCGAGTTGCCGAATGCAGCGGTCATCGGCAAGAGGGGCGAACCGGGCGTGACGAGCGACAGGGTCGTCGCGAAGGGTCTGCTCGCCCAGTGCGCCATCGGCGAGCCCAAGAGATTCGAGCTTCGCCCAGGCGGAGTCCTTGCGCTCGGAAGCGAGGGCTTTCTCTTCGACTCCAACTACGCCAAGGGGCGGACCAACGAAGTCGTTTTTGCAGGCGGCACGATAGGTGCCTTCGAGCCGAGCTTCATCCGCACTGCCGCGCCCATCAAGCTGACGGGGGCCGTTCGCGCATCAACCAAGTACAATCTGATTGTCCGCGCGAGCTTCGAGGGTCCTGGCGACATAGTGAAGTCGAAGGGCGGAATCCTCGCGATGCAGTATCCGTGCAAAAAGGCCACGGGCAGGCTTGTCATTGAAGAGGGGATGCTCGCGCTGGGGCCTGCCGCCAGCTGGGGAGGGACGGTCGTCCTCAAGCGCGGCACAACGCTGAAGTGTCCGTCGGTCAAGGCCATCGGCAGGCTCGTAAAGGATCCTGGCGCAAAGGTCGAGGAGGTGGGCGCGGGAAGCCGCGGCGATCTTTCGGCGGAAGCATTCCCCCAGCCTGCGACGGCGTACAAGATGCGCCAGATCCAGCGCGAGAAGCTGGGCCGCGGCGTCTACGCGTGGCGCGCGACCGAGAACGAGGTCCACGTCTCGTGGCGCTACAAGTCGTCCGATCCCTTCGACATCGCGTTCAATGTCTACAAAAACGGAAGGCGGCTCAACGCCGCGCCGATAAAGGACGTTACGTACTACGTCGACAAGTCGCAATGGACGGGGCTAAAGCCGATGACATACGAAGTGCGTGGCGTCAAGGCGGACGGCAGGGAGATCGCCTACAAGACGTCCGCATCGTGGCGTCTTCCCCAGAACGCGCCGGTCGGATATTTCGACATAGAACTCGATCCTCCCAAGTCCGGCAGGACTCCCGAGGGCAAGGACTACTTCTACCAGCCCTACGACTGCTCGGTCGGCGATCTCGACGGAGACGGAGAGCTTGATCTTGTCGTCATCTGGTGGCCTACGCTTGCCTACGACAACTCGCAGTGGGGTCAGTCCGGCGAGACGTGGATCGAAGGCGTCAAGCTCGACGGAACCAACCGCTCGCTGTGGAAGATATGCCTAGGCCCGAACATCCGCAGCGGCTCGCACTACGTGCCCGTGATGGTGGCCGACTTCGACGGCGACGGATCGTCAGAGGTCATTTGCCGCACCGCGGACGGCACGACCGACGGCAAGGGGCGCGTGCTAAACCGCGGGGAGTTCGCACCCGGCAATAAATTCAAGGACTGGCGTCCCGAGGACTGCCACGTCGTGTTCGCGCCGAACTACGTCACGTGCTTCAGCGGCAGGACCGGCGAGGCGCTCGACACGCTGCCGTTCAAGCCGTCGGTACACGAGGACCCGAAGGTCATCGACAGGAAGGACCACAATGCCGTGAAGAAATACTGGCGCGCGCGCAACCCGGGCAACCAGGCGTTCAGGTTCCTTTCGGCGATCGGATACCTCGACGGAATCCATTTGAGCGTCATGATGTGCCGCGGATACTACAGCCGCACCTACGTGACGGCGTACGACTGGGACGGTAAGAACCTGAAGGAGAGGTGGTTCTTCGATTCGGAGATCGAGAGCAACTGGGGCTACGGCGGACAGGGGTTCCACAACCTCCGCGTCGGCGACGTAGACTTCGACGGCAGGGACGAGCTCATCTACGGGCACATGGTCGTAGACCACGACGGGCAGGGACTGTGGACTACGGGTTACGGACACGGCGACGCCATGCACCTGATACAGGCCAGTCCTGTGACGCGCGGGCTCCAGGTCTGGACCTGCCACGAGGCGTCCCCGTTCGGCGTGTCGCTCATTGACGCGCAGTCAGGACGCACTCTGCTGCGGCGGACGGGTCCAATCGACACGGGCTCGTGCAACGCGCTGGACGCCGACGCCGCCGCGCCTGGCGTCGAGCTTTTCAGCGGGGCGCACTGCGGAATCTTCTCCGCCAAGACGTATCAGGAGCACATGCGACCCAAGCCCAAGCCGGAGGACAACTACTACGGCATGCTCCGCTTCGGGATATGGTGGAAGGGCGACATGACGCGAAGCGCGTATTCGGGAGGGTCGCTTGTCAAGCACTACTCGATAAAGGACCGCTGCGTGACTTACATATTCGATGCGGGGCGGGAGGTCGAAAGCAACCACGGGACGAAGGGGTGTCCGTGCCTTATTGCGGACATTTTCGGCGACTGGCGCGAGGAGCTGCTTCTCAGGCGCAAGGACAACAGGGCCATAAGGCTGTTCATGACGCCCGAGGACACGAAGTACCGCTTCCACACGTTTCTCGAGGACCCAGTGTACAGGATATCGGTTGCGACGCAGAACAACGGCTACAACATTCCGACAGACCCGGGCTTCTACTTCGGCCCAGACCTGCTGGGGCGCAAGGCCTTTTTCCGCGGCACGCAGCTGCCATGACAATTCAGGAGGCGTTTCGCCCGCTGGTATCGCGAATACCATAATTTCACGCGTTCATAGCCGCTCCGATATGGTATAATAAAACGAATAGGGACAAATTCAACTGTTGAAAGGCTGAAATGGTAAAAGTGATTGCAATTGACGGTCCGAGCGGGGCGGGGAAGTCCAGCGTGTCGCGCATTGTAGGCGAGCGACTGGGGTTCCTGCACGTCGATTCGGGCGCGCTTTACAGGATAATGACTTGGCAGTGCCTTGTCCGCGGAGTGGACACGGATGATCCGTCCGCAGTCGCGGCCGAATCCGGGAAGATCGACATAGAGTGCCGTCCCGAAGGCGGCGCGATCGCGTACTACGTCGGCGGAGAGGCGCCTGGCAACAGGATACGCACGCCCGAGATCAACGCCCATGCGTCCAAGGTCGCGACGGTCAAGGAGGTCCGCGACAAGGTCACGGCTCTTCTTCGCGGAATGACTGCCCACGGCGATCTCGTCATCGAGGGCCGCGACATCACGACGGCGGTCTTCCCCGATTCCCCCGCTCGGTTCTACCTTACTGCGAGCGCAGAGGCGCGTGCGCGCAGGCGCCAGAAGGAGGAGGTCGAGAAGGGGATAGCGAACCAGTCCGCCGAGTCCGTCAAGGCGTCGCTCCTCGCGCGCGACGCGATCGACTCGACGCGGAAGTACGCGCCGCTGCGCAAGGCGGACGGTGCGCTTGAAATCGACTCGAGCGACATGACGCTCGAGCAGGTCGTCGAAACCGTAATCGCCGCGCTTCCGGAAGGCTGGCGTGCTGCGCAGAAGGCGAAATGAAGTTCTCGGTACGGCTCTGTCTCGCGGTCCTCGCGATGTACTTCGCGGTTGCGTTGTACGGCGAGGTGCAGTACAGGGTCGCCGCATGGCGCGACGTCACGCCGGCGTACAACATGGTGGACATGGACTCGCGCTATCTTCCGCCAGGCAGGGGGCATGTCCTCGGAACGGACAACCTCGGGCGCTCCGTCGCTCTGCGCCTTGTGCAGGGCGCGCGCATCGCGTTCATAGTGGGCATTGTTACGAGCGCGGTCGCGATTGCGCTTGGCGTCGTGCTGGGGCTTCTGGGCGGATACTACGGCGGCAAGGTCGACTCGTTCGTCGTCTGGCTCTGTGCGACGGTTGCGTCGATGCCGGGGCTTCTGTTCATCCTCGCCATTTCGCTTGTCTTCGGCAAGGGGCTTCTTGGCGTCATCGTCGGCATAGGGCTCACGACGTGGGTTGGGGTCTGCCGCACGATACGCGCGGAGGTCATGAAGCACGCAGGCCGCGCATACGTCCTCGCCGCGAAGACGCTGGGCTACTCGGACGCGCGGATCATGCTGCGCCACATACTGCCGAACGTCGCACACATAGTCCTCATCCAGTTTTCCATACGCTTCCCCTCCGCCGTCTCGACCGAGGTGTTCATATCCTTCCTTGGCATCGGCGTACAGGGCGAGCCGAGCTGGGGCGTGATGATAAACAACGCCCGACTCAGGCTCTGGCAGGGCGTGTGGTGGGAGCTCGCCTTCACGACGGCTGCTATCTTCATCCTTGTGCTCGTGTTCAACCATCTCGCGGACTGGCTGCGGGACAGGCTGGACCCTGCGCTGAGGAGCGAAAGGTAGGCGCGCCGTGCTGAAGAAAGTCTCCAGACAACTGACAAAGTCCAGCCGCAAGTTCCTTGTGGCTGGGTCAGGCCTGTCGGTGCAGACAGGACGCTACTTTGGGGAGTCCATCCTCGTCGGCACCGTTACCGGCTTCACCGTGGTGGCGTTCCACTGGATGGCCGTGTTCGCCCAGCGCAACGTCATGGAGCGGATAGGCCACCATCACTTCCTTTCGAGGCTTTCCGACGGCGCGGCCTTCTCGCGCCTCTACATGAAGAGCATATTCTCCGACCCCAACCGGTGGATAATGCTCGTTCTCCCCGCGGTCGGCGCGGTGCTCGGCTATTTCCTCATAAAGCGCTTCGCGTCCACCGAACACGCGCGCGGGACCGACAGCGCCATCAACGCATACCACCGCAAGGGGGGCTACCTTCCGGCGGCCGTCATCCCCGTAAAGCCGGTCGCCTCGGTGCTGACGGTCGGCTTTGGCGGTTCGGCGGGGTACGAGGGCCCTGTGACGCTGCTGGGCGCCGCCTGCGGCAGCTTCGTCGCGACATGCCTAAACCTCAAGACGCGCGCGCGCCGGATATTGATGGCGGCTGGGCTTTCCGCAGGCATTGCGGCGCTTTTCCAGGCGCCTCTTGCGGGGGCGATGTTCGGATTCGAGATATTCTACTCGTCGAGCGACATCGAGTACGAGACGGTCCTTCCGAGCTTCATCGCCTCGGCCGTCAGCTATTCGATCTACGGGTGCTTCTACGGCTGGGGGTCGCTCTTCACGATGCCGCCCGACTGCGTCTACGAGAACGGGGTGAAGCTTCTTCCGTATTTTGTCCTTGCAATCGTCGTCACGTTCGGCGCGAGGTTCTACATCAGCTTTTTCCGCACCCTCGAGCGCTGGTTCGGGCAGCTCAGGATGATGGGCTCGGTGAAGGTCGCGATAGGCGGACTCGCAACCGGCATGATAGGATTCTTCTTCCCCGACATCCTCGGCACGAGCTATTCGGTCATACAGGCCTGCTTCACGGCTGGCGAGAGCGAACTCTTCGCGGACTACGGTCCGCTGACCATCGCCGGCTTCGTCTGCTTCTTCTTCATGAAGGCGATAGCGACGTCGTTCACGGTCGGCTCGGGCGGCTCGGGCGGCGTTTTCGCGCCTGCAATCGTGTGCGGGGGCACGCTTGGCGCGGCAGTCGGCCTTTTCTTCCGCAGCGTGCTGCCCGACTCGGTGGGCATACATCCCGCGGCGTTCGCGCTTGTCGGCATGGCGGGCTTCCTGGCGTCGGCGGTGCGCATTCCGCTCACGGCGATCGTCATGGTCGCGGAGATTTCGGGCAACCACTCGCTTCTTCTTCCGGCGATGTGGGTATGCGGAATCAGCTTCTGGCTGAACAACGACTGGTCGCTCTACCGCAGCCAGGTTCACAGCCGCGAGTCCAGCCCTGTCCACGGCTAGACCGAGCGGGCGAGCGACTGCTTTGCCTTTTCGATGGCGCGGCGGTATATCTCCTCGAGCGAGTCGAGGCATTTGCGCTCGCCGCGCCAGAAGGGGACGGGTCCGAGCCGCTTGAGGACGGGCGTCTCAATCTTCATCGTAAAGCTCCTCCATCATTATTCCGCGCAGCTCCAGGAGCGCCTGGGGTCGGCGCGATATCTCCTCGCCGAGGATCATAAGCACGGCGCTGGAGTGCTTGCACGGGTTGGCGTAGTCGGGGCAGCTGCATTTAGTCGTGACGTCGTAGAGGCCCGGCCCCAGCTTTCCGCCGGGCAGGAGGCTGCAGCCCTCGCGCCTGAAGAGCTCCTCGACCTCCATTGGCAGGTCGTCCGCGAGAAGCCTTGCCACGAGCATGGGCTCGGACCTCAGGGCGGCGACTATCCTTTCGTGCGCAGCGTCGTCGGGCGTGCGGAAGTCGATGGACACGGCATACGGCTGGGGGCGTCCGCCGACGACTGCGGCGAGCACGCGCGGACCCTGGAGCGACATCTCGACCACCTGCCCCGAAATCGCGTAGTTGCGTCCGCGACCAAGCCTTGCGCCAAGCCCCATCCCCTCAAGGGACGAGGTCCAGCGCTTGGACCACCAGCTGCGGCCGACGCTTCCGCGCGGCTCCTGCGCGCGGATTCCCGCCGCGAAGCGCGGTATTCGCAATGGATATTTCTTTCCGCTCATTTGTCTCCGTCGTGGATTCAGGACAAATAATACCACATTTCGCGTCCGCTTTGCAATCGCCGCATTCTCCACTTTGTGGCGGCGGCGAAATTTGCTATAATATACGCTGATTGGGAATGTATTGTGCAGTCTGCTTTGCGCAACGGGTGTTGCGTCCGAAAAGGGCTGGCATGACAAGGAATGACTCAATTATGAAAACAAAATACAATGTTGGCCTCGTCGGCGTCGGAGCCGTCGGAACGGAAATGATCAAGGTCCTCAAGGAACGCAACTTCCCGTGCGGCAAGGTGCAGGTCTTCGCTTCGCGCGAACGCGACGAGCAGATTCTCGGCGAGACGTACCATGTGCTCCCCGCCACCGAAAACAGCTTCAACGGGCTCGACATCGTCCTTTTCGCTGGCAAGACGGATGTCGCTATCCAGCTCAAGGACGCCGTCGTCAAGGCTGGCGCCAAGATGATCGACAACTCCCGCGCTTTCCGCCAGGATCCGGAGGTCCCGCTCGTGGTTCCGCAGGTCAACGCAGAGGACCTCGACTGGAACAAGGGCGTTATCGCCAACCCGAACTGCACGACTGCGATCATGCTCGAGGCCGTCGCGCCGCTTCACCGCGCGAAGAAGCTCAAGAGGCTCATCGCCTCCACCTACCAGGCCGCATCCGGCGCAGGCGCGCCAGGGCTCGCCGAGCTTGAGCAGCAGATCCACGAGTACGCCGAGGGCAAGCCGCTCACCGTGAAGGCCTTCGCCCACCAGCTCACCTACAACCTTATACCGCACATCGACAAGTTCGACACCACGAACTGGTACACGCTCGAGGAGCTCAAGATGCGCAACGAGGCGAGGAAGATGCTCCACGCGCCAGAGCTCATGCTCAGCTGCACCTCCGTCCGCGTGCCGATCGCCCGCGCGCACTCCGAATCCCTCAACCTCGAGTTCGAGGAGGACATCACGCCCGAGGAGGCGCGCGAGATACTCGCGAAGTCCGAGGGCGTCAAGGTCGTCGACGATCCGCTCAACAACGTCTACCCGATGCCGCTTGACGCGACCGCCAAGTACGACGTCCTCGCGGGTCGCATCCGCCAGGACATCTCCCGCAACGACAAGAAGGGGCTCGACATGTTCGTTTCCGGCGACCAGCTCCTCCGCGGCGCGGCGCTCAACGCCGTCGAAATCGCCGAGCATCTCATCAAGCGCGGCCTCATCTAAAACGAGTCGGAAAACCGAAGGACAAAGACGATGATACTTCTCATAGGCGGCGATGCATACTCGCCATTCCGTTTGGACGCAATCAAGGACTCCATAGCTGCGCTGGCGCCGGAACTCGGCCCGGTGGGGATAGAGGCGAAATGGGTTTACGCTCTCCAGATGAGCTATGAATCCTTCAGCGTCGACGACCTCAAGCGCGCGGGAGTCCTCCTCAACGCCGAGGGCAACTGCGAGCCCACTGTCGACGAGGATGATCCCGCCTACGAGCTGACCTTCTTCGTCACTCCCCGCAAGGGCACGATCTCCCCGTGGAGCTCGAAGGCGACGGACATCTTCCGCAACTGCGGCCTCAGGTCCATACTCCGCGTCGAGCGCGGCATTCGCTTCGTGACGACAAAGCCGCTGCCGAAGGTCGCCTTCGCCGCGCTCTACGACAAGATGACCGAGGGCGTATACCGCTCGATCGTCGACCTCTTCAGCGTGGACGACCCCAAGCCAGGCAGGACGTACGACGTCCTCGGCAAGGGAGTCGACGCGATCAAGGAGGCGAACGAGGAGATCGGCCTTGCGATCAGCGAGCCCGAGATGGTGTATCTCGCGAAGTCCTTCAAGGCGGCCGGACGCAACCCGACGGACACCGAGCTCGTGATGTTCGGTCAGGTCAACTCCGAGCACTGCCGCCACAAGATATTCGGCGCGGAGTTCATAATCAACGGCAAGAAGATGCCGAACTCCCTCTTCGGCATGATCAAGAACACGCACGAGAAGCGTCCGAAGGACACTCTTTCGGCCTACAAGGACAACTCGGCCGTCGTCAAGGGCTTCAAGACCGATGTGTTCGCCATCGACCCCGCAACGAATGCGTATTCCTTCAAGACCGAGCAGCTAGAGCAGCTGATGAAGGTCGAGACCCACAACCATCCGACGGCGATCTCGCCCTATCCTGGCGCTGCGACGGGCGTTGGCGGAGAAATCCGCGACGAGGCTGCCACCGGCACCGGCTCGCGCACCGTCGCCGGAATCTGCGGCTTCATGGTGAGCGACCTTCGCATCCCCGGCTACCCCCAGCCGTGGGAGCGCGTATACGCCGAGTTCCCCACGCGCCTGGCGACGCCTCTGCAGATCATGACGGAAGGCCCCATCGGCGGCGCGGCGTTCGGCAACGAGTTCGGCCGTCCCCAGCTCTGCGGCTTCTTCCGCACGTACGAGGGCGAGGTAGCGGGTGAGCTCCGCGGCTACCACAAGCCCATCATGCTCGCGGGCGGAATGGGCGTCATACGCGACAGCCAGGTCCAGAAGAAGGACGTCAAGCCAGGCGCCCTGATCGTCCAGATCGGCGGCCCCGCGATGCGCATCGGGCTCGGCGGCGGAGCGGCCTCCTCGATGATGACCGGCACCAACAGCGAGGCGCTCGACTTCAACTCGGTCCAGCGCGGCAACGCCGAGATGCAGCGCCGCTGCCAGGGCGTGATCGACGCGTGCTCATACCTCGGCAAGGCCAATCCCATCCTCTCCATCCACGACATCGGTGCAGGCGGCCTTTCAAACGGCTGTCCGGAGCTCGTGGAGGCGACTGGCGGACGCTTCCAGCTCCGCGAGGTCCACAACGAGGAAATCTCGATGAGCCCGATGGAGATATGGTGCTGCGAGGCGCAGGAGCGCTATGTTCTCGCCCTTAAGCCTGAGGCGCGCGGATTCTTCGAGGCGCTCTGCGCGCGCGAACGCTGCCCGGTCGCCTTCATCGGCGTCGCGACGGGGGACGGACAGCTTGTGCTCGAGGACTCGCATTTCGGCGACAAGCCGATCGACATGGACATCAAGGTCCTGCTCGGCAAGCCTCCCAGGATGGTCCGCAACGTCAAGCGCGTCAAGAAGTCCCACGACGCGACGAACTTCGCGGGCGTTAGCGCGCAGGAGGCGTTCATGCGCGTGCTGCACCTTCCTGCGGTCGCGGACAAGACGTTCCTCGTCACGATCACGGACCGTTCCGTCACTGGACGCGTCGCGCGCGACCAGATGGTCGGAAAGTTCCAGCTCCCCGCCGCCGACTGCGCGGTGACGACGATGGGCTACAAGACATACGAGGGACAGGCCATGGCCACGGGCGAACGCTCGCCCGTCGCGCTGCTGGACGGTCCTGCGTCCGGCCGCATGGCGGTCGCCGAGGCGATCACGAACCTCTCTGCGGCTGACGTCGGCAACATTTCCCAGATCCGCCTTTCGGCCAACTGGATGGCTCCGTGCGGAGACGAAGGCGAAGACGCGATTCTCTACGACACGGTGGAGGAAGTCGGCCTGAAGTTCTGTCCTGCACTCGGCGTCTCCATTCCCGTCGGCAAGGACAGCTGCTCCATGCACACGGTGTGGACCGACTCGAACGGCGACAGCCACAAGCAGGTCGCGCCGCTGTCGCTCGTCGTAAGCAGCTTCGCGCCGGTAAAGGACGTCCGCCTCACGCTCACGCCCGACCTCAAGCCCGACCCCAAGGGCGAGCCGACGTTCCTCGTGATGGCAGACCTCTCCAACGGGTCCATGCCGCTGGGCGCGACTGCCCTCGCGCAGGCGTACAACCAGCTCGGCAATTCGCACGCCGACGTCGACGCGGCGTCGCTCAAGGCTTTCTTCAACGCAATGCAGAAGATCGTGAAGGGCAAGCTTGCGCTCGCCTACCACGACCGCTCCGACGGCGGCCTGGCCGTTACGCTTGCCGAAATGGCCATAACCGGCGGACGCGGCATCGTCGCGAAGCTTCCCGGCGGTGACGCGCTCCAGGCCCTGTTCAACGAGCAGCCTGGCGCAGTGCTTCAGGTCGCCGAGTCGAAGGTGGGGAAGGTCTGCGACATCTTCGCCGAGGCGGGCGTAAAGGCCTATGTCATCGGCGTCGCCACGCTCTCCTCGCGCCAGTTCGACATCTTCGTCGGCGAGCGCCAGGCCATCGGCACCGACCTCACGTTCATCCGCCGCGCGTGGAGCGAGACGACCTACCGCATGCAGGCTCTGCGCGACAACCCCGTCACCGCCAAGGAGGAGTACGACAACGCGCTCGACGAGTTCGACCCCGGCATGCAGTTCAAGCTTACTTACGACCCCGACGAGGCGGTTCCCGCAGCGAAGGTCGCGAAGGCTCCCCGCATGGCGATCCTGCGCGAGCAGGGCGTCAACGGACACATCGAGATGGCCGCCGCGTTCGCGCTTGCTGGGTTCGACTGCGTTGACGTCCACATGAGCGACCTCATAGCTGGACGCGTCGACCTCGCCGACTTCCAGGGGCTCGTCGCATGCGGAGGCTTCAGCTACGGCGACGTTCTCGGCGCGGGTTCCGGCTGGGCGCGCTCGATCCTCTTCAACGAGAGGCTCAAGGCGATGTTCAAGGCCTTCTTCGAGCGCCCCGACACTTTCTCGCTCGGCGTCTGCAATGGCTGCCAGATGCTTTCGCAGCTCAAGGACATCATCCCCGGCGCGGAGGCGTGGCCGAAGTTCGTACGCAACATCTCCGAGCAGTTCGAGGCGCGCTACTCCACGATAGAGATCGAGCCGTCGCCGTCCATATTCTTCAAGGGGATGGAGGGCTCGCGCCTTCCGATCGCAGTCGCGCACGGCGAAGGCCGCGTGTGGACCGACGGCTGGACGCCGACGATCTGCGCCGCACACTTCGTCGACGGACGCGGCCAGGCAACGACGCGCTATCCGTTCAACCCGAACGGCTCCATCGGCGGGCAGACCGCCTTCACGACGACCGACGGACGCGCGACGATCATGATGCCGCATCCCGAGCGCGGCTTCAGGGCGTGCCAGCTCTCGTACAATCCTGGCGTCTTCAAGGTCGACGGACCTTGGATGCGCATGTTCCGCAACGCATACGCGTTCGCGGCTGGGCAGATGTCCAATGCAAAGAAGGGAAGCAGGGGTAAGTGAGATGAAGATAATCGGAGAGGCGATATTCGCTAAGGATGAAAGCGGAAAGCTCAAAAGCCGCATAGGCACGCTGTTCCTCAGGACGCCTGGACTCGTCACGCAGAATGCGGTGCACGCCGTTCAGCGCATGCTCTGGATACAGGACCTCAACTCCGCGCGCGCTGCGCAGAACCTTCCCGAGCTTACGCTTGAGGAGGAAGACGAGGAACTGCGCATGTCGGCCGACCTCATCTTCACGGAGGAATTCGTCCTCATCCGTCCTGACCCAGATCACATGGACGTCGCGTTCATGGCGGACGAGGTTCTCCAGAAGATGGTGTCCAAGCGCCGTATCCGCTTCCTCAACACGCATTCCGCCAAGGTGCGCAACGCCCTGCGCGCGCGCGGCGAGAACTGGCGCATGGCCCGCGCGCCCGTCTCGCAGGAAGACATGGCTGCGCTCATCGAGAACTCGAAGGTCAGCATAATCGAGGGCATGGTCTTCTACTACAATAAGGCGACCGGCACCCGCTACTGCACCGTCGATGCAACGCGCGGCATGGCAGACCTTCCGATCGACAAGCTCCGCGCCAGGGTCAAGGAGGCCCAGTCCATGCTCTCGCGCCGCAACCGCATAGGGCATCCGGAGCTCGACCTCTTCCCGACCACGACGCCGATCGAGGTCAAGAAGCACATCAGGTCGCTGGACGTCGACGCCCTTGACGACGACGCGCTGCGCGCCGAGCTCGCGAAGATCGACGCCGAGTGGCGCATGTCCATTCCGCCCGAGCTGCGCGAGGAGACGGTGGACAACTTCGAGTGGCGCAACGTCATGGCCGAGACGCTTACAGCGACTCCGAACGAGACTACGGCCGGCGAGCGAGAGCTCATCCAGGGCATATCCCCCGAGTTCTACCGCCAGATCGAATGGCTGCCAGGCGCGCGCATCGACGGAGGCGAGGTCATATTCGACCCGCTCTGGGACGAGTTCAACAGGACGCGCGACCCTGAGCTCGGTTGCATTTGCGACCAGCGCGTCAGGAACATCATATTCAACTTCACGCGCATATTCGGCGACCTCGAGTACATCAACATCGGGCGCATTGTTCGTTCGCTTGCGCGCGATCCGATTGCCCAGGCGCGCCGCGGCTGCGTCTACATCATGCAGATCAAGACGAGCGACCGCCCGGAGGAGACGATCCTCATGGCGCGCTTCCTCAAGTGGGGCGTGGCGGAGCGTCTTGACGAAGGCAAGGACCTTCTCCAGGCGATCATCGAGACGAACGAGTACACGGACTACGTCCTCGACCGCCGCTTGATGTGCAAGCAGCTCGGGATGAACCTGCCGGTGCGCGTCGCAAGCGGACAGATCACCGAGGTCTACCACGGGCACAACGAGTACAACGGCACGACTCTCCAGACTTACTACAACCTGCGCAACTACGTGCAGGGCATCGCGTCGGACAAGATCCCGCCGGCGCGCTTCCGCAACCCGGCCTTCGCGGTGAAGTTCGCGAAGCTCATGGGAGAGGCCGCTGCAATCGACATGGTCGTGGGACGCCGCTCCACCGAAACGAAGGAGAACCTCTTCGACAAGAACTACGAGGTGGTGCAGCTTGGCCCTGACGGGCTGCCCGAGTCTGTCGTCGTGACGGACCACGCCGGAAGCTTCGTCAACTACCAGCACGAGTACGAGGACTTCGTGGCTCCCTACGCTAACGTCATACGCCGCCGCCGTTCGTTCGTCACGGACTACGCCTCGTTTGCCGACGCGTTCGTTGATGCCTTCGAGTCGAGGCTTCGCCGCGCCCAGGCCGACTACCGCGCGCGGCGTCGCTCCTTCGACGATCTTTTCGTCCATCGTCCGTTCGACGTCGGCGGCTCTGGCGCATACCGCTGGGCCAAGACGCTCGAGCGCCTCGACAGGTGCGAGCCCGAGCGCGTGGCAAAGGCTCTTCGCGCGGCGATAGACATGTAGCACCGTAAAGCGAGCGGACGCCGAAATGCTGAAGTACGCCATCAGGAGAATCCTTGAGGTCGTTCCGACGACGTTCGGGATTCTCCTTTTGACATTCCTCTTGTTCAATGTCGTCGGAGGTTCGCCTGCGGTTACCGTCCTTGGCAAGAACGCGACAGCGGAGTCGATCGCCGAGTTCAACCACCGCTATGGCTACGACAGACCGCTGCCAGTCCAGTTCGTGACTTTCGTCGGCAAGCTTGCGAAGGGCGACCTCGGATATTCGGTGGAGCTCAACGAACCCGTCGCTGACGTCCTGCTGCGCGGAGTGGGGCCGTCGCTTTCGCTTACGGTGCCGATCCTCATAGGCGGCACGATTGTCGCGCTTATGCTTTCCATGCTTGCGGCTGCGTTTCGCGGTCAGGCCGTGGACAGCGCGATATTGGTCGGCTCGACGGTCCTGATGAGCGTCAACTACGTCGTGTGGGTGCTTGCGGGACAGTTCCTGCTGTCGTACAAGGCGGGTCTGTTCCCGGTCTGGGGATATTCCTCCGCATGGAACCTGGCGCTGCCTGTAATGATCGGCATCGTCAGTTCGCTTGGCATGGACGTCCGCTTCTTCCGCACTGCCATTCTCGACGAGATGTACAGGCCGTACGTGCTGACGGCGCGGGCGAAGGGCATTTCTCGCGTCGCGATAATGACGAGGCATGTCCTGCGCAATGCTCTCATCCCGATCGTGACCTACGTCTCCCTTGCGATACCGTATCTCTTCACTGGCTCGTTGCTGCTGGAAAGCTTCTTCGGCATTCCCGGCCTCGGGTCGGTCTCCATCAACGCGATTCATTCAGCAGACATGGCGGTTGTACGCGCGGTAGTGGTCATCGGAGCGCTGGTCTACCAGTTCGTGAACCTTGCCACCGACCTCGCCTACGCATGGCTCGATCCGCGCGTGAGCCTGTCGAAGCGCTGAGCGCCAAGCCATAGTCAAGGCCTGCAGGCGTCGGATTTGGTATAATATAGGCATGTCAAGAAGAATGCCTATGAAAATGGAAGAGACAACGGAAGGCAAGGCGGAGCTGCTGGCGCCCGCAGGAGACCTGGAGACCGCGCTGGCCGCGTTTGAGGCGGGTGCCGATGCCGTCTACTGCGGGCTAGGGGACTTTTCCGCCCGCGCGTTCGCGAAGAATTTCACCCACGAGGACCTCAGGAACCTCGTCCGCTACGCGCATTCGGGCCCAGCCCCGCGCAAGGTCTACGTCACCTTCAACACCGTCATAGACGAAGGCGACCTCGAGACTGCGGTCGAACGCCTCGCCGAGCTGGAGGAAATAGGCCCGGACGCGCTCATCATACAGGACCTCGGCATCGCGCGCCTCTGCCGCGCGCACTTTCCGCGCCTCGCGATCCATGCCTCCACCCAGCTCGTCGCGCACAACCTCGAAGGCGTCCTCGCGCTTAAGGAGGCCGGCTTCAGCCGCGTCGTGCTCGCGCGTGAGCTGTCCATCCCCGAAATCACGGCCATATCCAAGCGCTGCGGAGTCGAACTGGAGGTTTTCATCCACGGCGCGCTCTGCTACTCCATCTCAGGGCTCTGCCTCTTCTCCGCGATGGAGAAGGGACGCTCCGGCAACCGCGGGCGCTGCGCCTACTGCTGCCGCATGCCCTACACCGGCGCCGACGGCGCGCCGTCGTATCCGTTTTCCATGAAGGATCTCCGCGCTGGCGAAGACGCGCGCCGCCTTGTCGATGCAGGCGTAGCCTCCCTCAAGATCGAGGGGCGCATGAAGAGCGCGCTCTACGTCGCAAGTGTGGTGCGCTGGTATCGCCAGCTGCTGGACGCGTCCATCCCGAAGACCGTCTCCCCGGCTGACCTAGAGACCGTCTTCTCGCGCCGCACGACGCCGCTCTACCTCGACGGACGCCGCGACGACGTGATTGACGGAGTGTCCGTTGGTCACCTCGGCACGCGCATCGGGACGGTCAAGCGCGTCACAAAGGACCGCGAGGGGCGCGCGTGGCTGCGCTTCCACACTCTCCGCGCGCTGGAGCGCCACGACGGACTCCAGTTCGTTCCGCCCGACGGCGGAAAGCCCGTCGGATTCGGCATAGGCGAAATGCGGCAGGCAATCTCCCGCGTAGGAGTCTACACCGTTTCCGCCGGAACGGACGTCGAGATTCTTCTTCCGGAGGGCGAGGCGTACGAGGGACTGTCCGCCGCGCTCACAAACGGCGCGGCCGTCTACTGCTCCATGTCCAACGCCGTCAAGCGCAAGTTCCCTTCGCCCAGCTTCCGCCCGAGTGACTACGAGGGGACTGTCGAAATGGACGTCGCGCTTACCCTTGCCGCCGACGGGATATCCGCGACGGCCAAGTGCGCTCTCCTCCCCGAAGGCGCCTCGGTCGAAGCCGTCTCGCGCATCGCGCTAGAGAAGGCGAAGAATCCCGAGAAGACGCCGCAGGCCGTGGTCAAGGCGTTTTCAAAGCTCGGAGGGACGGAATATCGGCTCGGTAAGTGCGACATAGAAGGCGACGGCGGACTCTTTGTCCCGATGAGCGTCCTAAACGACATCCGCCGTGACCTTGTCGAGCGAATGGACGACGCCCTCGCGAAGGAGCGCAGGCGCAAAGTCGAGTCGGCGCTTGCCGACTGCGAGTGTCCCGAGTCGGAAATCGCGCAGGCCGCCTCGCGCCGCGTCAAGCTGCGCCTCGGGCAGCGCCTTCCCGCGGGAGCCTGGGACGAGGCGGTCGTGACGATCGATCCTGCGCTTGCCGGTTCGCCCGAAGCCATCGCGCCTTACCTGGAATCATTCGGCGAGACGCCTGTCCGCCTCGCGCTCCCCGTGTTCACGTCCGAGCCGGAGTTCGGAAAGCTCCGCGTCGCCGTCAAGCGCCTGATCCGCGGCGGTTTTGCCGCGTGGGAGGCTGCGGACCTCGCTGGGCTTCGCATGCTGCGCGCGCTCGGGGTGGAGGATGTTACGGCGGACTGGACGCTCTACGCGTTCAACTCGTCCGCCCTGGCGTCGCTTTCTGCGCTCGGCGTGAAGCGGTTCGTGGCGAGCCCCGAGAACGGACGCGAGAACCTCGTCTACCTTGCGGAAAGCGGATACGACGTCGAGTTCCTCGTCCAGCAGTCGACTCCGCTCTTCATCTCGCTTCACCGTCCCGCAGTCGAGTCCGCCGACGCATCTGCGCCGATCCGGCTGCGCGACGCGAACGGGGAGTGGATTTCGTCCGAACTGCGCAACGGACTGTGGTCCACCGTCAAGACGAGGCCGCGCGCGTTCGATGCGCCCGGGAAGTCCGTCTCTACGCGCGTCGACCTCAGCTGGGACGCGGAGGTGGCTCAATGATCCGCAAGATACTGCGCATCCTGCCTAAGTTCCTCTGGCTTCTTCCAGGTTTTCTCGCATGGGCGGCGTTTCCGCCGATGGGAGAGAAGACGGACATCCTTTTCGCCTTCGCCCCGCTTCTGTGGCTTGCGCGGCGAGGCGACGCGAAGAGAAGCGCGTTGACGTGGTTCAACAACGGACTCCTCTTCTGGGTCGGAACGCTCGCCTGGATGCCTGCCATCGTCAAGAACGGCGGTCCGTGGCCGCTCGTCGTCCTTGGCTGGGGCGCGCTCGCGGCCTACTGCGCGCTCTACTTCGCCGCCTTCGGATGGCTGGACGCGCACGTCTGGCGGTGGGTGGCCGGTGAGCGTCTGGAGCAGGGGCGCGGCGTTTGGCGCGCGTACTCCAGGCGTCTTGCGGCGATTCTCGTCTTCGAGCCGATTCTCTGGGCAGGGCTCGAGCTTGTCCGTTCACGGCTGTTCGGCGGCTTCGCGTGGAACCAGCTCGGCGTCGCGATGGTCAACGCGGGATTTGGCGCGCCTGCGCGGCTTGGCGGAGTCTATCTCGTTAGCGCGCTCGTCATCCTCGTCAACGGCACTATAGCCTCGATTGCGGAGAGGATGCTTGAGCCGTTCCTGGCGCGCAGGAGGTTGCCGGACGGACATCTGGAGGGGCCCTCGCCAGTTCCCAGCTGGGTGCGCAGCTGCGAGACGCTCGTTCCTCTTGCCGTCGTGTGGGGCGTTTTCAGGCTTTCGGCGAGCTTTGCGCCGGAGATGTGGCGCGCGGAGCAGGGCCCGTCGGTCAACTTCGCGCTTGTGCAGCGCAACTTCCCGTGCGTATTCAAGGCGGGAGATGGCAACCCGATCGAAAAGTACACCGAGCTGCTTGCCCATGTCGGGCTTCTGCGTCCAGATGTCGTCGTACTGCCCGAAAGCGCGCTCTGCGAGTTCGGGGACGTCCGTTCGCAGCGCGCGAAGCTGTTCGCCGACTGGGTGTGCGAGACGACGGGCGCGACGTATGTGATGTCCGGCGGCGGAAGCACGGTCGCGGAGGAAGGCGGGTCGGTGCGGCTATACAACTCCGTTGGCGTGTACGACGGCGCGGAGAAGGTGCGCGATGTCTACGACAAGGTGCATCTCGTTCCGTTCGGAGAGTACATTCCGTTCGACAAGACGTTCACCGTCCTCCAGAAGCTCGCGCCCGTCGGAAGCTGCACCGCGGGCGAGCTCAAGACCGTTTCGGTTGGGCCGTTCGCCGACGGACGCCCCGAGGTCTCGCTTGGCGTCGCGATCTGCTTTGAGGACACGGACTCCGCGCAGATGCGCGAACTGGCGCGCAAGGGCGCGCAGGCGCTCGTCTTCGTCACGAACGACAGCTGGTTCTCGAAGTCCGACGAGGCCGTTCAGCACGCCTGGCAGTCCGTCGCGCGCGCGGTCGAGACGGGGCTCCCCGTGGTTCGCGTCGGCAATTCCGGCGTGACGGGGACGATCGCGCCGGACGGCGCGGCGAGCTGGCTTTCCGCTGACGGGCGGCCCATTGTGGACAAGTCGGCGTCGATGTTCGACCGCGTGGAACTCGCGCCGAAACCCTCCGCTGATGCTGACGCGGGACAGCCTGCCCGTCGGTTCACGCCCTATGTCGTTCTCGGAGACAAACCCATTTTCTGTGCCTTTCTGCTTCTCATAGCGGCTCTGATTTTGATAAAATATCTATCCTACCATGAAAAAAGAAGAACTTTGTCCATGTAAGTCCGGCAAGACCTTCGGCGAATGCTGCGGTCCGATCATAGCCGGAGAGGCGAAGGCCCCCACTGCGGAGGCCCTCATGCGTGCACGTTATTCGTCCTATGTCACCGGCGATGTCATGTTCCTCAAGACGAGTGCCGTCAAGGCGGTCCAGCTTGAGTTCAGGGAGGAGGATTCCGCCGCGTGGAGCGCCGCAGCCGACTGGCACGGCCTTGAGATCATCTCCACCGAGAAGGGCGGAGAGGGCGATGACACGGGCGTTGTCGAGTTCCGCGCGACCTACACGGCCAACGGCGAATTCTGCAACCACCACGAGGTTTCGAAGTTCGTCCGCGAGCCCGACGGCTGGAAGTTCGAGGACGGCGAGCTTGTCGGCGAAAAGCCGATTGTCCGCGAGGAGGCCAAGGTCGGTCGAAACGACCCGTGCCCGTGCGGAAGCGGCAAGAAGTACAAGAAGTGCTGCGGACGCGGCAAAGACTGAGAAGGGATTTCGAACGGGGATGAAGCCAGCTGCGTTTCTATTCGACCTTGACGGGACTCTTGTCGACACCGAGAAGGTGTGGGCGATGGCCATAGTCGACATGGTCGTGGAGGCGGGCGGGCGGACGACTCTCGACGACATCCTCGGCATGGTGATCGGGCGCAACTGGCTCGACATCCACGCCGCGCTTCAGGAAAGGTTCCCCATGCTCGGCGGCAGGTCGCCGATGGAGGACGCCGTGGTGCTGCGCAGCCACTACGAGGCGCACGCGGGCGATCCGAGGTCGATGCGGATAGAGGATTCGATATCCTTCTACCGCGCGGTTTCCGCCATCGCGCCGTGCGCCGTAGTCTCCGGCTCGCCGTCGCGCGATGTAGCGGCGGCGATCGAGATGTGCGGGCTGACGGACGTCACCCGCCTCATCCTCGGCGCGGGAGACTATGCGCGCGGCAAGCCGGATCCGAGCGGCTACCTGAAGGCGGCCGAGCTTCTCGGCGTCTCGCCTTCCGGCTGCGTCGTGGTCGAGGATTCGACCGTCGGCGTGAAGTCCGGCGTCGCGGCTGGCATGAAGGTGCTTGCGCTGGACAGGTCGAACGCCGTCCGGCAGGACTACACGGGCGCGACGTGGCGGGTCGGGAGCCTCGCCGAGATCGACGTCGGAAAGGAGTTTGGACAATGAGTTCGAATCCCGATTTCGACCGCTGGTACGCGGCGAGCAAGGTGCGCGTGGTGATGCGCCCCAGCCATCAGCTGGAGACCTTCGGCGCGACGCTCGTCAACTACCACCTCATAAGCGAGCTTCCCGACTACCCCGGCAAGGTGCGCGTGCGCGAGGGGCGGCTTGAGGCCCACCAGCCGCAGATAATCACGCCGCACTTCAACGAGATCACAATGGAGGGGTTCGGCGACGAAGGCCGCGCGTACGTCGAGTGGCTTCGCCAGAACGAGGAGAACCTCCGCATCCTCCGCTACGGATACCATCTGAAGACGGATAACTTCAGCGAACAGATCGTGACGGATTCCCTGGCCGTTGTCACGGAGCGCGTCAAGAAGTCCGTGATAGAGTCCGGGGACAGGTTCTCCGCAGTCGTGCAGGGGCAGGACGAGCCGTGGGACGTGGCGCTTGTCGAGCTGTGGCGCCGCGAGGTGATGCGCAGCGCGGAGCACAACATACGCGAACTGCACGAGAAGGGCAAACTTTTCAGAAGGGATTGAAGAAATGGATCGCAAGACAAAGATCATAGCAGTCGCAAACCAGAAGGGCGGCGTCGGAAAGACGACGACGGTCGTGAACCTTGCCGCAGCGCTTTCGGCGAAGAAGAGGACGGTGCTTGTAGTAGACCTTGATCCGCAGGCTCACTCCACGCTTGGACTCGGCCTCGAGAAGCAGGAGGGCGTGTCGATCTACCCCGTCCTGCTCGGCGAGAAATCGGTCGACGAGGTGATAATGCCGACGAAGTGGGACAACCTCAACGTCATTCCGTCCGAAGTCGACCTCGCAGGCTCCGAGCTTGAGTTCGGCCAGCGCGACGACCGACTCGAGATGATCCGCAATGCGCTCGCGCCCGTCAAGGAGTCAGGCGCGTTCGACTACATCTTCCTCGACTGCCCTCCTTCGCTCGGCATCGTCATGACGAGCTCGCTCGTCGCGGCTGACAGCGTGCTCATTCCGACGCAGGCGGAGTTCCTTGCGATGGACGGCCTTGCCCTCATCACGGGTTCGATCGACCGCATCCGCGCGTCAATCAACCCCGAGCTAGAGCTCAACGGCATTCTCTTTACGATGGTGAACCTCCAGACTCGCCTTACGCAGGACGTCATGGAGGAGGTCAAGCGCCATTTCGGCGACAAGACATACGAGACATTCATTCCGCGCAACGTCCGCGTCTCGGAGGCGCCTTCGATGGGAACGCCCGTCGTCTTCCTCGATCCGCGCTCCAAGGGCGCCGAGGCGTACAAGGCGTTCGCGTGGGAGTTCATGTCCAAGAACAAGACGCGCACCCATGCAGCGCCTCAGGCGGCGGCGGAGCAGGCTCCGGCTGAAGAGCCTGTCGAAACGGCTCCCGAAGCTGCGCCGGAATCGGCTCCAGAGATTGACAAGGCCGACGAACCCGCGTCGAAATGAAGCTCACTGCGGTCATAACGACGCGCAACGAGGAGGCGAACATCGCCAACTGCATTGCCGCGTTCGACCGCTTCCGCGGTGACGTCGAGATAATCGTCGTCGACAATGCCTCTACGGACGCCACGAAGTCCATCGCCGAGCGCATGGGCGCGCGCGTCTTCGACAAGGGCCCCGAACGCAGCGCGCAGCGCAATCTCGGCTGGCAGGAGGCGAAGACGGACTGGGTCGTCGTGCTTGACGCGGACATGATCCTTCCTCCCGAGACGATCGATGAGATGCTGTCCATCAGCGGCGGAGCGGGCGAGGGCTCTCCGTCGGCTTACTGGATTCCGGAGGTCCGCACCGGCACGGGAATCCGCGTCAGGGCGCGCAACTTCGAGCGTTCGTTCTACGACGGCACCTGCGTGGACGCGCTTCGCCTCTTCCGCAGGGATGTTCTGGAGAGGACGGGCGGATACGACGAAAACCTGATAGCGGGTCCTGAAGACTGGGAGCTTGACATACGCGTCCTTGCGACAGGCGCGAAGTGCGCGGTGATGAAGGGTCACCTGATCCACAACGAAAAGCGCCTGACGTACAAGAGGATGCTTGAGAAGAAGGCCTACTATACACGAAGCTTTGCGGCGTACAAGGCAAAGTGGCCGAACCATCCGTCCGTGAAGAGGCAGTTCTCTCCGTGGTACCGCTTTGTCGGCGTGTTCGTCGAGAACGGCAAGTGGAAAAAGGTGCTGCGCCACCCAATCCTGTTCGCCGTCGTCATGTTCGAGCGCGTGTCCGTTGGTTTCGTCTATCTGGCCAACAAGGGGAAGAAAGCCGATGGCTGACGGAGACTACGAGAGAAGGCAGGGGCGCGAGGCGGAGATCAAGCGACTCCAGCGCATCATCCGCGAGCAGGCCGAGAAGCGCGCGTCCAGTTCAGTTCAGTTGGGTAGTCCACAGCCGGGCGGAATTATGGTAAAATAATAGGTCAATGAGGTTTACATATCCTATATTCCTGCTGTTTGCGCTTCTAACGCCGCTTGCCGGCTTCTTCTGGTCGTTCCTGAAGGCACGTCGCGAGAAGCGCCTGGCCTTGATCACGCTTCATCCGCCGTCTTCGGGCGCGGGTGGAATACAGACTGCGCTCATTCTCTCCGGGCTCGTGCTCTGCTTCCTTGCTGCCGCGCGTCCGCAGTGGGGCCGCACGGTCGAGGAGCAGACGTCCCGCAGCCGCAACGTCGCAGTTGCGATCGACGTGTCGCGTTCCATGCTTGCGGCGGATGTGCGTCCGAACAGGCTGGAACGCGTGAAGGCGGATGTCGCGGACTTGATCGATTCCCTCGGCGGCGACCGTTGCGCGCTTATTGCATTCCGCCGCACCGGCGTTTCCATATGCCCGCTTACCACCGACCGCGGCTTCCTGCGCGGTGCGCTCGAGCAGCTGACCCCCGACTCCGCCCCGCGCGGCGAGACCGATCTCGGCAGCGCGATCCGCGAGGCGCTGCACGCGCTTGATCCGGCGTCCGACGACCACAACGCGATAATCCTCATCTCCGACGGAGGCGACCTCAGGGGCGAAGCGCTTGAGGCGGCGAAGCTTGCGAAGAAGCGCGGCATACCGATCTTCACCGTCGGCATAGGCGATCCGCGCCGCGGAGCCGAGGTGCCTGGCGAAGACGGGCGTCCCATGCGCCACGACGGCAAGGTAGTCACGGCACGGCTCGAGGAGGCGTCTCTCACCGCGATTGCTAATGCTTCTGGCGGACGCTATGTGCCGCTGGCCACGCTCGGCACTGCGGAGACGACGCTCGGCGCGATATACCACCGGTTCCTGCGCCAGGTCGCCGCCAAGGAGCAGAACGAGTCCGAGTCGCGTCTCGGAGAGCGCTACCAGGTTTTTCTCATCCCTGCGGTAATGTTGCTGATCGCCGGAGCGTCGCTGTCGAAGGGACGCTTCCGCAAGGCGGTTCCGCCAAAGAAGAAGGCATGACATAAATGAAGAAGTTCGCTGTCCTCGGACATCCCGTCGCACATTCGCTTTCCCCCAAGATGCACGCCGCAAACTTCGCGTCCATCGGCTTCGACGGCTCTTACGAAAAGTTTGACGTCGCCCCCGAGAATCTGCACTCTTTCGTCCTTTCAAAGCGCGACGAAGGGTACTCCGGGCTGAACATAACGGTTCCGCACAAGATTGCGGTCATTCCTCTGCTCGACAGGAAGGACGAGTCCGTCGTGCGCTATGGCGCGTGCAACACGATAAAGTTCGAGGCGGACGGAACGCTCACGGGATACAACACGGACGTCATAGGCTTTGTGGACGGACTTGCCGCGCATGGCTTTTCGATCCGCGGCAAGAGGGTCGTGATAATCGGCTGCGGCGGCGCGGGATCGGCGCTTGCCACGTGCGCTGCGTACGAGGGCGCGGCTTCGCTCAAGGTCGCCGACCTGCGCGCGGAAAGTGTCGGGAATCTCGTCGAGAAGATCGGTTCGCTCGGACTTGGCGTCGCGGTGGAGGGGCTGAAGGTTCTGGACGGCACTGCAAGCGACGCGCAGAAGGCCGTCTGGGGCGAGGCGGCTGCGGAGGCGGATCTTGTAGTCAACGCTACGCCGATGGGGCTTCACCCTGGCGAGCCGAGCGCGCTGCCTGACAGTGCGTTCCATCCAGGGCAGTTTGTCCTCGACATCGTTCCGACGAAGGAATTCCCCCCGACTGCGGCTGCAGCGGTGAAGGCTGGCGCAACGGCGACGGATGGGCTTGAGTTTCTTGTCGGGCAGGGCGCCAAGTCGTTCGAGATCTGGACTGGGCTTCGCGCCGACCGCAAGGCCATGCTAGCTGCGATACGCGGATAGGGACGTGGAGCAGTTGGCCCGTTTTCAGCCTGTCGCAAAAAAAAAATTCAGATACCCCCTTGCGCGGTGCGGCTGATTTTTGATATACTATGCACTCGTTCGCCCGACACGGGGCGACGTCGATCATTGAAATCCGGTGCCAATGACACGTCCCGACGGGGCCG
>SUWC01000159.1 GCA_015061665.1 Lentisphaerota bacterium
AGGGCCTTCTTGCCGAAAACGTAGGATCGGTTCTGTCCAATGACGTCGATAAAGCGTTCTTGGACTTGGAGATCGGGTATATGCGCGGAATAGATGCTGCAGATATCCATCACATGGTGTCCGAGAGGATAAAGAATGACTGCAAAAGTGCGGGAAAAGCTGTTGCTTATTCCGGGATTGTCAAGGTTTTAGACAGGCGAAATCTATCGTCAGATGCAATAAGCAATGTCTGCGATCAGGTAAAGCGGCAGCTGCAGGAGAAAGGCGTCAAGGATGCCGGACAAAAATGCGAGCAGGTCTTGAAAAAATTGCAGCAGCGGCGCTACGCAAAGGTGATGCGGCGAGGCAGTTCAGTGGTCGTATCGGGCATCGCTGACGTCATTTCTGATAGAGCTAGAAACGTCATTCAGTACGACGAAACCGGTGTTTGTACGCTTGTATACGCTAGGAGGAGATTCTCAAGTCCAGAGGTCACGCACGACGCTGTCCAGGTGCGTAGCGCAGATGGTGGTGCTGAATGCATAGTCGCGGATGTTGTTGATACTGCGATATTTCTTCGCAAAGGCGGGGAGTGGCGGTGCGTGAAGGATGAGAATCTGCGGCGGCAGATAATTGATTGCTGCAAGTCTGCGACGAGTGATTTGCTTAATTGCGAATAGCGAAGCCCGATGTAGCAGGGGCACCTCGCCCCGCGCCCATCTTCGGCAATCCGCGTCGCCTGGCTTTGTCGCGCGACGACGTGGCTTGCGCCATGCCGCCGCGCGTCCTTGCCATGCTCGCGCCTTGCCGCGCTTGACGCGAGTCGGAGTCGTCCGACCTGCTCCGCCAGTTCGTCCGTCTCTAGTCGCCGCGTCTCGCTTGCGCCGCATTGCGCGCTGCCGTGCGTAGTCCTCCCCGGTCCAAAACCGGCTTCTCGCCAGTGAGTCAAGCCTTTGCGGTCAAGCAGCAATAAGGTCGTGTCTCAGTCGGATGAACGGCTAAACTCGCAGGGGGTTGCGTCGCTCCGCGACGCAACAAGAAAGGTCGTGTCGCAGTCGACTTCCAAGTCACTCCCATTCGCCTTCCCTTGCGCGCTCCCGATTTATCTGATTCTGCGCGAGCGCTGTGAATGTCCGTCGCGGGATGCGCCTGTCGCGAAGCGATCAGGTTGGGTGAGCGCAAAGCGCGAACTGCGAAGCAGCCGCCAGGCCCCGCGCGACGGACCCCCCTTGATAGCAACAGCTCAGTCGCCTGATGGCACTTGTCTTGAAGTTTTTTGAGGTTCTGGGCGCTGCCCCAGTTTAAATCGTCTTTGAGCTGACGTCAGAAAGGTGGTTATGATGCGCGAAGCCTAGGCGAAGTGTTAGCATGGCCAAACGGACTCCGCTCGCTGTCGCTCCTTCCGCCCGTTGGAACGATAGGTAGGTTACACAATCTTCTACACGATCTACACGTTCTACACGGCTAAATAGTAGTCGGCGAGCGTTAGCGAAGCCCCGTCTGCGGAAGTCTGTGGTTAAAATACTCCAGAATATAACGCGGCTGGAAGCTCGGCTCCATGGTTGGTCGCTGCGAAAACCGTTGGCCGTACGCAGATTGCCGTCCTTGGTCGCGTTTTGGTACAATATGGGCCATGAAAGTGAATGTTGGAATTTCCTGCGGCCTGGCGCTGCTTGCCGGAAGTGCGCTCGCACGTCCCGGCGATCCTGAAGAACTGCTCGCGACAGTCGAGCGGACCGTCCGCCCCGCTTCGGTCTCCACGAACACAGCGGGGAACGTCGTCTTCGACTTCGGCAGGGAGGTCTTCGGACGGCTGGAGATAATGGCGCCGGAGGGCGCTTCGGGAGAGTACGTGGTGCGCCTCGGGGAGCTGATGGACGGCGCAGGCGGCGTGAACATGCGCCCTGGCGCGACGATACGGAGCGCGGAGGTGCGCGCCGCGGTAGAGCCTGGCGCGTGGAGCCGCGTGCCGCTCGTCGCGGACAAGCGCAACACGTCCGGCGGACGCGAGGGGCGCGCTGCGCAGGTGCGCAGGGAGCACGGGGTCGTTATGCCGTTTCGATACGCCGAGTTCGTGTCCGCGCCGTTCGCGCTGGGTCCGGACAGCGTGCGGCAGGTCGCCGTGGAGTATCCGGTAGACCGCGATGCGGCGTCGTTCCGCTGCAGCGACGAGCGACTCAACAGGGTCTACGACTTCTGCCGCCATTCGACAATTGCGACGACGTTTGCAGGGCTGTACGTAGACGGCGACAGAGAGCGCATCCCCTACGAAGGCGACGCATACATCAACCAGCTGTGCGAATACGCAGTCCATTCCGACTACGCCCTTGCGCGGGCGAGCCACGAATATCTCATGGATCATGCGACATGGCCAACCGAGTGGAAGCAGCACTCCGTCATGATGGCGTGGACAGACTGGATGTGGACTGGCGACAAGCATTCGCTTGAGCGCTGCTATGACAAGCTGAAGAAGGACAAGCTGCTTGATTCCTGCAGAAGGAAAGACGGTCTCCTCCACACGGGCGGACGCCGTTCCAACGACATCGTCGACTGGCCGGTGTGCGAGCGCGACGGATTCGAGTTCCGCGAGGTCAACACGGTGGTGAACGCGTTCTACTGCCGCAACCTGCGCCAGATGGCGGACATCGCATTGGCGCTCGGAAAGGAGGACGACGCATTGTTCTTCGCGCAGCGCGCCGATGAGACGGAGGCGGCTTTCCGCGAGACGTTCTTCGACGAGGCGCGCGGCGTGTTCGTCGACGGCGCGGGTGCGCGCCATGCGTCGCTCCACGCGAACGCGATCGCGCTTGCGTTCGGCCTTGCGCCGAAGGAACGCGAAGGGGGCGTTGCTGATTTCTGCATCTCGCGCGGAATGGCGTGCAGCCCGTACTTCGCGCAGTACCTCCTGGACGGACTCTTCGAAGCGGGGCGCGCGGACGCCGCGATCGCGCTGATGACGGCGTCCGGCGAGCGCAGCTGGCTGGGCATGATGGACTTCGGCGCGACGATAACGATGGAGGCGTGGTCGGTGCGCATAAAGCCGAACCTCGACATGAACCATGCGTGGGGTGCGGCTCCGATCAACGTGATATCGCGTCATCTCCTGGGCGTGACGCCGCTTGAGCCCGGTTTCGGGAAGATATCGATACGTCCGTCGTTCGGAAGCCTCAAGTCGGCGTCGGGCGTCGTCCCGACGGCGAAGGGCGGGGTCAGGATAAACTACGCCGACGGGGTTCTGCATGTCGAGACTCCCGCGCCTGCGCGCGTCGAGTTCGGCGGAAAGTCCCGCGACGTTCCAGCCGGAAAGCATAGCTTTGCGGCGAAGTGATGCATGAGGTTTACCCATACGGCCAACGCATCAAAAATTCCTTCTCCCCGCTGACGCGGTGTAGAACGAATTTCTGATGCGTTGGAAGTGTTTCAGCAGCCAACAACCAGTGATCAGCGCCCAATCCGGGCGGTCGTGGCGCGCATCTTGGACTTTCAGGAGGTGTCCAAGGCGCATTCATCGGGCGCGCCCGTCCTTTTT
>SUWC01000160.1 GCA_015061665.1 Lentisphaerota bacterium
CAGGAACTCCGCTTCGGGCAAGTCTACCGCCGTCGCCTCGTCAGGATGGGCGTAGCACATGTTGATGCCCACGGGTATCCACGTCTTGCCCGTCTCGTCCGCAAAGTAGCGCGGACAAACCTTGCTCACGTCCACAAACCTGCGCGTCGTCATCGCGGGCGTCGGACTTCCTTCGGTAACTAACGCGCAAAGGACAACGACGAGCGAACAAACGGCTATCTTCTTGCTCGCTTGTCCGCCGAGCTTTTTCAGTGTTTCCATCGGCTTATCCTTGTCTGGGTGAGAACATGGCCATTATATACCATTCCATTACCGCATGACAAGCGGTTGGCAATTCTTATCGCGCATAAGAAACAATTGCCATCAAGCATGGTATGATTATTTTAGCCTTGTAAAACGGCATGTGATTCAGTACAATGTCGCCATGTCCAAAGATAGGATCCAGAAGAAGTTTGGCCGAGTCGGGAACGTGCGGCCGCGAAAGGTGATTGCGGCGCTCCGGCTGAACGGCGCCGTGGGACGTAACACGCTTGTTGGCGTATTCCGCCATCTCGGCGGCAGCGGCAACTGGGACCTCCGCCTGGCGCAAAGCGTCGACGAGCTTCTGGGCGAGATCGCCGAGGCGAAGGCCGGAAGAGGCGTGGACGGTTTTCTCGTCTCGGCGCCCTTTGCATCGGACGAGGTGTTGGCGGCCCTGGCCGCAAGCGATGTTCCGGTGGCGTTCCTCGACGTCTCTCCGCGGCGTTTCGCGCAACGGCGCGCGAACACGGCATTCGTCAGGAACGATGACGGCGGCATCGGGCTCTTGGCCGCACGTCATCTGTCGTCGCTTGGCAATTTCCGCTCCTACGCCTTTGTGCCATCCGTTTTGCCAAGAGAATGGTGTATCCGCCGGGAACAGGGCTTCAAGACGGGCCTTGCGCGCAAGGGTTTCGATTGTTCCACCTACGCCATCAGCGACCGCACCGACACGACGCGGGACCGCGTGGAGCTGACCAAATGGCTCAAGGCGCTCCCAAAGCCGGCAGCCGTCTTCGCCGCGTTCGACGAACGGGCGATGCAGGTGCTGGAATGCTGCCGCGACGGCAACATTTCGGTGCCGGGCCAGTTGGTGCTCCTGGGGGTGGACAACGACGAGCTTTTGTGCGAAAACACGACCCCGCCTCTCGCAAGCATCATGCCTGACAGCGAACGGGAAGGCATGTCCGCCGCCGCCGCGCTTGACCTGCTGATGAGCGGCGACCGGCACAGGACAAATCGGCACGATGTCGTTTGCCGCGTAAAAGGCGTCGTCGAACGTGCGTCCGCAACGCCCGTCGCGCCGGCTGGGAACCTCATCAGACGGGCGCTGGCCTTCATTCGGCGCAACGCCGCGCGCGACATCCGCGTCCCCGACGTCGTCGCCCACCTGGGCGTGTCACGCCGGTTGGCGGACAAGCGTTTCCGCGAGTATCAGGGCGAGACCATTCTCCATGCAATCACCCGCATCCGGCTCGATGAGGTGAAGCGCCGTCTCCGCGAAACCAAGACGTCCATCAAGGCCATTTCCTCCGCGTGCGGATTTCCAGATGCCAACTACGTCAAGATTCTCTTCCGCCGACACGAGGGATTGACGATGCGCGAGTATCGGCGCAGGAGCTAAACCTCCTCGGCCTTCAACGATTACGGAAGACGCGACAGCCAGATTCCGAAGAGCCTGTCATATACCTCGTAACCGTTGTCCGAACGATAGACGAGATCGGAGTCGCCAAGCGACTTCAGCGCCGCCGCGACACTTGAAGCCGCCCGAAGACCATGTCGCGCAATGAAGTCTCCGCTTGTGACCGCAGCCACGCGCCCTTCCCTGGAGATTGCCTTCAGAAGCCGTGTCGCGCCATCGGAGCATCCGCGCAGAATCGCCTCGTATTCATACGCATTGCCCGCCACCAGGGCTTCAACCGCATCATTGACGTCGTTCTCGGTCGGCCGCCTCGCACCAAGCTCGAACAGGCGATTCATGACGGCCTGCACGTACCACGTGATTCCGTCGAACCTCTCGTAAACCCCCATGAACACGTCACGGTCAAGCGCCATTCCCGAATGCGCGAAATGGAGGTTGGCGAAGTCGAAGTAGCGCTCGCGGTCTATGGGGCCTATGTGCATCATCTGAGTCGAATGGTAGAACGGCCGTTTGGCCGAGACGAACATTTCGCTCATCATGTGCTGCCTTGAGCCGGAGAACACGAACTGGTGTCCGGTGAGGAACTGTATGCGGCTGCGGAGCAAGGCCTCGGTTCCCTTCTCGGGATATTCGACAACCTGCTGAAATTCGTCAAGGGCGACGACCGTTCTGAACTTCAGCGACTCCAGATAGTCGAACACGCCGGCGAGCGTCGCCTCGGCGGCCGATGGCTGGACCTCAAAAGAATATTTCTGAGCTCCGAAAGCATCGAAGGTGACGGTCGGCCTAAATCCGCGGAGAAATGTAGAGGCCGCTCTCGCAACCTTCTCAAACGAAGTTTCGAATGACGTGAATACGCCTGCCGCAAACGCCTTGACAAAATCAACCAGGCACTGCGTTCCGAAGATGTCTACATACGCACACTTGTATTCACCCTGTTGCGCAAGGTGATAGAATGCGTTCTTGACAAGTCCGCTTTTCCCCATGCGCCTCGGTGCCACGAGAGTGACATTACGGTCGTTGTTGACCGCCGCCATCAAGTCTGACGTCTCGCGCTCACGATCACAGAAGTAATCCGGACTATGATATCCTGCAATTAAAAATGGATTCTTGGGATTCATTGGGCGAATTATACCAAACTATCCGTGCTTCGTAAAGTGCGTAACGCAAAATACGAAAACGCACGAAGGCTGACTTCAAGAAACGCTTCGACGGTTCACCTCACATTCCCCCATTTGTCAATGCTTTTCACGGAGAATCGGGGCGCATCGGCTGGTTTTGCATCTGGCACTGGGAGCGAGGTCGCCACGGTCGAGGCGATCTGCTTCCCGTCCCTGTAGACGCGATAGTAGACGTGTTCCGGATCTTCGCAGGACGCCCAGGTCAACCGGCCATTGGCGATCCTGACCTGCGTGATGGCAGATGGTTGCCGGTCCACATAGTCGGTGGTGAGGAACGTGAGCGAGCGCGCGGGCACGGACACCACCACTTCACCCTTCACGGCCGAGACGGTGCCCTTCATGGGCTGCAAGTCGTTGAATGGGTTCACGGGCGGGCGTTCCGAATCGTATTCGTAGACGCGGAGCGGCTTCTCCAGCGGATGCTTCACGACGAGCGTCACCGTCTTCGCCTCGCCCCAGTTGACGAGCGCGAACGACGCGGAGCCGTTCGGGTTCGTCACGCCGCCCGCGCGGAGGGTGTCGTCGTCCGTCGTGTACGGCAGCACGCGCGCGCCCTTGCGGAACAGCTTCACGAGGTAGCCCATCGTGTAGAGGTCGGG
>SUWC01000161.1 GCA_015061665.1 Lentisphaerota bacterium
ACGTGCGGCCTCCTCTGCTGCTGCTTTGCGGGCAGCCTCGGCTGCCGCCCGTTTGGCGGCCTCTTCCGCCAACCGCTTTTTCTCACGTACGCGCCCCACCGCCATTGCCAGTTCTTGTGCTGTTGGTGGCGCAAGATTCACAAATTCCGCCGGAACCGACATGACAACCGTGTAACCGTCGGGAGGCGTCTTTTGCGTCCAAATGCGCTGCATCCCGACGACATGGAAACGGTTTGGATGGGCGGCGCGATACTCAAGCCACGCCGATTCCTTTTCAGCCGCCGTCACATCGGGCGCCCAAGGTGCAGTTGCACGATGACGGTCTCCAAGGCGCCACAGCGCATTCATCTTCGCCTTGTCATAGCCAACATCGTCGCCGCGATTGCGGGGCGAATTGGCCTTGCCGACAAGATAAACATTGCCGCCTATGGTAGAAACACCCGCCGAGAGTATTTCATCCCGGTGGGCGTTGAACACGTCGTGAACCTTGTCCGCAAAAGCGGACAAGGCCACGAGAAACATTCCAAGAAGGAACTTAGAACGCATCGGCATCCGCTCCCTGACCGGTGGCGTTGAACCCGCGCGCCGGTACGGCAGACGCCGCCGGCGTTACGGGCTTCGGACGGAGCGCACTTGATGTCGCCGTCGGATTGGCCATAGTCCGCTTGAGCATACGCGCCTGACCCGCTTGTTTCGGACACCATGTCACGATGCAGCCATACACGGTCTTACCGTTGATCGGATGAGGGAACTTGTATGTCTTAAGCGGCGCAATCCCAGAGATGTTCATCCTCGCCGCCGTAGCCTTGATCTTCTTCTGATACGAGCTTTCGTCCACGTATTCCTCGCCGGCGTTCTCGAATTCTGTCGTGGATTCCGCATTGAGCACATCAGTGGCAACAGCGACCTGCTCACCAGCGAATTCGCGCAGAGCGGCCATGGCAGCGACCCGAGCCTTGTCCCTCGCAATCTCCGCTGATGTATCGGATTCGCTGGCCGCTCCGGCCTGCCCGAACGACACCAGCACAAGATCGCCCGACTCGTCGATCTTCTGCTGTACGCCGAATGTGGAAATAAGAGTGGCGGGATCGCTGCTGATCTGCTGCGCGACAGGCACCTTGGCGCCGACCTGCGGCACAGGAGCGCCAGTAAGGATAGAGGCCGCCATCGCTTGAAGCTTCGGGCTCCAGATGGCAATGACGCCTATCTGTCCGCTTTTTCCGGCAGGCGTACCCTCAAACGAACAACACGCCTGAATGCCGATCATTTCCGCGCGTGCGGCAACAGAGGCGAACTTCTTCATTTCGTCGCTGTTCACGATTTCGCCCAATGCCGATTTCGCCTTTGCCGGATCGGCGACGGGATCGATCCCCTCGTCGGCAAGTTTCTTGTTGAGTTTCGCAATCATCAACTGTTTCAACTTGTCGGCGATCTGATCCGTCTCCGTCAAAGGCGCGGGCCTTGCGGCGGCTCCTTCCGCAATGGCGCGCGAAGTTTCCGTCAGGATCTCCGCGCCCAGATACTCGGCCATTTGCGCCTTTGCGTCCAGCATGGCCTTGTTGAATGCGAGAACACGCGAATTGATGTAGTTCTTGTGGTTGCGCGGTGCCTTTATGGCGGCTTGCCCTACCGATATGAAGAACTTGGAACCATCCGCCTTGGTGTTGAGACCGGGTGTCCAGGCTGGCCTCTTCTCGGACAGATAGGCATGCATCATCGCGTCCACGTCTTTCTCCTCGATGGCGCACTTTTCTTGCGACATCGCTTCGGGTGCGGCGGTTTCTTGTGCGGAAACCGTTTCAAACGCCGCAACGGCGGCGAATGCTATCATCAGTTTTTTCATTTCTCGTTTTCCTTTCGGGTTTATGGTTTTAGCGACTACTCGTCGCCGTTCATGAACTTGTCTGTGTGGTCGGCCATCATGCGGGCGATCATGGCGTTGATTGCCTCATGTACGGGCTTTTCCATCTGCCTGAACGCCTTTTCGGCGCAGATCTCGCGTTCGCGCTCGGGGTCGCCGAGGCTGACCGCGCTCTTTCGCGGGTCGTTGACGAGCGAAAGCAGCTCCTCGCCGCCGCGCGCGAGCACCTTGATGGACATCGAGAACTGTGTGAACACCTCGTTCTCGTCCATGGGGTTCTTGACGCGCCGGTACGAGCCGCGCGCCTTGATCAGGTAGGTCGCTCCGTCTCGCGTCTTGGATATTCTGAAGCCGAGCTTGCGGAAGAACTGCGCAAAGCGCGCTGAGACCTGGACGTCTTCTTTGTCGGAGTCGTCCGACGCGCATTCGATGCAGAACACGGAATCGCCAAGCGCCTTGAGGTAGTTGCGGTAGGAGTCGAGCAGTCTCTTTTTGGACACTCTCGCCACGATCTCGATCCGCTTCCCGTACGTTTCAGTCGCTTCGGCGGTAATGCGATATTCGTCCACGAACCCTTCGGCTCCAGAAAATATCTTGTTGCGCACGGCTTCATTGTCCTTGATCGCGGTCTCTCCGACGACCATCGTGCCAACGACCTGTTCGACGGCGGAACGGAGCGCGAGCTGCACAGCGGCATCATGCGTCCGCCCCTCGCCGACGGCCTTGACCGTCCCCTCGTCCCCCATGTCGTTCATGGCCGCCTTGAGTTCCGCGCTCCTGTCCTGCGCCTTGGTGGCGAGATAGACGATTGCAGTTACAGTATCGCCGTCGGAATCAGAACCGTAGTCCTGGACACCTTTCAGCAATTGCCGTACCTGTACCTCTGTTACAGACGAAAAGAACTCCTTGACTTCCGTCTGACCATTGACTGTCGCCTCGCTTGTCTCATGGCGCGATGCCGCCGCGACCTGACTGTCGAGGAATTCGCCAAGACGCTGCACGGCGTTGACGCGCGCGACGGTCTTCGCCTTCGCCTTGCTGCCGGTTATATCCGCCGTTCCTGAAGCGACGACGAACACGCCGAGCGACTTGTCGAACCCTGCGCGAACCTCCGCACCGTCCGCCTGCATCTGTTTGACGGCCGCATCAACGACCGCCGGGACGGCGGCAAATGCCGCCGTTCCAGCTAAACAGACGGAGAGAATGAAGAATATTGATTTCACTCTGCCCATAGCGCACCTCACTTTGCCGGACCTTGATTACCCAAGCCGGGCGGAACGGGCATGCCAAACGCGACAGCAAACAGGCCGTCCTTCTTCTCGCCTTTGTAGTTGTCCAGGAACTTGCGGGGAGATTCCTGAAGTTCCTTGATGATGGGCATCGCATCCTTGTCGCGCGTATTCCACTTGTACACGCTCAGCATGGACGTGCCGTCGTTCTTCGGCACGGCTTTCGCCAATGCAAGCGGGATGTCCAAGCCTTCTTCTGAAAGGAATATTGCGACCTGCTGTTTCGCGCCGATTCCCTCATTGTAGCCAGCCGCCATCGCCATCGTCTCGCCAGAACCCGAAAT
>SUWC01000045.1 GCA_015061665.1 Lentisphaerota bacterium
TCGGAGTTTTCTCTGGGCTTAGATCATTGGGAAATAGGCTTTGTCACCAACGCCATCAATGAGCTTGTAGCATATCCCGAGGCGGAGCTGCCGGATTGATTGGCGAGCGTTAGCGAAGCCTGTCCATGTAGTCTGTGGTTAAAATGTCCCAGACTATAGTGTAATTATGGGAACAGCCATTGTCCATTTCGGAATTGCCACAGACGACCAATTCCCTTTCCCCTCCTTGGAATGGGGAATGGCAGGAAGTTGGGGCGCCGACGCCCAGGCCTTCTTTTTGGTATAATAGAGGCATGAAAAACGACTGTATCTTTTGCGCGATCGCGGAAGGCGAGATTCCTTCCTTCAAGGTCTACGAGGACGACGAGGTTCTCGCCTACCTCGACATAAACCCGTTCACGAAGGGCCATACCCTAGTCATCCCGAAGCAGCACCGCACAGGCCTCCTTGACGCCGAGGATTCGCTCCTCGCCTCCGTCCTGCCAAAGGTCAAGAAGGTCGCCGCGCACCTGAAGTCCGCCCTGCCCTGCGACGGCTTCAACATCCTCCAGAACAACGGCGAGGCCGCCGGACAGACCGTCCGCCACATCCATTTCCACATCATCCCCCGATATGCGGGCGAGCCGCTTGTCTTCGAGAGCCACAAGGGCGACATGGACGAGCTCAAGGCCCTGTCCGAGCGGGTCAGGATGGCTTGACCCCGCGTCCGGCAAATGGCGTCACCTGCTAAGTTCATAGACGACCCTAACTGGGCGGATTTCATACCGGAGTCCGCCTCGCAGCCCCCTGTGCGCCATCTGCCGTCGCACGAGGACTGCCAGCGCCTCGACGAAGAGCAGGTCGCGTCCCATCTCGCGGCGGGCGGATCGCTTGGTTCGATGCCCGGCTACGAGGAGCGGCGCGGGCAGATGGACATGGCGCGCGCAATAGTCCGCGCCTTCAACGAACGCGAACATCTCATGGTCGAGGCGGGGACGGGCGTCGGAAAGTCGCTCGCCTACCTCGTGCCGTCCATCGCGTGGGCGCACGTGAACGACACCGTTGTCGTCGTCGCGACCGCGACGCGCAACCTCCAGAGCCAGCTGATCCAGAACGACATCCCGAAGGCGATGCGCATGCTCGGAGGCGAGGAGTTCAAGTTCGCGCTGCTCAAGGGAAGGGCGAACTACCTCTGCCTGCGCGCGCTTGGCGACTTCTTCGCGCCCGGCTACTGGACAATGTCCGCCGACGAGCAGGCCGAGATGCCCCACCTCATCGAGTGGCTCAGGAAAACCGAGGACGGCGACCTTGACACCTACGACGGACTCCCCAGGAGCCTGCTGTCGTGTCCCAGCGAGGAATGCGGCGGACGCCACTGCCCCTACTATTCCCGCTGCTTCGTGTACAGGGCGCGCAGGAAGGCCGCCGAGGCGGATCTCGTCGTCGCGAACCATGCGCTTGTCCTGGCGGAGTCCGCTGCGGGCGGAGGGACGATTCTGCCTCCGTACGGACGCCTTGTGCTCGACGAGGCGCACAACCTCGAGGGCGCGGCGACGGAGTTCCTGAGCTGCGAGTTCTCTGTCAACGCGCTTTCTCGCATCCTGAACAGGCTCATGCGGCGAGGGCGCGGCAAACGCAGCCGCCCAAGCGGTGTCCTTGCGTCCGTCGAGCGCCAGATGCAGAAGGGCGCGATGTCCGGTTCTCCCGCAGCGGCGAAGATAAGGGGCCTGCTGGACTCCATCGCCTCCGCGACCGTGCGCGCCGTCTCGTCCGCAGACGCCCTCGCGTCCGTCGCTGCGCGTCTGCTTCTGCCCGCGAAGGACGAGCGCCCCGTCAGGTACAAGATGGAAGACCGGCGCATGCACTCCCTGCATGGACTTTTCACCGAATATACAAGCGACGAATGGGATGAGCGCGTGGCGGCGGAGGCGCAGCTGCGCTTCGAGAACGACCTGGCCGTCCTTGTGAACCTGCTCCACGACATCTCCGCGGCCATGAAGGACGACTCTGCGCAGCATGATGCGTCCGGCGGCGCGGCGCAGGGTGCGCACTCCGACGGGGATGTCTCGGGGCAGATCGCGCTCGTCGCGCAGGATCTCGTCGACTTCGCAAACGACACAAACTTCATTTTGTCGGCCGACAAGCCCACCCACGCCTACTGGGCGGAGAAGGTGCGCCCCGAGAAGCGCCATTCGTACGTCCGCCTCGTCGCGGCTCCGCTTACCGTCGCGTCAGAGCTGAGGAAGCGGCTCTACGACGTCAAGGACTCCGTTGTCCTCTGCTCCGCCACTCTCCGCGTCGGCAGCGGATTCGGGTACATGGCAGGGCGCCTCGGCTGCGACGTCATCGGCGCGCAGCGGCGCCCCGCTCCGCGCACGGGCGGGGAATACGACGAGGAAGACATTGCTGTCGAGCCGTCGCCCCCGCGCTTCCGCGCGCTTGTCGCAGACAGTCCCTTCGACTACGTGCGGCAGTCGCTTGTCCTTTCGCCGGACTGCCTTCCCGAGCCGAGCGCGGCGAAGGAGTACGCAGCCGCGCTTTCATCGATGATGGCTGGACTTTTCTCCGCGACGCATGCGCGCGCGCTCGTGCTCTTCACGAGCTACGAGATGATGAACGACGTCGCGTCGTTTGCAAGGGGTCCGCTAGCCGAAGCCGGGATGAGGCTTCTCGTGCAGGGGGAGGGACTTAGCCGCGAGTCGATGACGGAGCAGCTGCGGCGCGAGGCGGGCACTGTCGTCTTCGGATCGCAGTCCTTCTGGGAGGGGGTTGACGTCGCGGGCGAGGCCCTTAGCTGCGTTGTCATCGCCCGGCTTCCTTTCGCGCAGATGGGCGAGCCGATAATCGAGGCCCGCGCCGAGGCGATAGACAGGGCGGGGGGCAGCAGCTTCCGCGACTACACTCTTCCCGAGGCGGTGATCAAGTTCAGGCAGGGATTCGGGCGACTCATCAGGACCAAGTCCGACCGCGGAGTCGTCATAGTGACGGATCCGCGCATCGTGACGAAGACGTACGGCGCCGTGTTCAGGAAATCGCTGCCGACTTCTGTCCATTCGGTTTCCGACGTCACCGAGCTTCTCCAGCGGGTCGAGGAGTTCTTTTCGTAGCTCCCCTGGCCTGGCTCAGTAGGCCTGGAGGAGGTCGAGGAGAGCGCGGTCCAGCTTGTGCCCGCGGTATTCCTCGTACTGTACGTCGTCCCGCTCCGAGTCGAGGATGCCGAATGCGCCGTAAAGACCCCAGAGAGCCCATCCGCAGTTGAGGTCGTGCCACAGCTTCAGCTGGTCCTCTATCAGCGCAAGGGCGACCTTGTGGTCCGTCTTCTTCCAGACGCCGAACTCGCCAACATAGACAAACACTCCATTGGAAAGCGCCTCGTCCCAGCCCTTGGAGGAAAAAGTCTCTTCGACGAGCCACTGCCGGGGCGCCTTGCCGTCCATCGGCCAGCGCGGAGCTTCCCTGAAGTTAGACGGATCGTTCCACGGCGTCATGTAGTGCGTCACAACGAACGGGTCGTAGCAGTGCCAGCCGAAGCCGAGCCCCTTGACGTCGGACATCGTGTTCGGCGCGATGCGTCCGTATCCGAGCGCGTCCGCTATGACGAAGCGCTCCGGGTCGACGGCGCGGATGGACTCCACCAGCCGCCTCGCCACGCGCGCATACTTCGCCTCTTCCATGTAGAGCGGCTCGTTGAAGAGGTTGAACGAAACATCGTCGTTCGAGACGCCCTTGTAGCGCTTCGCGATCCGGGTCCAGACGTCGCATGCCTTCGCCAGCATCTCGTCGTCCTCGAACAGGCTCTTCGGCTCCGCAGGCACGCCGGAGGTGTGGCCGGGGATGCGGTGGAGGCATATCTGGACGTGTATGCCATTGTCGCGCCCGAACCTGACCGCCTCGTCCAGCTTGGAGAAGTCGAACTCGCCGTCGCCCCGCGCGAAGTACCTGTAGTCGAGCGGAAGGCGCGCGAAGTTGAAGCCGAAGTCCCTGAGGATCGCGAAGTCCTCCTCCTTGAACCGTCCGTCCTTGTTGTAGTCTATGGAGAGCATGTCCAGCAGGTTGACGCCGCGCCAGCGCGCCTTCGGGCGTCCGTCCGCGACTTCGCCGCCGAGCTTGACGCGCGCCGCCGACGGCTCGGCGAGTAGGTCGGTCAGGGAGACGACGCTGAAGCGGTCCGCGTCGATTTCGCGCGAGAACGTCAGCGTCACCGGGCGGCCAGGCAGCAGAGTTATGCAGTTGTCGTCGAACTCGCCTTTCACGCCCTTGACGTTCGCCCAGACGAAGAACGCGGGCATGTCGGCCGTCAGCGTCACCTTGCGGCCGTCTATCTTCGCGTCGATTTTCGCATTCGCGAGCGGCATGTCGCGGTAGCGGCCGAAATGGACGACGTTCGTCGCGCCGGCGAACGAAATGACGGCGAAGCATCCTTCGCGCGTTCTTTTCAGAGGCCACGCCTTTTGCGCGGTCTGCGGGAAAAGCGTCGTGGAGCCGTATGTAAAACGCTCTTTCATCTTGCCGTCATACGACCACCATTCGACGTCCAGCTCGCCGGATATCGCGTTCGTCGTGTCGTTTACGCAGTATATCCAGCCGTCGGGCTTGGACATGATCGCCACAGGCGCAAAGAAGCGCTTTGCGGCGTAGTGCAGGGGCTTCCACTTGCCGCCGTACTCCAGCGACGACCAGCTGGCGACGGGCCAGTTGTCGTTCAGCTGCCAGTAGAGCGTACCCATGCAGCGCGGCATTTCGGCGCGCCACGCCTCGACCGCTGTCTGGATCGCCATTGCCTGCTGGAACTGCGAGAGGAGTAGCTCGGACTCGAAGTCCTTCGCATTCCCGAAGTAGCGCTGCATCGTGTTGCGTATGCGCTCGTTGCCTCCGTCGTTTTTCTGGTGCCACTCGAAGTCGTCGCCGCGCCCCGACGCGAATGTTGCGGCAACCTCGGGCGACGAAAAGGACTGGTAGCCGAACTCCGAGCAGAACCGCGGCTTGTAGTCGTAGTACTTTTCGAACGGCGCGTTCTCGTGCCATACGTCCCATTGGTGCATGTCGCCCTTGGAGTCGTCCTTCCACGCGTCGCCGAAGTCCCCTGGCCCGCAGCATGGCGACGAAGGCCAGTAGGTGCGGTCGGGGTCGTACTTCGCCACGCACATGCCCTGCCTCTTAGAGCGTGTGACCCACGCCGTCCTGTAGAAGTCGGGGTCGAGCCGCGTCTGCGGATACCAGTGTATCGCGCCGAGGCACTCGTTGTCGCCGCACCAGAGCGCGATGGACGCATGGTCCTTCAGTCGGCGCAGCTGGTGCGCGAGCTCCGCCTCGATTTCGCCGAGGAACGCGTCGTCAGCCGGATACACCGCGCACGCGCACATCATGTCGTGCCAGACGAGCAGCCCCATCTCGTCGCAGAGGTCGTAGAAGAGGTCCTTCTCGTACTGTCCGCCGCCCCACACGCGGATCATGTTCATGTTCGCCGCCTTCGCGCTCGCCAGGAGGTCTCGGTAGCGCTCGGGCGTCTGGCGCCCCTCCAGCGCGTCGCAGGGGATCCAGTTCGCGCCCTTGGCGAATATGCGGCGGTTGTTGACGCGGAACGCAAGAGACTTGCCGATGTCGTCCTTTTCGCTCAGCACCTCGAGCTTGCGCAGCCCTATGCGGCGCGTCAGCTTCTCGCCGTTTACGTCGACGGTGTACTCGTATAGGTTCTGCTCGCCTTCGCCGTTCGGCCACCACAGGGGCGGATTGTCGATTTCCACGCGGTTCGTCACCGTCGAGCCGTCGGACATGTCGGCGAAGACGGTCAGCGTGCAGTGCGCGAGGTCGTCGCTGAAGGACTGCGACGTGTGGACGTAGTCGATGCGCGGGCGGCTGGACGCCATGAGCTTGACGGTGCCGCAGAAGCCGATGGACTCGACTTCCGGCCCCCAGTCCCATCCTCCGTGGCAGGCGGGCTTGCGTATGAGCGCCTGGTTCTTCGCCCACTGCACGTTCGTCATCGGATAGTCGCGCCCGTAAGCCTTGCGTCTTTCGTCAGCAACGGCGACGGGCGAGCGGAAGAGCCCCTCTATGCAGTTGTCGCCTTCCCTGAGGAACGGCTTGACGTCGAAGTCATAGCGGCGGAACCGGTTGCCCGTCGTGCCGACGGCGTGTCCATTGACCTTGACGGTGCAGAAGGTGTCGCAGTCCTCTAGCCGCAGTATGATTTCCCTGTGCGCGAGGAACGCGGCGTCGACGGCGAACGTGCGGGAGAACGTCCAGTCGCGGCGCGACACCCAGAGCGCGTTCGTCTCGTTTGCGCCCCAGTAGACGTCTTCCAGCGCGCCGCCCCGAAGCAGCGCGTCGTGCACTCCGCCAGGAACTGCTGCCGTGACGTCGTGTCCGCAGTTGTCGGTGAGCTTCCATTCGCCCGAGAGGTTGATCTCCAGTGCGAACGCGGACGCAGCGCCAATGCAGAGTCCGAATGCCAGGGCTAAGGCTCGTTGTTGTTTCATGGCGACTCCTATGTTTCCTTTTCGCCACTATTATATCAACAACGGTCCTGGCGTTCAACATTGTCTAGACAACCCGAGGCAACGGGGCGGTCAGTCGTCGAAAAGGTCGCGAAGCCATCCGGCCCTGCGGCCTTCGGCGCGGCGGCGCATGTCGATCAGCAGCCCGTCGATGGAGTGGTTCGCAAACCGAAGGTTGTCGACCTCGAATATCTCGCCGACGAGCTGTGTCCCTGGAATCGCGGAGACGGGGTCTCCCTTGCTCCTTATGTTCGTGACGATGCCGGCCGTCCTTTCGACGGTTTCCTTCGGAAGCGACAAAAGCGTCACGCTAGATATTCCGGCGGCGTTGTAGGTGGCGCATGTCATGGAGCCGGGATCTTGGAGCATCATCGTCGCATACGCCGCGATGCCGCCCCCGAGGGAGTGTCCGGCGACCGATAGCTTCGCGGCTGGGAACGCGCGCCTGACGGCCGCAAGCAGCTCGACGCCGTAGAGGTACTGCTTGGGCGTTCCGCCGCCGCCCTGGTGAACGTCGTCGATCCAGTCCTGCATCCAGTGTTCGTCCTCTCCGGGGGCGTTGGACCCGCGGAAGGCCACTACGACGGCGCCTCCGGCCTCGGCCATGGAAAGGCGGGCTCCGAACCCAACGCTCTCGCTGTCCTCGACGAAGCCTGTGGCGGCCTCGTAGCGGTGGCGGTCCGGCGCAAGCCCAAGCAGCGCGAACTCTTCTTCTGTGAACGGCCTGTATCCCTTGGGGAGGTCCGGGTGGTTGCGGTACGCCGCGGCGGCGAATTCGCCGAGCTCAATGAAAAGCCTGTGCTTTTCGGAGTTCAGGTCGTTCGCGAACGAGCGCGTCTTGGCCCCGGCCCACGCCACGGTCGACCTCGCGGCGTCCGTAGCAGCTGAGACTGCGTCGGCGGAGGTGCGGACGATCGCGTTGTCGTCGCCGTAGCCGGTTTCAAGGACTCGGCAGCCGCCAATCGCTGCCATGGACGTGGCAAAGGCCACATATGCTGCAAATCTGTTCATGGCGTCATTATACTCAAAACCCTTTGGACAAGTCAATAGCAGCAGGATGCTTTGCTTTGCCCTACGGCCAACGCATCAAAAATTCCTTCTCCCCGCTGACGCGGTGTAGAACGAATTTTTGATGCGTCGGAAGTGTTTCAGCAGCCAACAACCGTATCCCCCGACGAGCGAAGCGAGGAGTCGCCGAAGGCGATGTCAATCAGGGGTGCGATCAGCAGCCAATCCGGGCGGTCGTGGCGCGCATCTTGGACTTTCAGGAGGCGTCCAAGGCGCATTCATCGGGCGCGCCCGTCCTTTTTATGAACGCGCGGGCATCGAGCCCGCGCGGGTTCGATAGCCCGCATGCAGGGAAAAGCCATCGGAGCGTAGGCTCGATGCCTACGCACAAAAGATGATCGGGCGCGGCCGATTTGTTGCCCCTAGTATGTCCTAGGGTCGCACTAGACGCGCCACGACCACTCGGATTGGCTGCTGATCGCTGGCTGCTGGCTGCTGAAACACTGCTGACGCAGAAAAATCGATTCAGACCGCGTCAGCGGGCGGAATCGACTTTTGATGCGTCAGCCCTGCTTTGCCCCCAGGTGCTATTGACAGGGCACGGTGGTTTATGATAAACTATCTGAAACTTGACAAAGTGTCAGTGGGTGAATTGTATACTGGAGTCACCGATGGCAAAGCCCAAGAAACCTGAAGACAAGGCTGCGAAGAAAACAAAGGCGGCCGAAAGCAAGAAGCCGACGTCAAAGAAGAAGGGTCCAAGGTCAAAGAATGCCGGTTCGAAAGGGACGGCATCTGGAGACGGGGACTTTGAGGAGCAGGACGAAGATCCTGCTTCTCGTGTCTCTTCGCGTCGGCGCGGTCCGGCTGTAGACGATGCTGACGACGATCTCGAGGATGAAGCGTCCGAACTAGACACGGCGTTTGACGACGACAAGCTAGTTGCGGAGGTGAACAGCGTCGAGCGCGCTGAGCCCGACGACTCAGACTTGGATGCGGAACCTGCCGCCGACCTTCCCTTCCAGTCGTCGATGCCCGGCGACATGGATGTCGGATTCGACGGGATCGACACGGTCCTCCCGTCGATGGAGGGCATGTCGATCCTCCGCGAGAAGGAGCTCAACGACGTCCTCAACGACGTCAAGCGCCGCAGTGAGGCGAACGGCGGATACATCACCTACGAGGAGCTCAACCAGATACTCCCGCAGACGATCGTCGACGAAATACAGTCCGACCGCTACCTCAAGATCCTCGAGGCCCTCGGCGTGCAGGTTCTCCGCGAGGAGGACGTCAAGAAGTGGCAGGAGGCGAAGGCCGAGAAGCTGACGGACCCCAAGGCTCGCGCGCAGGAGATGATCGAGGACCCGATCCGCATGTACCTGCACCAGATGGGCCAGGTCGAGCTTCTGAAGAAGGAGGAGGAGATCACCATCTGCCAGACGATCGAGGAGGCTGAGGTCAAGACGCGCGACATGTTCAACCGATTCCTCTTCGCGCCGCCCATGTACGCGCGGCTTCTCGACAAGCTGGAGGGCCAGGGCGAGCGCTTCGACCGCATCGTGACGGACACATTCGACGAGAAGCGCGACGCATACATGCAGCTCATCCCCGGTTTCCGCAAGGAGATCAAGGAGGTTGAGGCCAAGCTCAAGGAGGCGAGCTCTGCCTATCTCGAGATGCTGGCCGACAAGGACGTCTCGCCGAAGAGGCAGAGCGAGGTGGAAAAGAACCTCTCCGCCGCGCGCGCGGCTGTCCAGCAGTGCTTCGTCGACCTCAGCTTCAAGCAGAAGGTCCTCGAGACGCTCTGCGCCGAGGCCGACGAGCGCATCTACCTGCCGTACCGCCAGATGGCCTCGAAGTTCGCCAAGCTCCAGCAGGAGCGCCAGTCCAAGAAGCGCGACCACGAGATGGATGCGCTCAGGACAAAGATGGCGGGCCTTGAGATGTTGTTCGGCATGCCCCCGGAGGAGTTCATGACGACCTTCTCCGAGATGCGCAAGGTCCTCAAGGCCGGGCAGGCAGCCAGGACGAAGATGGTCGAGGCGAACCTCCGTCTCGTCATCTCGATCGTGAAGAAGTACATGAACCGCGGACTCTCGTTCCTCGACCTCATCCAGGAGGGCAACACCGGCCTCATGAAGGCGGTCGAGAAGTTCGAGTACAAGCGCGGCTACAAGTTCTCGACGTACGCAACCTGGTGGATCCGCCAGGCCGCGACCCGCGCTATCGCGGACCAGGCCCGCACGATCCGCATACCGGTCCACATGATCGAGACGATCAACAAGCTGATGCGCGTCCAGAAGAAGCTCATCCAGAAGCTCGGAAGCGAGCCGACGGAGGAGGAGCTCTCCGAGGAGATGAACATGCCGCCCGAGCAGGTCCGCGCCGTCAAGCGCATGGCGCAGCAGCCGATATCGCTCCAGTCCAAGGTCGGTGACAACGACGACGCCCACTACGGCGACTTCATCCCCGACCTCTCGAGCGAGAACCCCTTCGAGGTGACCGAAGGCCACCTCCTCAAGGAGCGCCTGCGCGACATCCTCGACACGCTGACGGACCGCGAACGCCAGGTCGTCGACTTCCGCTACGGGCTGACCGACGGCTACACGAGGACCCTCGAGGAGGTCGGGCGCCTCTTCAACGTCACGCGCGAGCGCATTCGCCAGATCGAGGCGAAGGCGCTTCGCAAACTGCGCCATCCGAGCCGCATGAAATCGCTCGGAGACTACAGAAACGGCTGACGGAAAGCAGCCAAAGAAAAAGACAACAAGAAAAAAAGAAAAAGAAGGGAAAGAAAATGGAGTTCCTAAAGTCGTTGAATCCGTTAGTCGTCGCCGCGGTGTCGTTCGTTGCAGGCGTGGTCGTCTCCTGCATACTCTGCCGCATCTGCGGAAGGTGCGGGCGCAAGTCGTGCTCGGCCACCCAGCAGTCCAAGAAGCCCGTCCGCCGCGAGGAGCGCAAGTTCGAGAAGACCCATCCCGCACCCGCCGACGGCTCCATCGAGATATACGTCGGCAACCTCAGCTACGACATGACCGACGAACAGCTCAACAAGGAGTTCTCCGCATACGGAACGGTCAACTCCGCGCGCATCATCACGAACCGCTACAACGGCAAGTCCAAGGGCTTCGGATTCGTCCACATGCCCAACCGCGACGAGGCTGACGCCGCAGTTGCCGCTCTCAACGACAAGGAGGTCCTCGGGCGCAAGATGAAGTGCAACGAGGCCAAGAACGTCGGCTGAGCCGAGCGGTCGTCTGGAATCTAGCTAATCAATCGAAAAGGGAGGGATACCATGGCAAAGGCAGTTGTCGTCCTCGCCGAGGGCTTCGAGGAAGTCGAGGCAATCACGGTAATCGACGTGCTGAGGCGCGGAGGCGTCGAAGTCGTCGCGGCGTCGCTCGACGGCGCCAACCAGGTGACGGGTGCGCATGGCGTCAAAGTCACGGCAGATTCCTCCTTCAAGGCCGCCGCGCAGTCCGAGTGCGATGCGCTCGTCCTGCCGGGCGGCGGAACGGGCACGGAAAACCTCCGTAGGTCGCACGAACTTGCGGAGCGCCTCCGCAGCCAGAAGGAGTCGGGGCGCCTCGTCTGCGCGATCTGCGCGGCGCCGACCGTCCTCGTCGATGCCGGCGTTCTCGACCCCGAGCAGCACGTCACCTGCTATCCGTCCTGCGTGATGGACCTCGACCGCCCGTCGGCGAACGTCCCTGTAGTGGCGGATGGAAACGTCATCACGGGACAGGCCCCCGGCTCGTCGCTCCTTTTCGCGCTCGTCATCCTCAAGGCGCTGGTCGGGGACAAGGCGGCGGAGAAGGTCGCGCGCGGAATGGTGACGGACGTACTGTGACCAGATTTCTATTCCTATGAACACGAAGCACCACCTCAGGTTCCTGATCGGCGCGTTTGCCGCGCTCGCGATGTCCGGTTGCGCGACGTTCACCAAGACGCAGACGAGCCTCTTTGTCGACGAGGACAGCAATGTCATATCGGTTGAGTACGGAACGCGCTCAAAGGACCACGTCTTCGACATGGTTTCACCCGGCAACGGACAGCCCATGGAGTTCAGTTCGAAGCTCATGGTAAGGGTCCTGCTACCGAACGGCGAGCGCATAACGGCGTACCGCTGCTTCAACCCGATTCCCGTCGGGACGATGTACATGACCGATGACGAGCACTGGAAGTACCTTGCCAACGGCTTCAACTGCACGATCTACGAACAGCTCCCCGACAAAAGCGACTACGTGGCCGTGTTCGACGGCGTCCTCTCGAAGGGCTCGGGCGACGAATAGTCTTATCAGCATCAAATGAGCGCACTTGACAACATCAGGGTGGTCCTCGTGGGGACCCTGTACACGGGCAACGTCGGCTCCGCATGCCGCGCGATGGCGAACATGGGCATCAGGAAGCTCCGCCTTGCAGCCCCCAATCTCCAGAATTCATGGGACGAAGGCGAGCGCCTTGCCGTCCACGCAAACGACGTCCTCGACTCGCGCGAGGAGTTCGCCTCGCTTGAGGAGGCTGTGGCCGACTGCGTCGCCGTAGTCGGCACGACCGCGCGCGAAGGGCTCTACCGTCAGCACGTCAAGGCTCCGCGCGACTGCGCGGCCGACATACTCGCGCTTGCGGAGACAGGACCCGTCGCCCTTGTGTTTGGACGCGAGGACAAGGGACTTCTCAACGAGGAGATCGCGCAGTGCACGCATCTCATCCGCATCCCCGTCGACAAGGGGTACACTTCGATTAACCTCGCCCAGGCTGTCCTGATTACCTGCTACGAGTTCTTCGCCGCGTCGGGCAGCTACATTCCCCCGCACGAGAAGGCTCCGCCCGCCCCGCAGGCGCAGAAGATGCAGCTCGTCAAGAACTGGTCGAAGATGCTCATGGAGATCGGCTTCATGAAGCCCGAGCAGGAGGACCATTTCATGCAGGGCTTTCACCGCGTCTTCTCGCGCGGCGTTGTCACGAAGGACGACGCGGCGCTTATGCTCGGCGTCGCGCGCCAGGCCATCTGGGCCAAGCGGAATGCGGCGAACGCGGCGCCTACGGCTTGACGCCGACGGGGTTTACCTGAACCGGCACGTTGGTGTCTTCGCCCTTGTTGTCCGCGGCCTGCGTGGTCTGCGATATGACCGCGATGCCGGGGATGCCGAAGGCGTAGACGCCCATCGTCTGCGTCTTGTCGCTCGGCGTCAGCGACGAGCAGCCGCTCGCCGAGAAAGAGACGATTCCTCCGCCCACCGCGCCGATGATAACGGGCTTTAGCGCGTTCCAGACTTGAATGGCCAATGTCTTCCAGTCGATTTTCAGTTTCATATATTTTGCCTTTCATTGTTGTTTAAACGGTAGGGCGCGGCGAGACGCCGCACCTCCTCTTATATCTTGGGTTTTGTGGCTTGATTAGACGATTGATTGTCTTCGACAGGGAGGTGGAGCGTCCCGCTCCGCCACCCCGTCGTGACGCCAAATTTTACATTTTACATTTTTTTTAGGGTGAAACAAAATGTCTGTTTCGCCATGCCCATCTCCCGCCATGTGACGCCGTTCAGAACGGCGCGGGCGAACGCCCTCTGGGGCCTGCTCAGATGGCGAAGCCTGTTGTTGATTTTCTGTCTGAACTTCTTCTCGTCGGCGTCGTAGTCCATCGCCGCGAAGATGCGCCCAGTCGCTTCCTCGACGGCGACCTTTACGGGATCTTCCAGCGACTCGCCGAATATGCGTTCGCGCCAAGCCTCGACTTCTGCTTCAGTAAACCTGCCGCCTGCACGACTCGCGCATACAACCTCGCGCGCACGCGCGATGGATTTGCAACCGCCTTGCGACAACTTGTAAGTGTTTTGGGGGTGTTGTCAATAGCAAGGCGACATCGCGCTCGCGACGTCGCCTTTTGCTTGTATTATTACAAATTGCGCCTTTGTTGTCCGCGGCCTGTATGGTCTACCACAGGTTGTTCTCCCAGAAGAGCTGAAGGAGGTGCTCGCTGTTCATCGGCGTTCCGGGCGGGATGGGGCGCTGCTGCTCCTGGATCCGGAAGTTGTCGTCATGGGCGGGGATGACGAACTGGAGAAAATCCTCGTAGCCCTGCCTGAGGCGCGGGAATCTGTTCGTGTAGGCGGGAAGCGTGACGAGCGCGCCGGCCCGTATTAGGCGCTGCAGCGAGTTCGACATTGCCGTGAAGTCGGAGAACATGATGTCGTAGTCCTTCATAATGTACGCCGCGACGATGTCGTTTGTGTTCGCCGCAAGCCGCGACTGGGCGAGTTCAAGGACGTTCGAATAGGCTCCGCGCCGCCAGTCGTTCGTGACGGCATGGTATGTGTTCTGTGTCGGTGTCGCGCCGACTGCAAGCGTGGCCGCCGCAAAAGCGGCCATGATAGTTGTTTTGGCTGTCATTTCACGTGTTCCTTTTTGTTTTAGTTTTGAGGAATAGTTCTGCGGACTGTTCCCGGAGATGCAAACTGCCGGTTGTGGTCGAAGTCCGCCGTCAGAGCGTCGACATGGTTGTCGGCATTCGCCTGATTGGGCCAAAGCGCGAACACCTTGCTGTTTTCCACGCTCCCGTTCGCGACCTGCGTCCACATGTTCGTCGCAAGCGTCGTTGTGAGCTCAATAAGATTGGTGCCTCCCGAGTTGGCGAAGTCCGTGCCGGCATCCCAGCTCATGTCGCCCGTGGCGTCGTTGCTCCTTCCTCGCAGGAATTGCGATGCCCAGCTGAGAATTCGCCACACGCCGACAACCTCCGTCCCGTATCCTGCCATGAAGTTGCCGAGCTTTGCAACCGGAGTAGGAACGTCGCGGAACATTGCCACGGCACCCATCCTGTAGTATTCGTTGAGGATGTCGTCGCTGACCTGGTTGTAGCGCCAGACCGTGGGCCGCAATGCGTTGTCCACCCTGCCTATGTAGTCCATGGCGTTGTGATCGTAGAACCACTTGTCCCCGAAGTCCATGTCTTGTTTCTGGTACCAGCTCTTTGTGTCTCGCAGAGTCTGCATGATTGCCGAAACCACGGACATGTCTGCGTCGAACACGGCATCTATGCTCGCGCCGCAAAGCGGAAGCACGATGTTCGCCTGCGTCCACGGCGAACCGTCGCAGCGTCCCCTGAATCGGTACACGCCACCTTGCTTTGGATTGACGAAATGTGCTGTAGCCGCGCCTGCGTGGGAGAGGTGTCCGCTCATCTGGGGCTGTGCCTCGATGACCTCCCATTGGCATGTAGTGGAAGATGTGTTGACACCCAATGGCTCAAGGACGAGGTTCATGTCCACGGAGAAGTCCGCGACCGCGAATCCGTTTTCGCCGAGCGTCGCCACTTTGCAGAACGGCACGACGAGGTGCTTGTCGGGAAGCGGACTGTTGGTGACCGAGAACGGATAGTCGACGCCGGTGAGGAAGGGCGGCGGGTTCGCGCTTTCGCCCTGTACGGGGGATGCAACATCCATCCTGACGACCTCGGCGACGGTGAGGGACTGAGTCTTGCAGTATGTCTCCTCGCCAATCGCGAGCGTCAGCTCGAATGCGACATCGCCAATCGAATCGCTTTTCGCGACGCCCCGTATCTCCTGCCAGCAGTCGCCCGAGCCGAGAACGGCGATCTTTTCAGAACCTGCGATGCATGTCAGGGAAAGTGTCGCGTTGGTCTCGCATGGCGGGTCGAACGATCCGGACACCACATGGCTGTTGCCGTCCTTTATGATCACGGGCGGACATGACAGCGAGAACCATGCTTCGGGGTTTTGCTCGTTCTCCGCCTGGCACGGACACTGCGCCGTCGTCCAGAAGAGCTTTCTGTAACCTTCCCAGAGAGCGACCACCTGCCAGGACTGCCAGTAACCCGAGCAGTGGCAGCAGTTGCAACTCCACACGTAGTTGCTTCCGTCCGCGTACACGGTGCAGCAGCTGCCAGTCACCGAATCAACGCTGGCACCGACATCCGGAACGGTGACGAGTCGTCCGCCGGTTTCGTCGCCCGCCAGCTCGAAGTCGACCGGCCTTTCGACTTCGAAGTCGCCGCTGGGACCGAGCGGCGCGGCACTTCCGCCGCGAAGCGTGGGCATGGGTTCGGACAGTCTTATCGCGGCCTCCGGGTCGCTTGCCGATATGCCGCTGACCGGCCAGTTCGACCGCACGCTGTAGCTGGCGCCTATGAGAAGCGGGACGGAGCATTCCTGCGCTTCGTTCGCGATTACGACCAAGTCGCCGAGATAGCTTGGTCCGTCGCAGGTTATCGCGATGCGTGTGCCATCGTGGAGCGCTGTGAAATTCAGCCAGTAATACGCGCGTTCAATGGAGTTCGTGCTCCAGTCGATTCGTATTGCGCCGTCGGCGTCGAGCGATGCGGAGAGGATTGCCCCGCAGTTGGCATTGAGCCAGTCTATTCCAGTTCCGAAACAGTTGCCGTCGTACGTCTTCGGTGCGGAATCGATCGCATTGTCGAGTCCGTCGCCATCCCAGTCGTATGGGTTGATGCGCTTGTAGACGCGTCCAACCTCGTTTGACCACGTCTCGAACCATCCGTTGTCCCTCATGACGATCTGCAAGTTTGCCGCGGCGTTTGTGCCGCCGCCGACAAAGACGTTTTCCCAGCAGATCGCGTAGCCGCCGTCGCATGGCCCGTGCCAGACGCGGCTCCGGCCCTGCATCGCGAGAACACTGCCCGAGACGCCGGTGGAAATCTCGCGCCCTGCGTCGTGCGGCGCGAAGCGGATGCGACCGTCTATGAACCACAACGCGGAGGAATAGCGCGTGTCGCTCGGTCCGAATGGAAATGACAATTCGCCGAAGTCTATGATGTTCCGTCCAAAGCTCGACGAAGCTCCGTGGATGTGCGCGTTGCCGGCGTATGACGCGTTGGTTGGCATCGTGAAGCTGTGGGCGATGTCGTTTGTCTCGTATGCGAAACGGTAGCCCTGCGCGATCTCCTCGTCGGACACCGTCTGCGGAAGCGTCCGCGGAGAAAGTCTCGGCGGCGTCGGCAGTCCCTGTGTGCCATTGCCGCCGTTTTGCTGCTTCTGCGCCTGCACCGTCGCAACGATTGCCATGCTCGCGAGGCCTACTTTCAGGAGGTACGACATCGCCATGAATCTGGCATACGCCGCCTTGAGCGGCTTGCGCAGCAATATCGCAGCGAGAAGCCCGTAGAACGCGAACGCGGTAAATATGCCTATGAGATTCCAGTCTATGCAGTTCATCGCCGTGCCTCCTATCGTATTCTTATCGAGAAGCGCTTGTTCTCGATGAGCTCGGTCACTACTGCGTCTACTTCGCCTTCGCCGCGCTTCACGACCTTGGCGAGATTCCACGACGGATCGAAGTCGCGGTTGCTGATGCGCAGCGTATCGCCGACTTCGTCTGAAACGCACCTGGCCGCATAGTCGGCTAGGTAGCGGACGCCGCAGTCGATTCCGAATGCGAATGCCGTCTCGTCGAAGGAGAGGTCGTCGTCATCGTCGGCGTCGTGCCCGACAGCGACCAGCACCTCGTTTGAGATGCAATTGGACGCCTCAATACGCAGGGCGAACTCGTCGAGACGCGACATGTTTACGTGGATCGTGACATTTGTCGAAACCTCGGAGTCCGGCAGATATCCCTCGGGGAGCTGTGGCCATTCATGCTCTTTTCCCGCGCAGTGTGTTAGGGCGCTCGTTGCGGCTAATGCAATCAGGATTAGTTTTTTCATTTTCAACGACTTCCTTTCTGCCCACTGTTCCCGTGCGGGCAACGAGAGTATAGCAGAATGCGGCCTCCCGCAAGTATACGTGAAGTATACGTTTGCAAGAAAAACGGCCTTGAAGTATACGTTTGCGTATACTTCGCGGGAAATCTGCTTTCTCAGGGCGTCGTTTGGCCTTGAATTGTGGTATACTCTCCGCCGTATGCAGACTCACCATGTACACAGTACGATGAATACAATCAGGACAGCCGCATTCTTTCTCGGTGCGGCTATTGCGGCGTGCACGCAGCATCTCGTCCTTGCCGATGACGCTGTTGGCCTCATCCGAGTGGATGCGGGAACGAACGGACTTGTCGAAGCCGAAATGCCGTTCTCTCCCATTGGCAATTCCGGCCCCCTTGGCTATGTCTCAGGGGCGTTTCTCGGCGACGGAGGCAGTCTTTCCGACCAGCTCTTCCGATATGACGCACTGACTGGCGATATTACGAACGCAGTGTGGTCCGAGAGCGTTTGGCTTGACCAGATTACGGGGCTTCCCTCCTTCATGCAGGCGTACCCCGGCGATGCGCTCGTCCTGCTTAGGACTGACTTCGAGCCGTTCTCGTACAGCCTGTTTGGTCGGGCTGGCGGCATAACATACCGGGCAGGGGCGCCACGCTTCCGCTCTATGGCCGTTGACCCAGCGGGCGAGTTTGCCGATTTCTCCGTGTTCACTCGCGGACTCACTACGGATTTGTTCCTGTCGAATTTCGCGACCAACCACGGCGACGCCTCGTCATGGATCCATGTCGGACGCTATCCGGGGCATTCAATCCTTTTCGACTGGCGCGATGCCGCGCTTCCAACGTCTGGCGGCCGCGTCTACCTAGCGGCGGACGCGACGCGGGACTCAGACGGGGACGGCCTTCCCAACGAGATGGAGAGACGCGTCTACGGGACGTCGCCGTATCTCTCGGACACTGACGGGGACGGTCTTTCCGATTCGCACGAGCTTGCGTGGGGCTTCAATCCCATCGCCGCCGACCATGCCTCGGCGGTAAGCTTCTTCTCCGAGCCGTTCGAGCCGCCGAACGTGGTCGCCGGTCCCATAGAAGGCCAGAACGGATGGACGGCGGGGCAGCGCCCTGCGTCGGCGGTGGCCCAGGGCGAGGTCGTCTATGAAGGAATCGGCGCTCTCGAGCTGAGCGGCGGGACGGCGACCCATTCCGTGACATGCTCCGCCCAGGTCGTGTGGGTTGACCAGCGCGTTCATTCCGAGTGCGGCGTCGCCGAGGCGGACGTCCCGCAGGACGTCACGGCGTTCTTCTATTTCGACGTCGCCGGCCATCCCGTGATGTCCGACGGCGGGCTGCTTTTCACCAACCTCGCCTATTCCGTCATAGGCTGGCGACGTTGGACCCGCTGCACGATGAAATTTGACTACACATCGCGCACGTGGGACATGTACGTCGACGGCGTGATTGTCGGCGAAGGGCTTTCCATGTGCGGGGACGCGACCTCGTTCGGCTCCATAGAGATGAGCGGCGAAGGTGTCGCCGACAACCTGCTCGTCACCACGGAGCGGCCGCTCGGCCTTTCCTCCGACGGCGACGAACTTCCGGACGAGTGGGAGATCGAGCATTTCGGCGACCTTTCGTGCGACGGCTCCGCGGACTCCGACGGAGACGGCATGTCGGACCTGGTCGAGTTCCGCGCGGGGACCGACCCCCTCGCCCACAACGGCGACACCGACGGCGACGGGCTTCCCGACTGGTGGGAGGCGGCGAACGGGCTGAACCCCCTCGGGACGAACGACTTCGCGCGCGCCGCGTTCCGCGAGACGTTCGAGGAGTCCGCCGTCTCGCCCGGCGACATCGCCGGACAGAACGGCTGGGCCTCTTCGCGGACGAATGCCGGAGAGGTCCAGAGTCGCGTCGTCCACACGGGCGCGGCCGCTCTCGCGGTCAATGGCGGCTCCGCGGAGGACGGGGACTCCGTGACGCTCACCCATGCCGCGGTCAGCCATGCCGACGTCGTCTGGATGGACGTCTGGCAGGTCGCATCGCGCTCGATTGACGCCGGAGATGTCTCGCCGGACGCATTTTCAGTGATCGCGTTCGACAATGCGGGGCATCCGGTCCTTTCCGACGGTGACGGCTATGCTACCAATTTTTCCGTGCGTGTAGAGGACGAGGGGCGCTGGGTCAGGTGTACAAGCCGCTTTGACTTCCCCGACCGAAGATGGGACTTCTACCTTGACGGGATTCTCGTCTCGGAAGGGCTCGCCATGCGCGGGACGACCGGCTCGCTGCATGCGTTCGACCTTGCCGGAGGCAGCGGCCATGTGGACGACATATACATCGGCATCGCGCGTCCGGAGGGCCTTTCCTCCGACGGCGACGATCTTCCCGACGAATGGGAGTGGCGAAACCTCGGTTCGCTTGAACGCGACGGCACAGGGGATCTCGACGGAGACGGGCTCACCGACGCCGCGGAGTTCGCGGCGGGGACCAATCCTCTCTCCGCCGACACCGATTCCGACGGACTTCCCGACGGATGGGAGGCCGCCCATTCGCTTGATCCCCTTGATCCCGCCGACGCGTCCCGCGACCTTGACGGCGACGGCTATCCAAACGACGTCGAGTTCGCATGCGGAACGGATCCGAACGCGGCGGATGCGTTTATCCCCATCGGCTACGCCAGCGGAATAGACGTCAGGTACTATGCATTTACGGGCGCGCTTTCCGCGATGCCCGACATAGATACGCTGACGCCCGCCGCCGTCTGCACATGGAGCACTGTGGACCAGCCGTCGACCAGCGCCGCGTGGCCTGGCGCGCCGTCAGACCTCGTGGACCGCTTTGCGGCGGTGCTAGAAGGAGCGCTGCTTGTGCCGTCCGCCGGACGATACACCCTCACGCTCACATCCGACGACGGCTCCGCACTGTGGATAGACGGAGCGAAGGTGCTGGACAATGCAGGGGTGCATTCGATGTCGTCGAAGGCCGCGTCCCTGCCTCTTTCGGAGGGACTCCACGACATCCGCATTGAGTATTTCGAGAATGCGGGGGGCGCAGGGCTAAGGCTGGAGTGGGCGAAGGACGGCGCGGCCAGGGCGGTCGTGCCGGAGGACTGCCTCTTCCGCTCCTCCGGCGGCATGAGCATTGATTCCGACGACGACGGCATGCCGGACTGGTGGGAGTGGAAGCACGCTCTAAATGCCGCCGATCCGTCGGACGCCGCGCTTGACCCCGACGGCGACGGACTCACCAACCTCGCCGAGTTCCGCGCGGGGACAGAACCCAACTCGCTCGACACCGACTCCGACGGCATGCCCGACGCATGGGAAACCGCAAACGGCATGATCCCGTTCCTTTTCGACGCCCTCGAAGACCCAGATTCCGACGGTCTCGCCAACATCGAGGAGATGCGCCTCGGCACGAATCCCCTTGTCGCCGATACCGACGGAGACGGCGTTTCCGACGGGGAGGAGGCTTGTTCGTATCTAAGCGATCCTCTGACAGTTGACTTTGACGGGAGCATTGCGACGAACGCGGTGATTGTGGCGTCGGCGGTTGATGAAGCCGTTGGCGAATGGTACTTCATGGAAGACTGCGTATTGCTTGCGGGCAGGAGCGGACGTATATTCTACATCGACGACCTTGTTCTGCCGGATGCCGGGCTGTTCCAGATAAGGACGCTTGCCTCCTTCAGGGGGCCGAGCGACGCGGAGTGCGTCTGCTACGTGGATGGAATGCGCATTGGCTGCGTCAGGCTCCAGTCCTCCGACCATGAGTCAATTAGCGAGGTTTGCTTCAACGCTCCGAGGCTCCCCGCCGGCGCGCATGTGCTTTCGTTCGAATTGCAGAACTTCGAGAACGACGTTGAGTTCGCCTTGGGAGACATCGCGGTCTGCGCGGTTTGCGGGCCTGATGCCGACGGCAACGGTGTCGCGGACTGGATCGACGCCCGTTATCGGAACACGGGTTGCTGTCGAGGCAATTTCGTGGGTTCCAAGGTATCCCCGTTCTGCATGCGCGTTGTGAGCGCCTTGCCTCCAGTTGTATCCGTTGGCGGTGCTTCGCTGGAGCCTCGGGCGCTTCCCAACTGCGGCTGGTGGGTGAATGTCCCTCTTGAGGAAAACGAGGCCGCGGGCGTCGGCATAGAGTACGAGAATGGATTCAAGTCCGAGGAAGTGTCCGTAGTGTGGTCTCCGTTCGACGTCATGACGGAATCCGATACTGTGCTCAGGCGCGGGGATTCATTGCTTCTTTCCATTGACGGCGGAGGTAGGATTTCGGTGGACGGCGCTACTGTCGCGGAAGGTTCGTCCGTATCCATTCCGTTCTGCTTCAATGCTCCTGGAGATCATGTCGTCGAGGGAATCGTTGATGGTGTCGTTAACCGTGTCGTTGTATCAGTCGTCGAGTGTTCTATCTCGTCGGAGCATCCTGTATGGCGTGGCAAGACGAGCACGCTCAGGCTGTCCGGCAGCGGCTTCGACAGGATGTCCGCGTCGGTTGACTGCGGTATCGAGATTGCCTCCGTCTCGCTTTCCTCTGGACAGTGCGCCTGTTCGCTGCATGTGCCGGTGCGGTGCCGTCCCAATGCGTTTGCCTGCGAAATCTCCAATCCCGACGCTTCGGTCGCCGGAAGCGCGAGGCTCCTTCCGTTTCTGGCGCACTATACGCTTGAGGGCAAGTACTATGTCTTGGAAAGGCTGGACGACGGGACGCTGGTCGTCGAGAACAGGCTGTCGGCCTTTGATCTCCCGCCTTGCGTCGAGCTGAAGATGACGTCCAGCTCGGGAATCTGCTTCGAGGATGGTTCGGGCAGGTTGGCCATAACGTCCGGTGATATTGACGGCTGCGGGGACTTCGTGTACAGGTTCCTGGTGCCGTCGGGCGTCAAGCATCCGTGTCAGTTCCTACATGGCTATTTCGAAGGCAAGGAGGCCTTTCAGTGAAGAAGTGTTTCAGCATAGTGCCAGCAGCTGTTGTCTGCGCAGTTTCCCTTTCCGCTCTTTGCGGCGGCGCACCGTCCAGCAAGTCCAATGCCTACGTAGACGAGCCCCAGGTGGTGGAGAACGGGTCTATGGGCGGAGACCCTGTAGGCTACATTGACGGCGGCGTCTACGATTCGGTTGAGGACGTCAGGATTCCGTGCCCGGACATAGACCTTGTTTTCCGCCGTTCGTATTCGTCGCTGTCCGCGAAGTCCGGTTCGCTTGGATACGGATGGAGGCATTCGTACGAATGGAGCGTCGAGGAGACCGAGTCCGGCGTCGTCGTGCGGTCGGCGGGAGAGCGCGGCGCGTCGGACGTCGTGCTCAAGTTCGACACGCCGCCGCAAGGCGGATCGACTTTCAATGCGGACGGCTACGAGCTTCGTTTCGCAATGGACGGCACCCGCAAGGTCGTCACCCCAGGCGCGCTGACCTATGCTTTCGACCCTGGCGGTCGCCTTGCTTCGATTACGTCGTGGAATGGCACGTCGGTTCAGATAGAGCGCGACGCGGGCGGCAGGGTTGCAAGGGCGGTCCATTCCAACGGCAGATGGCTCGGGTTTGAATATGCGGGGGATGGCATGCTGAGCCGCGTCGTTGCGCCGGATGCCGACGTGTCCATCGACCTGGACGTTGGCGGGCATGAAGATTGTCGTGTGCTGTCCCAAGTGGTCCGCCATGACCACGGCAGGGTTTCGTCACTGCGGTACTCCTACGGGAGCGTTCCGGTTCCAGGCGTCCGCGACGTGTATTCCGCCGCGCTGCCGTCCTTTTCGAAGGCGTCTTCCGCCGGTACCCTCGGGGCGATGCGGATGGGAGCCGGCGGCGATAAGGGGCTCGATGGACGGGATTCGGCAGGGACGGGCGGATCGTTTAGTGTCAGCGCAGGCTCGCCAGGAGGTTCGGGTTCGTCAGGAGGCTCGGGCTCTTCGGGCAATTACGCGTTTTCCGGAGGTTCTGCGGGAGGTCCTTCGATTGACGGGTTGTCTTTTGGAAGTGTTCCCGCTGCGTCCGCATCAATTGCCGACGGCTCGGATGGGGGTTCGGAGGAATATGGACAGGCCCCATCCGCCGCAAGAAACCGTCCGATCCTCTGTTCAAAGACGGACGCCAACGGAATCACGACGACATACGAATACACGCGCCCCGGCGACGCGCCCTGGCCGAAGTGCTCGCATTCCGAGATGTCCGGCGGACTTTTCGCGACGCACTTCACATACGGGGCGCGGCGTACGACCGAGCTCAAGCCTACGGCAGGGGGGACGGTGTCGATGCGCCTTGAATACGACTCCGAAAACCGGGAGACGTCGAGGACGGTCGGCACGGAGTCGGTCCGCGCCACATACGACGCACAGGGAGACATGACAGAGGCAATGCACCGCAATCTGCGGACCGGCGCATACGTGGAGGCCCGCGCGTCATACGACGCCAGGCACCGCCCCGTGTCCATCGGATATGGCTTTGGCTCGGAGCCCGTACGCTTCTATTCCATTGACTGGGACGATTTGCGGAATGCGCCCTGCCGCGTCGAGACGCCGGAGGGTCGCGTCGCGGAGTGGACGACCAACGGACTGGAGATCGTCGTCCACGGAGCGGGGACGAACGACGCAAGGCGCGTCGCTCGGATATTGACAGCGGACGGGGAGCGTCCTCTCGCCGTCGTTCTTCCGGACGGAGGGAGGGTGGACGTTTCGTACGACGACTGTCTCGACGTCACAAACCTTGTCTGCACAGGGTTGCCGTCCGTTTCGCTCGGATACGACGGCCTTGGCCACGTGAACAGGCTGTCCCTGCCTGGACCTGGGGGGACGGAGCGGGTCTATTCCATGGTGAACAACTGGAGGGGCAATGCGCTTTCCGTGTCGCTGCCGGACGGAACCTCGCAGTCGTATCAATACGAAGGCAACGGACGCCGCGTGACGCGCCGTGTGGACGCCCTTGGGCGCGTGGACGTCTTTGCATGGGTGCTTGGGAGGCCGCTCCACGTCGGGCGAGTCGTCAACGGAGTCACCAACTCGCAGTTTGCCGTTGCATACGACAAGCAGCTGAACGTCGTTGCGATTACAGATCCGCTGGGACGTGGCGCGGAGACGTACGCCCTCGACGGGAACGAGCGCGTTGTCGCAGTGACGAATCTTGAAGGCCAGGTGATGTCGCGCGAATACCTTGTTGGCGATATCGTGTCGTCCGAGACCCGCTTCGACGGAAGCGAAGTCGCCTACGGCTACGACACGGACGGCAACCAGACGTCGATTTCCTATCCCGGTGAGACGCTGTCGTTCTCGTACGACGGCGATGGGCTGCTTTTGTCGGCGTCCAGTTCTGCAGGCGCAGTTTCGAACGTCTTCGACGCGGCGACTGGCTGGCTGGACGCAAGCACGGGCGCGGACGGCACTACGGTCTCGTATTCGCGCAGCAACGGCGGGTCGGTAACTTCGGTGGCTTCCGTCGCTGGCACGACCACGTATTCCCATGACGCCGCAGGGCGCATTTCGCACATTGCCAGTTCGTCCGCACAGTTCGGGTTCGGCTACTGCGACTGGAACGGGCTCCTCTCTGAAGTCACAAACGGAAGCGGATTTGTGGTAAAATATATGCATGACATCATGGATAGGGTGACGAACATATCATGGCGCACGACAAGTGGCGCGGCGCTCGGCGGCTTCCAGTATGAGTACGACGCCGCAGGGCGCATCGTCTCGCGTCGTCATGAGTTTGGTGGGCAGCCCCAAATGTCCCAGACGTCCCAGAAGAACTACGCCTACGATGACCTCGACCGACTCGCCTCCGATGGCGACGTTTCCTACACATACGACGCTGCGGGCAACCGCATGACGCGTACCGAAGATGGCGAGACGACAACGTACACGCTTGGAGTCGGCGACAGGCTCGCCTCGTGGACGGGAGGCTCGTACGCATACGACTTTGCTGGCAACGTCACCCGCATCGAGCGCGACGGCAAGCCGACGCTCGACCTCACCTGGAACAGCCAGTACCAGCTTGTCTCGGTTTCGACCAACGGTGTCTTTGCAGAGGGCTATGCATACGATGCGCTTTGCCGCCGCGTCTCCACAACGACGCAGGATGGAACGACGCGACATGTCTATGACAACAACTGGCAGGTGATTGCTGACTTGGATGAAGGCGGCGATGTCATCGCATCTTACACCTGGGGCGAAGGAATTGACAATCTCCTCGCGGTCAAGGTCGGCGGTTCGACGTACTATCCGCTCACAGACATCCAGGGCACGGTCTGGGGCTATGTCGACTCGCAGAATAACGTCGTCGCTCGCTGGCAGTACGACGCCTGGGGCAACGTCGTCGACGAGGATGTTTCGGTTCCCGAGCTCTCGAAGTTGCGTTATCGCTTCCAGGGCCGCGAGTGGTCTGCCGCGACTGGCCTCGTCAACTTCCGCATGCGCTGGTACGACCCCGAAACAGGTCGCTGGTTGAGCAAGGATCCGATTGGTCTGAGCGGCGGACTGAATCTGTATGCGTTTTGCG
>SUWC01000046.1 GCA_015061665.1 Lentisphaerota bacterium
CCGGCGTTCGTGTTCATGGCCAGGCGAGGCGTCACAAACTCCCAGACATTCAAGGAAGAACTCCAGTCAGACCGCGCACTATCCCTGCGGATGGTCGTGGATGAACCTCCAAACTAAATCACCATGACCGCGAAGTAGCTCCTCCTCGCACTCCGCGATGGTCGAAATGGCCTCTTCGGGGTCGGACGCGCCGTCAAGCCGCTCAAGCAGCGGCGTTCCGTGCGCTAGGACCGCAAGCCTCGCGAGAATCATAAGGTGCTGCTCGTGGTCGGTCGAGCAGACAAGGAAAAAGTGCCGCGTCGCCTCGCCGTCCGGCGCGCCGAAGAAAATCGGCCGCTGGCTCTTCGCATACGCCACGAACGTGTCCTCGAAGAAATAGGGGTCGTGGTAGCGCGGATGCAGAAACGCGCATCCCATGCCAATCGCAGTCGGCGCGGCCTCCTCGCGCGCGACTAGCTCCTTGAAAAGGCCCTCGTCGTCGTACACCAGGCCCGAGGCGATCGCAAGGTCCGTCATGTCGCGTATCGTGCCGCCCTTCGTCTTCGACTTCAAGGCGAGGTTGATCGCGTCAGGACGGAACAGCCGCGACACGCGCCAGCTGTCGCGCTCGTTCTTGCTCTGGGACTGCATCATGTGCAGGTGCTGCCCGGAAATCTCCTTCCTGGACCCCGCCAGCAGGTTTCGCTGCGCCCACTCGTCCAGCGCCTTGTGGTCGAAGAACCACGAGTCCCCGCGCTTCTCCGCGGCGATTTCGCCGCGCTGCGCGACGTGCTTAAGCTCGTTTTCGTCAACGTGCGCGTGCTCAGCCGCCGCACGAAGGTTCAGCATCTCCCTGCTCATCGCGCACCTCCCCTGCCGCGAGGTCCGCCAAGGGCGCGGACCAGTTCGACTACAAGCTCGTCGCCCGCGCACGTCGCGCCGGAGACGGACCTTTCGCGCAGATCGAGGAAGCGCTTGCGCGCCACGCGCAGCTCCCTCAGCTGCCAAAGCCCGAGGTTGCGCGTCATCTTCTCGGCGGCCCAGCGGTTCATGCCCTTCACCGCGTCCTGAAGCTTTCCGCGCTCCTGCGCGTCCTTCAGCTCCGCAAGCTGCCTGAAGCACTTCTCAAGGACCGTCGTCATGACGATCGCAAAGCTCTCCTCTCCCTCGAAGCGCGAAACGGCCTCAAGCGCCTTCGCCAGGTTGCGCGCGCCGGCGGCGTCGGTTACGGACCATATCTCCGGCTCCACGCCGACGCCCGTCGACGTCACGGCCTCGACGTCCGCTTCGGTGATCTTCGTCGCGCCGCCCAGGTAGTCGCGCATCTTCGCGAGCTCCGACATGAGCGAGCGCGTGTCGGCCCCCACGCGCGCGACGAACGCATCGACCGCGCCGCCCTCAAAGGAAAGCCCCATCTCGCCCGCCATCTCGACGGCCCTTGGCAGTGCGGACTGCGCAGCGGCCATGGCGTTCTTCGGCGTCTCGAAGACGATCATCTCGGCGGACTTCTTGAGCGTCTTGGCGATGACCGACGTCTGAAGCAGCTTTGGCGCCGTCAGTATGAAATGCTGGTTGTCCGGCAGGCTGATTTCCACGAGCTTCCTGACGAACTTGTCCAGCGCGCCCTTCACTGCCTCGGAGACGCGTCCCCCGCCTTCGTCGTCGCCCTTCCCTCGCCCGCCGCCGGGCAGGAACCTGACGTTCTTCCACCACGTCACCTTCTTCGGCTCGAGGAAAGGCGGCGTCAGAAGGCTCTCCTCCGCGCGCCTGATGTCCGCAAGCTGCGCATCCTCGTTGCCGGAATTCCCCGAGTCGACGACCTCAAGCCCGATTCCATCGCCCACCACCTTGGCGGCGGCGTTTGAGACGAGGAAGTCGTCCTCTCCGATTATGACGTGCAGTCCTGGCATTGCCCCCTACCGTAGGTTTGGTGAGTTCCTGAGTATCTCGCGCTTTGCAGGCAGCCCCTCCTCGAGCGCCGCCATTAGGCGCGCCGCATCGTCCGAGTCGATCGCCGACTTGAACTCGGCGAGGCGGTCGATGTAGCGTCCGAGGACATCCGACAGCATGTCGCGGTTGAGGAGGAAAAGCTCCGTCCACACGACCGGATCCGGCGCGCCGACGCGCACCATGTCGCGGAAGCTTCCCGCGGAGAAGCCGACGTGGTTCTGGGCCAGCGGCTCGCGGACGTACGCCGAGCTGATTATGTGGCAGAGCTGACTCGTGAAGGCGATCATCTCGTCGTGGCGCTCGGGAGTCGTGAGGACGACGCGTCCGAAGCCAAGAGAGAGGAAGAAACGCTCGAGCATGTCCAGCGGACCGCGCCCGACGTACGGATACGGCGTGAGGATCATCGACGCGCCTTTGAAGAGGTCCGGCGTGGAGTTCGCGTATCCGCTCACCTCGCGCCCGGCCATCGGGTGCCCGCCGACGAACATCCACTTCGTCTTCATGCACTCCAGGCGGAAGGCCTCGTAAAGCGGACGCTTCACGCCGCAGACGTCGACCACCATCGCGCCCTCCTTGAACGTGGCGCAGTTCTCCCTTATCCACGGCTCTATCGCCGTCGGCGGCATTGAAACCAGTATCACGTCAAAGCGCGAAAGATCGGCCTTCTCGCCGTGGTGCAGCCCGACGGCGTCGTATCCCGCCGCCATGGCGGCCTTGTAGAACGACCCTCCGATGAGCCCGAGTCCCGCGCATGCGATGCTGAGTCTACCGTCCATTCGCAGCCTCCGTTACAGCGCGGCGACTACGGCCGCGCCTATTTCGGCGCACGAGGCGCTTCCGCCGAGGTCGGCCGTGCGGACGCCCGACTCAAGCACCTTGCCGACGGCGCGCTCGACTGCGTCAGCCTCTTCGCCGAGGCCAAACGTGTGGCGCAGCATCATCGCCGCAGAGAGGATCGTCGCAAGGGGATTGGCTACGCCCTTGCCCGCGATGTCCGGCGCGGAGCCGTGTATGGGCTCGTACATGCCGAATCCGTCCGCGCGGAGCGAGGCGGATGGGAGCATGCCGATGGAGCCGGTGATCTGCGACGCCTCGTCGGAGAGTATGTCGCCGAACATGTTCTCGGTCAGCAGCACGTCAAAGCGCGAAGGCGCGCGGACAAGCTGCATCGCCGCGTTGTCGACGTACATGAACTCGAGTGCGACGTCCGGGTACTCCGCGTCGTGCAGGCGCTGGACCGTCTCGCGCCAGAGGCGGGAGGTCTCCAGCACGTTCGCCTTGTCGACTGAAATCACGTGGCGACGCCTCTTCCTCGCGCTCTCGAATGCGACGCGCGCAATGCGCTCGATCTCGGCCACGGAGTACGGCATCTTGTCCAGCGCGCTCTGTCCGTCCGCCGCGCGCGTGTGCTCGCCGAAGTAGACTCCGCCCGTAAGCTCGCGCACGACAAGCAAGTCAAGACCCTCGCCGATTATCTCGTCCTTCAGCGGGGAGGCGCCCTTCAGCGGGGGCCAGACCTTGGCGGGGCGCAGGTTCGCGAAAAGCCCCAGCTCCTTGCGGAGCGTCAGGAGAGCGCGCTTCTCGGGACGCTGCGGACCCGGCAGCGCGTCCCATTTCGGGCCGCCGACGGCGCCTAGGAGGATGGCGTCGGCCGACTTGCAGACCGCTAGTGTGTCGTCCGGCAGGCAGTCGCCGAATGCGTCGTACGCCGCGCCGCCGACGAGCTTCTCGTTGAACGTGAAGTCGTGCCCGAACTTCTCCGCGACCTTCCCGAGGACCTTTACCGCCTCGCCGACGATTTCGGGCCCGATTCCGTCGCCCGCAATGACTGCGATCGTCTTTGTCACTTCGCTCCCCCTTCCGCCTGGGACTTCATGTAGGAGGCGAGTCCGCCCGCGGCTATGAGGTCCTGCATGAAAGGCGGGAAAGGCTCCGCCTGGTACGAAATGCCCGTCGTGACGTTCATGATGCGACCGGTGTCGAAATCGACGGTGACCTCGTCGCCTGCGCTTATCCTCTCGGCGGCCTCGGGGCATTCGAGGATGGGGAGCCCGATGTTCAGGGCGTTGCGGTAGAAGATGCGGGCGAAGGTCGACGCGATGACGCAAGCGACGCCGCACGTCTTGATTGCAAGCGGGGCGTGCTCGCGTGAGCTTCCGCAGCCGAAGTTCTTGCCGGCGACGATGATCTCGCCTGGCTTGACGGTCTTGGCGAACGATGCGTCGATATCCTCCATGCAGTGCGCCGCAAGTTCCTTCGCGTTCGGCGTGTTCAGGTAGCGCGCGGGGATGATCACGTCCGTGTCGACGTTATCGCCATACTTGTATGTCTTTCCACTGACTTTCATTTCTGATTCCTTGTCCCGCCTTGTGGGCGGATGTGGATAGTATAGCATTTCCAGCCTCCGCGCACAACAACGGGGCGTGTGCAAAGCAGCGCCGCCGGTCGTCTGGAGGCGAACCTTCCAGTCCGATCGGCGGCTGACGCGGCGCTGGGGCCGAGCGTTACTCGTAGTCGAAGACGCTCGCCCAGTGGACGAGGAGCTCGAGCTTCTTGGGGTCGTGGAACTTCGCGGAAGCGGCGGCTGCGACGATGGGCAGCCACTTCTGGACGTCGGAGACCTTGACCTTGAGCGCCTCGCACGCGAGGTTCATGTACTTCTCTGCCGCGGGAACGTATCCCGAGATCCAGAGGAGAAGGTACGTGTGCGCGACGTCGGCGAGAGGATCGCCGAGGCGGACATGCGACCAGTCGATGACGCGCCAGTCGCCGTTCGGCGTGATGATCACGTTCGTCGGGTTGAAGTCGCCGTGGCAGAGCGCCTTTCCGCGGGGCATGGACTGCAGCTTGACGTGCAGGTCGTAGCGCGTCTCCCTGGGGAGCGGCGAGGCCGAGATCAGCTTGTCGAGCTTGTCGTTCAGGTTGCCCATGCGCTCCGAGGTCTTCGTGAATATCTCGCACTGGATCGCGACGAACTCGCGCATGTACTTCGTCAGGTTCTTCTTGTCCTTGAGCATCACGTTCGCGAGCGTCTCGCCCTCGATCCACTCGCGGCGGATGCACCAGTGGTCGCGGATCTTCATGACCTCGAGGACTTTCGCGACGGGGAGCCCCGTCTCGGCCGCGCGGGCCTCGTTCATCGCCTCGTTGAGGATGGCCGAGACCTTGTAGTCGGGACCGAAGACCTTGAGCACCGTGGAGCCGTCCTTCGTGACGACCTTGTGCGAACGCTCAAGGAGGACAGTCGTGTTCCTGGGCGCGGAGGGGACCTTGCGGCCCGACGCAGCCTTCTTGGTTGTAGCCTTGGGTGCGGCCTTCTTCGTTGCAGCCTTCTTCATGTCGAAACTCCTTTCGTTACACGTTGTCATGCCTGCCGTAGTAGGCGTTGAGGTACATCTGCTTGATTTCGGACATCAGCGGGTAGCGCGGGTTGGCGCCGGTGCACTGGTCGTCGAAAGCCTGCTCGACCATCGCGTCGAGACGGGCGAGGAAGTCCGCCTCGTCGGGGACGTAGTCGCGGATCGTCGGCTTGATGCCGATGCGCTTCTGCAGCTCGCGGATCGCCTTGACGAAGTTCTCGAACTGCTCGTCCCTGTCCTTGCCCTTGATGCCGAGCTCGTCGGCGATCTGGCAGTAGCGCTCGAGCGTGTGCGGATAGGCGTACTGCGGGAACGTGCCCATCTTGCGCGGAACGGGGTTGGCGTTGAAGCGCAGCACCTCCTCCATCATCAGCGCGTTGGCGATGCCGTGCGGGATGTGGTGGAACGCACCGAGCTTGTGCGCCATCGAGTGCATCACGCCGAGGAAAGCGTTCGCGAAGGCCATGCCGGCCATCGTGGCTGCGTTGGCCATCTTCTCGCGCGCCGTCGGGTTGGCGGTCTTCGAGACCGCGGCGTCGTAGCACTGCGGCAGGTACTCGAAAATCGTCTGGAGCGCGCGGACCGCAAGGCCGTCGGTATAGTCCGTGGCCAGCATCGAAGCGTAGGCCTCAAGGGCGTGCGAGACCGCGTCGATGCCCGAGGCGGACGTGAGGCCGGGGGGCGCCATCATCTGCATGTCGGCGTCGACGATCGCCATCTTGGGCATGAGCGCGTAGTCCGCGAGCGGGTACTTCACGCCGGTCTTCTCGTCCGTGATGACGGCGAACGGGGTCACCTCCGAGCCCGTGCCCGCGGAGGTCGGGATAGCGATGAAGTAGGCCTTCTCGCCCATCTTCGGGAAGGTGTAGACGCGCTTGCGGATGTCCATGAAGCGCATCGCCATGTCGAAGAAGTCGACCTCGGGGTGCTCGTAGAGGACCCACATGATCTTCGCGGCGTCCATGGCCGAGCCGCCGCCGACGGCGATGATGACGTCGGGCTTGAAACCGGCCATGAGCTTCGCGCCCTCCTTGGCGCAGGCGAGCGTCGGATCGGGGGCGACGTTCGAGAAGGTCGTGAACATGATGCCCTGCTTCTCGAGCGACTTCTCGATCGCCTTCGTGTAGCCGTTGGCGTAGAGGAAGGAGTCCGTGACGATGAACGCCTTCTTCTTTCCGAGCTCCTCGCCGAGTTCGCGGAGCGCGACCGCGAGGCAGCCCTTCTTCTGGTACACCTTTTCAGGCGCGCGGAACCACAGCATGTTCTCTCTTCTCATTGCCACTGTCTTGATGTTCATAAGATGCTTTACGCCGACGTTCTCGCTGACCGAGTTGCCGCCCCAGCTTCCGCAGCCGAGCGTGAGCGAGGGCGTCAGCACGAAGTTGTAGATGTCGCCTATGCCGCCCTGCGACGAAGGCGTGTTGACGAGGATGCGGCAGGTCTTCATCCTGGACGCGAACTCGTCGAGCTTGGCCTTCTCGTTGACGACGTCGAGGTAGATGCTCGACGTGTGGCCGTATCCGCCGTCGGCGATGAGGCGCTCGGCCTTCGCAAAGGCGTCCTGTATGTCCTTGGCGCGGTACATCGCGAGGACGGGCGAGAGCTTCTCGTGGGCGAACTCCTCGGAGAGCTCGACGCTCTCCACCTCGCCGATGAGGATCTTCGTGTCCTCCGCGACGTCGAACCCTGCGAGCTTCGCGATGGTGACGGGCTTCTGCCCGACGATCTTCGCGTTGAGCGCGCCGTTGATGAGGATCGTCTTGCGCGTCGCCTCTAGCTGCCTGCCGTCGAGGAAGCAGCACCCCATCTTCGCGAAGAGTGCGCGGACCTCGTCGTAGACGGAGTCGAGCACGATCACGCTCTGCTCGGACGCGCAGATCATTCCGTTGTCGAAGGTCTTGGAGTGGATGATCGAGCTGACGGCGAGCATGAGGTCCGCCGTCTCGTCGATGATGGCCGGCGTGTTGCCCGCGCCGACGCCGACGGCGGGCGTGCCGCTCGAATAGGCCGCCTTTACCATCCCGGGGCCGCCGGTCGCGAGGATGATGTCGGCCTCCTTCATGAGGTAGTTCGTCTTGGGGAGCGAGGGGGCCTCGATCCATCCGATGATGTCCTCGGGGGCGCCTGCCTTGACGGCAGCCTCAAGGACGACCTTCGCCGCGGCTATCGTGGAGCCCTTCGCGCGCGGGTGCGGGCTGATGATGACGCCGTTCCTCGTCTTGAGCGCGAGGAGCGTCTTGAAGATGGCGGTGGAGGTCGGGTTGGTGGTCGGTATGACCGCGCCGATCACTCCGATCGGCTCGGCGATCTTCTCTATGCCCATCGCCTCGTCGCGCTCGAGGACTCCGCAGGTCCTTACGTTCTTGTAGGCGTTGTAGATGTACTCGGCCGCAAAGTGGTTCTTGATCACCTTGTCCTCGACCACGCCCATGCCCGTCTCGGCGACGGCCATCTTTGCGAGCGGAATGCGCTGGCAGTTCGCCGCAAGGGCGGCCGCGCGGAAAATCGCGTCGACCTGCTCCTGCGAGTACGTGGAGTATTTCGCCTGCGCGGCTCTGACGCGCTTGAGCGTCTCTTCCAGATCGGCAACCGGATTCTCCGGCGCCACAGTTGCTTCAGTTTCCATTTGTTCCCCTGTTAGGATTTTGCGCGCCCAGCCATCCAGGCGCTAGTTCGTGAAAACAAGTGGATAGTATAGCACTTTTTATATCGTTATTCAAGTAGCGATAGAATCTGGAGACTCGACACACAAGTTATATCGGCGACCGAGCGGCGACCGAGAAGTCGACTGCTCCGCGCCCTTTTCCCCTCGAAGTTGCTGGGCTATGCAAAAAAAGGCCGACGCGGAATGCGTCGGCCTTTTTGAGTATGACCCTTCGCGTTTGAAGGGGTTGTCCGTCCGGAGGGGACTAGTTGAGCTCCATGCGGCCGCGACGCGAACGGTTGCGGATGCGGGCGCGCTGGGATTTCTTGCGCGCCTTGACGCACGGCTTCTCGAAGTAGCGCTGGTCGCGGATCGTCTTGAGAAGGCCCTCCTTGTCGAGGATCTTCTTCATCCGCTTAAGTCCGCGCTCGACGGACTCGCCCTTCTTGAGCTTAAGCACGATGGCCATTATTTCACCTCCTTCGAAGCTTCCTCGGCAGCGGGCTCGGCGGCCGCGGGAGCGACCTCGGGCATGACCCACTGCAGGACGCACATCTCGGCGCCGTCGCCCTTGCGGGTTCCGAGCTTGACGATGCGCGTGTAACCGCCGTTGCGACCTTCCATCGCGGGGGCGATCTTGTCAAAAAGCTTCTGAACGGCCTTGGGCTGGAGAAGGCGCGCAGAGGCGAGGCGGCGAGCCGCGAGCGTGCCCTTCTTGGCGACGGTCACGATCTTGTCGGCGTCCTTGCGCGCTTCCTTGGCCTTCGGGAGGGTCGTCTTGATCGACTCGGCCAGAATCAGGTTGGTCACGAGGCTCCTCATGAGCATCGCGCGGTGCGCTGTGGAGCGCCCGAATTTCTTCATTACTCTGTGATGACGCATTTTAAGATTCCTTGTAGGCCCGCGCGGCGGGCCCTGTTGTTACTTCTTTTCCAGGAGGCTTTCGTCGAACTTGTAGCCGAGCGAAAGACCGAGCTGTATGAGCTTTGCCTTGATCTCGGTCAGCGACTTCTTGCCGAAGTTGCGGTACTTGAGCATGTCGGCCTCGGTCTTCTTGGCCAGCTCGCCCACGGTCGAGATGTTGGCGTTGTTCAGGCAGTTGGCCGCGCGAACGCTGAGCTCGATCTCGTTGACGGACATGTTGAGCAGCTTCCTCAGACGCTCGCGATCGTCCGCATCCTTCTTCTCCGTGTCCTCGAACTCAAGAGTCTCCTCGCCGGCGTAGTCGACGAACACGTCGAGATGGCGACGAAGGACGGCTCCAGCCGTCTTGAGGGCGGATTCAGGGTCGATGCGGCCATCGGTCCAGATGTCAAGCACGAGCTTCTCGTAGTCGGTCCTCTGCCCGACGCGCGTGTTCTCAACGAGGAAGTTGACGCGCGTCACGGGCGAGAAGATCGAGTCGATTGCGATCTTGCCGATCTCCTGGTCGGGCTTCTTGTTGCCTTCGGCAAGGCAGAAGCCGCGTCCGGTGCGGACGTCGCACTCCATCTCGAGCTCGCCGTCCACGTCGAGCGTGGCGATCTCGAGACGGGGGTTGAGCACCTCGACGTTGTTCGACTGCGCGAACATCTCGGCAGTGACGACGCAAGGCCCCTTGGCCTTGAGCGTTATCGTCTGGGGGTCGCGCGAGTACGTCTTGAGCAGCACGCGCTTGAGGTTCAGGATGATGTCGGTGACATCTTCCGCACAGCCCCTGATCGTCGAGAACTCGTGGCTTACGCCCTTGATCTTGACGGACGATATCGCCGCGCCTTCGATAGAGCTCAGGAGAACGCGGCGAAGCGAGTTGCCGATCGTCCTGGCATAGCCGATTTCGAAAGGCTCCGCGACAAAGCGTGTGTAAGTCGCTGTCGCCGTGGCTTCGTCCTTCTGGACGGCCTTCGGCATCTCGAATCGGCTCAAACGGATAGGCATTGGTTATCTCCAGTTCAGGTTTACAGTGACGGTTGCTTCCACGCCAGCTATTAGCGGGAGAAGAACTCGACGATCAGCTGGACCTCGATGTTCTCCGGAATCTCTGCGCGCTCGGGAACGCTGACGAGCGTACCGGCCATCGTCGCCTCGTCCCAGGAGAGCCAGTTCACCAGAGGAGACTTGTGGCTCTTGATGGAATCGACGACTGCGACCATGTCGCGGTCCTTCTCGCGCACCGAAACAACCTCGCCCGGACGGACGATGTAGCTGGGAACGTTGCAAACCTTGCCGTTGACGGTGACATGGCGGTGCGTCACGAGCTGACGGGCGCCAGGACGGGTCGGGGACAGACCGAGGCGGTAGACGATGTTGTCGAGCCTCGTCTCGCAGAGAGCGAGAAGAACGTCACCCGTAATGCCCTGCTTGGCCTTCGCGCGCTCGAAGAAGAGGCGGAACTGACCCTCGCGCATGCCGTAGATGGCCTTCGCCTTCTGCTTTTCGCGGAGCTGGACGCCGTACTCGGAGACTTTCTTGCGGCGCTTGTTGGCGCCATGCTGCCCCGGAGGGTTAGGACGCTTTTCAAGAACCTTGTCGGGACCGAAAACGGGCTCGCCGAAACGACGGGCGACCTTGGAACGTGGACCTGTGAAGTGACCCATGATTAAACCCTCCTACGCTTGCGGGGACGGCAGCCGTTGTGGGGAACCGGCGTCGTGTCTGTGATCTGCGTAACGCGAATGCCAGCCGCCTGGATCGCGCGAACCGCGCTCTCCCTGCCGGCGCCCGCACCCTGCATGCGGACCTCGCACTCGTGCATGCCCTTGGCAACCGCGACACGCGCCGCGTCCTGGGCAACCATGGTGGCCGCGAAAGCCGTCGACTTGCGGGACCCCTTGAAGCCCGCCTTGCCGGCCGAGCTCCACGAAATCACGCCGCCGCGAGCGTCCGCGATCGAAACCTGCGTGTTGTTGAAAGTGCTGCGGATGAACGCGATGCCGGCGGGAATGGACTTGCCGGAACGCTTCTTCTGAGCGGCTTCACCCTCCGCCGCGGGAGCCGCGGCGTCTGCGGCCGGAGCGGCCGGGGCGACGTCATTCTTGATCTCTTCTGACATTTTCAATCACTCCAAATTAGCGGCCGGCCTGCTTGGGCATGGCGATGGAAACGCGCTTGCCGCCCTTGCGGGTGCGAGCGTTCGTCTTGGTGCGCTGCCCACGGACGGGCAGACCCTTCTTGTGGCGGAGACCGCGGTAGGATCCAATCGAGATCAAACGGCGGATGTTCTGCGAAACCTCGCGGCGCAGATCGCCCTCAACGCGGAAATGATCCTGGATGTACGTAGTCAGCGCGTGGATCTCGTCCTGAGTCACGTCGTCGGCCTTCTTCATAGGATCGACTTTGCATGCCGCCAAAACGTCATCAGCGCGCTTTGGCCCGATTCCGTGGATGTACCGCAGAGCGAAGCGGATATGCTTCTTGCCGGGGATGTCCACACCCATCATTCTAGGCATAGTTGTTTTACCTCTTTCTTTAGCTTAGCCCTGACGCTGCTTATGGCGCGGGTTTGTGCAGATCACGCGCACCACGCCTTTGCGGCGGATGATGCGGCAGTTCTCGCAAATGCGACGAACGGAACTACGTACTTTCATTGTGTTTTTACTCTTTTGAGTGGTCGAATAGAGTAATATTTTATCACAAATCGGATTCGATGCGCAAGGGGGCAGATGAAAATAATTGCAAATTAGCGGCAAAAACGCGCCAGCCTAGCGCTCCACGGTGAACGACGATTCTGCCGCAACCCCCTGCGCCGTGGCGCAGGTCAGCCTGTGGCGGCCGCAGCTCATCTCCACCGCAAGCGGCGCAGAGCCCTCCGTCTCCCCTGCCGGAACGCCGTCAAGGAACCACCAGAGCCTCTCGCCGTTCGTAGCGCCTGTCGCACGGCACACTATGCGCTGCTGCCCCATCCCGTCCACAACCTTGAACGTAGCGCCGTCCTCCGGCGACGCTATGCCCAGCCGCTCCGCCCTGGCTATCAGCCCCGCATAGGCGGCGTACTGCGCGTCAAAGCGCTCGCATGGCCTGCCGTCGAACCCGCGGACATGCACGCCGCAGAGCCTCGACGAACCCGCGCCCCGCAGGCACCGCCCTTCGACGCGGTGCGGACACGCCTCGCCCGCGGGCAGCCCCGTGAGAGCGCAGACCTCCCGCCGTCCTACGCACCCAGGCTCGGCGAACCACGGACCGTCCCCGCGCGGATAAAGGCTGCGCGCGATCTTCCACGCCTCGGGCGCAGCGGCCTTCGCTCCAACAAGAGCCTCGTCCCCAAATCCGCCGCTGAGGTGTCCGCACCAGACCCCCACGACGTATTCGGGATTCCAGAGCACCGTCCACGCATCCCTGTACGCGGAGCTCGTGCCAGTCTTCCAGGCGAACCTGCTCGTCACCACGTCGGCCACGTGCCCCATCGCGGCGGACGCCCTTTCGCCGCCGGAAAGCATGTCCGTGACAATATACGCCGCACCTTCGTCAAACCCGCCCTCTCCGCCGGATGCGGACCTTGCGAGCGCGCCGTACGCCTTGACGAGTTCGACAAGCGTCACCTCGACGCTTCCTATCGCCATGCCAAGGCCGAAGGATTCGTCGGGCGCGTTCATGTGCGCAAACCCCGTCTCCCTCAGCCTCGTGCCGAACCGCTCCACGCCAACGCGCCCAAGTAGCTCGACGAACGGAATGTTCAGAGAAAGGACAAGCGAATCGCGAAGGGAGACGAGCCCTCGGTGCTTCGCGTCGAAGTTTGCGGGACGGTACCCCTTGTACGTGCGGGGAATGTCTGCCAGCATCTCGTCTGGCGCGACAAGCCCCGACTCCAGAGCCTCCGCAACGAGAAAAGGCTTAAGCGTAGACCCCGCTGGGCGCGGCGCAACCGCGCAGTTCACCTGCGCGCCGTCGCCTTTGCCGAAGTAGTCGCCGCTGCTCGCCACCGCGACGACCTCGCCAGGACCGGAAGCGCCAGGCCCCGCAACGCGCATTACGACGGCAGCAGCCGAGTACCCGCACCTCGCCTCCACCGACCCGACGACCCTCTCGCACGTGCGCTGCACGTCAGGATCGAGCGGCATCGTGTAGTCCCCGTATGCGCGGTCGCCTTTCCTGTCGCGGCCGATCACCTCCCGCAGATACCAGTCGCAGTAGAACGGATGCTCGAACGGACGCGGCGCGCGGCAGACCTCGGGGAACACCTTCTTGGCGCCCTCCATCTGCTCCTCCGTGATGAAGCCCAGCTTGACCATCCGCGAAAGCACGTAGTCGCGCCGCTTCACCGCCCTGTCGTAGCCGCGGTCCGGACGAAAGCGCGACGGCGCCTGGACCATGCCCGCGAGCAGCGCCGCCTCGCCGATGCCAAGCTCCTTCGCGCCCTTGCCGAACCATCCGCTGGACGCCGCCTCGATCCCGACGAAGTTCGAGCCGAACGGCGCGCGGTTCAGGTACTGCGAGACGATCCAGAGCTTGTCCTTCCTCCGCTCCATCTTCATCGCGCGGAACGCCTCGACGTATTTTCCGCAGTACGACTTCCTGTGCGGACGTATCAGCCTGACGGTCTGCATCGTTATCGTAGACGCACCTGATATGCGCCTGCGGTAGAAGACGTTCTGGCAGAGCGCGCGCAGAATCGAGAACGGACGCACCCCGCAGTGCGAAAAGAACGTTCCGTCCTCGCTCGCGACAAGGGCCTTGACTATCCAGTCGTCGCGCGACGCCTCGTAGTACGGGCGGCAGTCCGTGTCGCCTTCGCCAAGCGAGACGCGAACGACCTTGCCGGTGGCGTCGCGCAGAACGACCCCGCCTGGATAGACATCCGAGCCCTCCTCCGTCCAGTCAATCGCGAACCACGACACGACCAGCGCCAGTCCGAGCGCGCAGGCGAGGCTGGTACATAGCCTCGGCAGCAGCGCAAGGAAGCGCGAAGCCACCCGCCGTAACGACGCGGACCGGATAATGGAACCTGACTTCATCCCCTGCCTCCATGTGGAATTTCTTCGTGAAAACGAGCATCCTGTCGTCACGCGCGTCCGAACGCATGACCCATTCGCCCGCCTTGCGCCCCGCACTCCTCAGCGCAACCCACGGATACAGCGACGGATCCAGCGAGCTGCGCACAGGCTCGAACGCTCCAGCGAAGAGATCTTCGACCACGATGTCCGCATAGTCGCGCGAGACGGACGACTTGAGCGTCAGCTCGACGACGAGCATCGCGCCGCGCGAAAGGTTCGAAAGGTCGACCGCGTTTCCGTCGGCGTCAAGGAACGTGCGGACGAGCTCGATGTCGCTCCTCTCCTCGCGCACCTCGTCGGCGGCAGGAAGCACGAGCCTGCGCCACGACACAAACGCATCGCCCGTTCCTTCGTTGACGAGCTTGCCTCCGCGATTCACTACGCGCGGTTCCCCTCGCCTCGGAGGATGGTGGCGGTAGTACTCGCCGACGGCCAGAAGCGCGTGGGCGTTTTCCGCAGTCGTGCCCCAGCAGAACAGCTCCTTGTCGCGGTTGTCGAGGATGTAGGATACGAGCCCAGCAAGGCGCGGATCGTCCGGATCGAGATCCAGAAGCGCCAGCACAAGGAACGCCGCCTCCCTGACGTCCGCAGGCGACTCCGCGTTCGCGACGAGTTCGCACGCGCGCCTTCTATCCGCTGTCGCGGCAAAGGCCCTCGCGAGCCTCGCGCGGGAAAGGAGGTCGAGCTTCGCGCGCTCGTCGTAGAGACGGAGCATGCGGTCCCTGTCCGGCGACCCCGCAAGCGCAAGCGTATGGCACGCATACGCCGAGATCGAGTTTGTGGACGAAAGAGCCCAGCGCGTGAGGAACTCCGTAACCTTCCTCTTAGTGCCGTCGTGCAGCGTCGCGCCGCCCTTCTCCGCCTCGATCAGGAAATGCGCAGCGTAGAGCGAGACTTCGCAATCCCACGGAGCGTACGAGCAGTCAGGCCACATCACGAAGTCGCGCGAGCGTATCATCGACTCGACGCGCGCAACGCCAGCCGCGACGAAATCCGCCATTCCAGCGCCCTTCTCCCCGTCCGACGCAACGGCGTTGAGTATGCCGCCTGCCGATATCAGCGGGAAGATGCGGGACGATGTCTGCTCAAGGCACCCGTGCGGATACTCCGCAAGCCAGTCTATCGCCTTCTTGAGCTCGCCAAGTCGCGAACCGGCAACAGAGTACTTTACCTTGCCGTCCGGCAGGCTCCAGCTGGCGCCGGGCGAAAGCACCTCCACGCCCGCCGTCTCGCGCCACGCGACCGCAGGGCGCACAGGGAGGAGTATCGTCGACTCGTGGCTCTCGCCGCATCCCGAGACGACGTAGCGCACCTCCGCCTCACCGGGTTCGGACGGAGCCTTCGCGCGGCAACGCACGATGCGCGTCTCCCCCGCGGCGATTTCGCCGCGCTCACTACAAACGGTCGCGCCTCCAAGCGAGATTTCCGCGGCAAAACTGCCGCGCTCCCCGCTCATGTTCGCGACGGGGAGGGTCAGCTCGAACTCGTCGCATGGCGCGACGAAGCGCGGTGCGTCCGGCTCACAGACGAGCCTGGGCGCGACCTTGCAGCGCGAGGCGGAAGCACCGCTCGCGACGTCCGACCATGCAACCGCGGTGACGCGCACCTCGCCGACGAACTCGGGGAGCGCGAAGTCGACGGACGCCTCGCCGTCCACAACGGGGACGCTCGCCTGCCATAGCGAGAGCGGACGGAACCTGCGCGTCGGAACGGGGCTGACGCGTCCAAGCAGCTCCGCACCCGCACCGCCGCCCGTCTTGATGCCGCTTGCCTTGAGGATGTCGTCGCCTACGACGGGGAGAATGCGGTGGTAGAGGTCGTAGAACGGATGCTCTGCCGTGCGCGCCTCGGCAAAGCGCGATATCGGGTCGGGCACCTGCTCGTCAGTGAGGATGTTTATCCCCTCGTCGACTAGAGTCACCGTGACGCGGCTCGCGCCGTCCGCACGGACCTTTGCCGCGACGTGGTTCGACTCGACGTCGTAGGATGGCTCAACCGAGACGCCGATCTCGCGCTCGGACGGACGCACCACGACGGTCGCCTCGCCGTGCGCACGCGCCGCGAGATGGCGTCCGCCCGTGGCGGACTGAACGACGGACACCGAAACGTCCACGTTGGGAGCCCATTCGCGCTCGACGGGGCGCAGCGCGATCTCGCCGGTGGCGTTCGGCAATTCGACGACCTCGGAGTAGACGACGCCTTCGCGAAGCACCGTGACGAGGGCGGTGCCGGGGAACGGACTCTTCACCACAAAGCGCGGCACTTCGCCGACGCGATAGAACTTTTTGTCTGCCACAAGCCCGACCTTGACGGGATTGGAGAGCGCTGCGCGCACGGAAGTATCCTCGCAGTCGCCAACGTAGAACGTCGTCCCGAAGGAGACGTCCGACTCAGGGTCGACGACGGTCAGCGCATAGTCGCCGCTGCTGCGGACAGGAAGCTTGAGGATGGTGTCGTCGGAGGCGGAAGTCTCCAGCTCGATTCCCTCGGCGACCAGGCTACGCACGTGTTCGCAGTCCCAGGACATCGTGCCGTCGTCGCGCTTCTTGTATGCATAGACGGACTCTATGCGCTCTACCTTCGCGACGAGGCGTCGCGGCGCGTCAAGGCGCTTGCCCGCAGTGTCGACGCATGCGAGAGAGACGGACGGAAATCCGCTTTCGGGAAGGCGGATCATTCCGCCGACGGGCGAGCCGATGTAGAACGGGTAGTAGTGCGAGAACACGGTCGTGCGCGCGGTGGCGGGGCGTCCGCCATCCTCGAAGACAGACCCCTCGGCGATTGCCTTCACCGCCGCGCGAGGCTTGCCGCTGTCGGCCCATATCGGCGCACGGAACTCGGCCCTGCCCGACGCGTCGAGCTTCGTCGCGTCCAGCCTGCGGAAATTCGGCTTGAGGCCGCGTCCTTCGTCGCCGAACTTGTAGCCGCTCCACCCAGCCGGCGCGAACGCAGCGTCCTCGAACACTACGGCGCCTTCAACCTTCAGTGCGGCGGCAGGTCCGCCGTAGAGGTGCTCTGCCGAGACGGTAAAGGCGAAATCCCTGGGGTTCTGGATGTCTATCCCCGATTTCGGCTGGACCTTGACGCGTATATGCGGAGGCGCGAACTCCTCGATCTTCACCTCGCGCGTGCCGAGGATGCGACCGTTCTCGCCGGGCGTCGCAAGGACGAACTCCCATGTTCCGCTCGGCTGCTCCTCGGCGACGGACAGCTCGTCGCACGTCACGGAACCGTCGTCGGACGGCGTCAAAATACGCTTTGCGACGACGTCGCCCTCGGGATCGCAGAGACGCAGCTCGACGGGGAAAGGCGCGGGCGCTAGGCCTTGTCCGTTGCGGAGTATCGCCTGGAAGAAAATGCGCTCGCCGTGCCTGTAGATGCCGCGTTCGGTCCATGCGAACGCAGTCGCGCCGTCCTTGGGAAGGTAGTCGTCGCGCCCGGACGAAAGCGCCGTCTCGTCCACCTTCATCGAGCCCTCCAGCGCTACGAACGAACGGTCAGACCCGTCGTCTGCGGAAGACACGACAGCAAAAGGCTCGTCGCCTTCGGGAACCGCAACGGTGCATAGTCCGTCGGAGCCGCTGGTCGACGTCCCGAGAAGAACGCCAGCGGTGGAGAACACCTCTACCTTCGCACCTGCAACAGGCACGCCCTTCGTGAGCGACGTGACCCAGACAAGGACCGACGCGCCCGTGCGGCGGATGCTGAGCCCGAGGTCCGTGATGCAGACGAGCCTGTAGCGGTTGGGATTCAGGGGCTTCTTCTCGTCCGACCACCAGTAGTTGCGGTCGTTGCGCTCGATGTCGTTGCTGCGCACCATCACAAGGAACACGCCGTTCGAGGGCGAGCCCTCGCCAGCGCAGACGGGGATTGCAGTCGTCTCCCTTTCGTTCAGCCTGTTCGCGGTCTTGACGACGGACACGCTCGGACGGCTTGAGACGTCCTCTAGCCACTCGCCGTCGTTCGGCCATGTCCTCTTGTGGATCTTGTTGTAGCGTCCCTCCTCCAGCGAGAGTATCTGCACGATGTTGGCCGACGGGACGGACCTCACCTCGGCGCGCACGGCTCCGACGTTGACGCTTTCGACGGCGATAGCGCGCCCTCCGGCAGGCGGCAGGTAGCGTCCGCGCGCGGCGAACTTGACCTCCTGCGGCGCGTCCTTGCGGCGGAAGTCGTAAGTGAAGTCCGCGGCGAGCGGGTTCACGACGAGGTTGGACGTGGACGTCTTGCCGAAGACAGGGAAGCCCTTCAGGACGCGCAGCATCAGGTTCGTCCCGCGGCTGAAGTCAGCAGTGACGATGAGATGGGGATCGCAGCTGTCCGTTCTGCCGTTGTATCGCGTGTCGTACCGAAAGGCTGCGACGCCCTTTTCAACCGGACCCGCGAACACATACTGGCGGACGACCGACATGTCAGGTCGTTCGGAAAGGCACAAGTCGAGTTCATCCTGGTCGTTGTAGTCGACCGACAGCACCTTCATCTCGGCGACGGACGTCTTCTGCTCCGGTGCGGGAGGATTTTCGGCGGGCTCCGCCTTCGGCTCCTCTCCCGGGGCAAGCACGGCGACGGGGTGCGTCGCTTCCGTCTGTGCAATTTTCGCCTCGAGAGCCTTCACGCGACTGCGGAAGACGAATGCGGCCGAACCTGCGGCGACCGCTCCTGCGGTCAACACCGCTATGACTGTTGCCAAGATGGCGTCTTTTGTTTTCATTTGCTGTAGCCTTTCCACCCATTACTACAGCATCAGACGGATTTCTTACACGGAAATTTTATTTTGGCAGTATTTCCGTCATTCGCCCCTACGCGCGCGCGAGGCGGTTGAGGTTCCATAGTCTCCAATCGTCTCCCAGCAACGCGGCAAGATGCCGCGTCTCCATAATGAGCACGCCCATTCACACAACCATTCACACACCCTTTCGCACCTCCAATCGCACGCACACTGGAGACGCGGCTTCCAGCCGCGTGATAGTCTCGAGTATTTTAACCACAGACTAAACGGACAGGCTTCGCTAACGCTCGCCGAATTACCCATCCCCCCTCTCGTCTATCCGATTAACGAAATCCCCGTGCGAGGGGTCGGATCAGCGTCATTTGAATTCGTCCAGCCACTTGGGAATGTATCCGGCGGTATTTTCAAGATGCCATGCGTCGGTCCGTACGCCGCGAATCACATTCTCACGTGTCGAATATCCGCGTTCGTAGAGTAGCATCTGCATTTTCAGATCTGCGTTCATGTACCGCCGCACTAACCCGTCTTCCGACTCTATCTGCCTAATTATCAGCTCTTCAAGCTCCTTGGCGATCGAGACATAATCCTCTCGGCGTTCATCAGTGAACTTTTTGATGGCCTTCCTGATCATCGACAGCGCGTCCGCCTCCAAATACGCACAGCTCAATGGAATTTGTTCCGACGAAAGCTCAACATTCCCCAAAACGTTCATACCTTCAATGTCAAACAAGACACGCTCCTTGAATTTGTCAGTGGACGTGTACGAGCGCGATAAAACATCTGCCATAAATTCACTCTTGAGCATATCGTAACAAGGCCGGACAATTCCATAGAACTGCTCGGGCGATATGCTTTTCATCCTCTCGGAAACTGTCGCGACACATTCTTTCATACCCTGAATATTCCCATGCATTAGGTTAGTAGCGGCGTTCTCCCAGACCGACTCCAGCTGTGCGCGTTCCGCGTCGCCAGCCCACTGATAACGCGGAACATATCCGGGCGGGACATCGTCGATACTGTTGTTTATCCATTCTTTCAGCTGCTGTGTCTTATTTGGTGTCAATACCTCATTGGTATCCAAGCCGACAGGCTTCTGTGTAGAAAAGCGATAAACGATTAATATGCTGCATACAGCAACAATCGTCGATATTGATATCAGTATTGTCTTTTTCATGTCAAAGCCCATGTGTCCATTGAACTGTTCTTTCGTCTACTTTAATCCGGCAGAACCGGCCGCGCGACATGGTGTGCCCATGCTTCTTGATTGATGCGGTCCCGTCGTCAGAAATTGAAAATATTTGCTGATATACAACCTGTGATCCGCCTATCAAAAGCGCTCGCGTGTTTTTGTTTGTGACACTCTCGTATTCTTCTTCACGAACCCCATGCCTGTTGTCGCCGTTGAACCGCATTCTGACCCATCCTATCGGGATGTCCCAGACGAGACGCCCGGCAGACCAGTTGTCGTATGTTCCGGGATGTCCTGCCCTGTCGACCGTCCAGTAGTTGTTCGATGATATTCGAGTCGCCATGGCCCAACCGTCATCAAATATATACTTATGCGTCCACTGCCCTGTGTAGTTGGTCGTCGCAAAGAAACCAGACGGCATGTTGGTGTGGGTGCATGGTATTTCAGACATCATTATCCCGTGGAACGACACGTTCATCGGGCCGACGTAGTTAGTTATCGCAAGCAATGTTCCTCCGACAGATCCAAGCGAAAGGCAAGGCGCATTGTGCGAATCCCAGAAAGCATCGGGACTGATAATCTCGTTTGGTTCTACAATTGCCATCTGCGGACTGTACTCCGCTTCGCGGCAATGGATTTTCAAATTCGGTGTCGCCGAGAAAAGATGTCTCGAAACTACCGACACCGCGCTTTGTCAGCCGCACCATATTCCAGTTCGTGTTGAACTGCCGCTTGCCGATGCTAATCGTCCGCTCGGTCCATCCGGACGACGGCGCTGGCTCGCGCTCGACTTCGCCCGCTTCCGTATCGGCGCGGAACCACACACCGCAGTCGCATCCCCATTCAAAGTCCGCATCTTCAAGCGTAAGCGCATCACCAGACGCCGTGCCTACGGCAACGCTGACGAAGTTTGACTCACAGGCATCTACGCCAATAGAGAACGAAAGTGTCTCCAACCGCTCCCAGTTGACGTTCAGCGCGATATTCGTAGTCACCTCGCTATTCGGCAGACAGGTCTCGGGTAACGACGGCAAGGTGACTACCCTGTCGGCGAAAGCGCCGCGCGCCATCATCGCAATAGCAACGACGGCCAGAACACGCAAAGCTGTTATATGATGTAACTGTTTTTCCATGAACTTCTAATAGTATTATATCAATTTAGGCGTTCGCGCGACAATCGGAAACGGTCGCCATTGAAGCAACCTCGTTAGGTCCCCGCGCCAGTTTGCAGTCATCCGAAGAGCGCGCCTATCTGTTGCGCTGTCGTTTTCCCGTCTTTGCCCTCCGAAACTGTGGCGTAAAAGCATTTGGTTACCATGAGGTCAGGGTTACTAGCTACTGTAATTTCATCTGAAATTTATAGTTGATTGTCTATGGAGTGCTTCTTGCATAACTCTTTAAACTTGCATTTTCCACATGCGCGCTTCTCAAAACTTTGTGCGGCTTCTTTAAGAGTTGAGAAAAGCGTTTCTTTAGCACTCTTTCTTAGCCGTGTAACGCCTCTCCATAGAAATGCAGGATGCTGCGCCACGTGTATGTTAGCACAGCATCTGCTTAGCATCAATTATTCCTCGCCGTCCACATGAAAATGCGAGACGCACGTGCCGCAGATTTCATGCCCACCATTTTGCAGTTCGGCCATCTTGGAACGGATGTCTGACGCCGATTTCGAGCAATAGTAATTCTGTCTGCCATCATCAACACTAATCAATTTTTCCCCGCAAATAGTTTCCTCGTCATCATTGAGGTAAACAGATACTTTACCATCGTTATCTCTTTTGATGGTAACCTCTGCAACATGCATGTTCTTTGGGTTTTCTGCCACAATGTTCTTGCTACCGTAAATAGCCCAGCCATTGCTACCTTCATGTTCAAACGGAATCTCTGCCATGAGTCTAATCCTTTCGTGTCATCGTTTATTTGTCCGATGCAACCACACGATCGCATCACGATGAAGTCACGCGACCGCATCGTTCACAGCTCATTATAGCACATCGACTATTCGTTGTCGCGCGAAGTATACGCAAACGTATACTTCAAGGCCGTTTTTCTTGCAAACGTATACTTCGCGTATACTTGCGGGAGGCCTTGCCGCCTCCAAACGGCGCGTTCCGCGCACGAGCCACAGAACCAAAAGCTGTTCAGAGGCTACGCGGGAATGTGACCGTGAACGTCGAGCCTCTGCCGGGCGTGGAGCTCAGCGAGACCTTCCCGCCGTAGCGGGACTCGACGATCTCCCGCACCATCGCGAGACCGAGCCCCGAACCGACCCTGTCGCCCGCGTTCGACGCCCTGTAGAACCTGCGGAAGACGGCCTTCTGCTCCCCGCGGGGTATGCCGCGTCCCGTGTCGGAGACGGTAAGCCGGGCAGAACGTCCCGCGCTCTCCAACGCCACGGACACTCTCCCCTCGTCCGTGTACTTCACGGCGTTGTCGAGGAGGTTTCCGACGACCTCTCCGACGAGATACGGATGGGCGCGGACGAATATGTCCTTCTCGGGGACGGAGCACCGTATCTCAACATCCTTCTTCTCGCGAACATTCGCGTCCGCTACGACCCTGCACGCCACCGCCGAGAGGTTGACCGGCTCCGCATTCGAATCGTCGAACCCGGCAAAGCCCTTCACGAGCAGCATATATGCGGATATCATCTCGGCTTCCTTGCCGCTCAGGGTCTCGATGGCCGAGGCGGTTTCGGCAGCCGCCATACGTCCGCTTCTTATGCCGCCAGCCTCCTCCCGTATCGCCGAGAGAGAATGGGACAGCCGGTGCAGCGTGTTGCGCACAAGCCCCTCCATCTCGTCACCGAGCTCCGCCTGGCGTCGAGCCATGCGCAGGGCGACGAACAGCAGCATCGCCCCGAGCGCCGCAGTACCCCAGAAATACCTCGCCGACGTCCGTACGGACGCCTTCATGAAGTCAACGATCTTCTGCGCGTCGGCGTCAGCGAGGCTCGGCCGGGCGATTCGGCACGCGGCGGCGCAGGTCCGGTAGTGCCCGACCGCGAGCGCCGCCAGGACGAGGGGCACGGCGAACGCCAGCACCGTACGGCGAAGCCTTCTCCCGAAACCGCTTCCGTCATGCCTTGAGAACATATCCGGTCCCCCTGTTGGAGTCTATCAGGTCGCGCGGCGCGCCAACCTTCTCGAACTTGTCGCGAATGTACGATATCTTCGTCTCAAGACGCTTGGACATGCGCTTGACATCGCCCCACGCCGCCATTTCAAGCACGTCGGGGTCCACGCGCCGCCCATGCGCCTTGACGAGAGGCAGAAGTATGTTGTACTCCTTCTCCGAAAGTTCGACGACCTTGCCGTCGTAGAACACGGTCCGCGTGGAATCGTCGACGCGAACCTCGCCGCATCTGAGCATCGAGCCCTCCCCGACGAGACTGCCATGCCAGATGGCGCGTCCGACACGCGCCTGGAACGTCTTCTCGTGGAAGCTCTTCGAGATGAAGTCGTCCGCGCCCATGTTGATGTATTCCGCCTCCGCCGCCGGGCCGACGAACTCGCTGACGACGATTATCGGGAGGTACGGCTTCGTGCGGCGGACGGCCTTGAGCACCTCAAGCCCGCCAAGGCGGGGAAGGTTGACGTCAAGGACGACGACCGCGTACCTGCCGGCCTTGGCCATCGCGAGCGCGTCGACTCCGTCGCACGCGCGCTCCACGCGCAGTCCCATCCCCGACAGGAGCGCGGCGTACTTCCCATAGTGTTCCGAGTTGTCCTCGGCGACCAGTGCTTTCTTCTCTTCCATGGCTCCAATTATATCAAATTTCCAACGCCCGACAAAGTGCGGCAAAACCACGCCGGGTCTGAATTCGGCCTCCATTCAAGCTCCGTGCCTTTGAGACTCCGTTCCCTCCGTGCTTTAGCTCCGCAGGCACAACCCAATCCACCATCTCAGCAGTTTAGCTTTGACTCCGAGGGTTTATAACCGTTCTATTGAATGCTTTGCCGCAAGGCGGAGAGGTTTGGGGGCGGAACTTGAAGAAGCAATGGGCCTTAGCAACTCTTTCGATTCTTTCACCATGCGCTCGCCGCAGAGCTGAACGGCCATTATGCGAGCAGCAAGGGATGCGGATTCGTCGGATGCACAACGAACTAGGGCATTATTGAGACGCCTCGCACTGATACAAGAATCGAACTCGGAGACATCTGACAATGCACGAAACGCCGCCGCCGCTACGATTGTTCCTGTCTCGTCGGCTGCGTCGAAAAGCGCAGAACGACATCTTTCGGCTTCGGCTGACTTTGGATCGTACTGACCGCGTCTGTTTAGCGCCTGTGCATAAAGTCCGATGTGTTGCACCGCAAAATCCCGCGTCACGACATCCTGCGTTGAATCGCAAAACAGCGCAATCAACGTTTCGGCGTAATCTGACGGTATCTGCGGTAGATTAAGCAACTCGCCCATCACCTGGTTCTTGTCGGAAGCGATTTGCGCAGCATCATTGCCATATGCTTTACGAGACACATGCTGTGTCAGCGAAGTCATGTTTTCATCAGATATTGGCTTTGAATCAGGAAGCGAGGGATTTGTCACCAACACTCCTGTTGGTTCGGCGGGAACTTTCTCTCGTATGGGGTTATTGTAGATGATTTTTGGGATATATGTTTGATTACTATGCGACTTCTCTTTGCGAACAATGTCATTTCTTTTTACGTAGAAAACATAAGTTCCGGCACCAGTTAATGCCAGAAACACAACAAAAATACACCATTTTGGTATCTTCATACAGATAAGCAGGTTGCGTTATCGTCACTGCAGACACTCTTCTGAATTTTAATTTCAATGCTTACGTTCTCATTCCTCAGACCATTTGGATCTGCATGGAATGAAACATACTCCTTCATCGTCGCAGACACCTACGGCAACAGCCAAAAGACCGCCTAGAACACGCTCGATTTGAGCATAAGTAACATTATCCCCTTTCACGAATTTGGATTCACCCCCTGAGATCAGGCACATAAGCATAAATCGGTTGGCTGTTTTAATCGTCTCTGCAATTTGCACATCATCACTTGACCCGTCTATGATATAAAAAATATCATCACCCGCAAATACCATAGCGCTTTTTTCGAGAGCCATGCAAGGGTCATTCTTCTTAAAATCACATTCCCTGAAAAGGCAGAATGCGCCGTCACACTTCAAGTTTCGTTTTAATTCAGACGCAAATGCCATCCACCCCCCACAAAACTGCTTGTCGGCGGGCAAACCACAGCGGAAATCCCAATCCTTGGCTGCATCTGGAAACACTTTGGCAGCCGAGAAATCAAGCCTGTCTTTTTCGGCAAACAATATTTTTCCCAAAGGGCCGCTGCCTGCAAGCGCCTCCAGCAGCCAAGTTATTTGATTATGCGACAACATGACTCACTCCATAATAAAGTTCATGCAAACGAGACGCATTCTTCATGACATTTTGAACCATCTGATGGACTCGGCGGCAGAACAACACGATGTGGTTTAGGAACGATTCGGCCATCAGGGAACCACCGGAAATGGTCATGATTCATATCTATATAGTCCCAATGCGGATCAATGCCTTTACCATCAGGATGCGTCATATCATTATGAAGAGACTCCTTGGTAAAAGGATTATACCAATTGCCTCTAGGATCTGGAGGTGCCCTAAACCCTTTAGGAATCGGCTTTCCTGGACCCCAATCTTTCAAAAGAGAACTGATTCTGGGCAAAGGTTGAGGCTTGGGCAAGATTGGCTTAGGAGAATTCTCAAGAAGAAAGCGTGGAGCC
>SUWC01000047.1 GCA_015061665.1 Lentisphaerota bacterium
TACTTCGAGTACGACTCCAAGAAGTCCGGCGGCGTCACGATCTCGCACCTCCGCTTCGGCAGCGACATGATCCGCTCGCCCTACTTCATCAACTCGGCCGACTTCACGGCGTGCCACTGCTTCCCGTACCTCGAGAAGTACGACATGCTCAAGGCGGCTAAGCCGGGTTCGGTGTTCCTGCTCGCGTCGCCCTACACGGCGGCCGAGGTCTGGGACCACATGCCCGACGAGGTCGAGCAGGCGATCATCGACAAGAAGCTCAAGTTCTACGTGATCGACGCGGCGAAGATCGCCCGCGAGAACGGAATGGGCACGCGTACGAACACCGTGCTCCAGACCGCGTTCTTCAAGCTCTCGGGCATCACGCTCAAGAAGGCGGACGGCACGGTTCTCGACCCGATCCAGGTCCTCAAGGACTACGCCGAGAAGGCCTACTCCAAGAAGGGACAGGAAGTCGTCGAGATGAACTGGAAGTGCATCGAGGCGGCGAGCGCGGCAATCGAGGAGGTCAAGTATCCGGCGGCTCCGGCTGGCAAGCTCAAGATGCCTGCGGCGGTTCCTGCGGACGCTCCTGAGTTCGTCAAGAAGGTCTCCGCGAAGATGATCGCGCAGAAGGGTGACACGCTCAAGGTCAGCGAGCTTCCCGTCGACGGCACGTGGCCTACCGCCACGACGCAGTGGGAGAAGCGCAATGTCGCGGCGTTCATCCCGCAGTGGGATCCCGCGGCCTGCATCCAGTGCGGCAACTGCCTTGCGATCTGCTCGCACGCGGCTATCCGCATGAAGGTCTACAACGACGGCGATCTCGCCGGCGCTCCTGCGACGTTCAAGTCCGCCGAGGCGAAGGCGCTCACCAAGGGCTTCGGCACCAAGGTGACGATCCAGGTTGCTCCCGAGGACTGCATGGGCTGCGAGCTCTGCGTCGTCCAGTGCCCGATGAAGGCGAAGGGCGCGCTCAAGATGGTCGAGCAGATCCCGCTCCGCAAGACCGAGGCCGAGAACTGGAAGTTCTTCCTCAACCTCCCCGAGGTCGATCCGGCGAAGCTCGATACCCGCAAGCTCCTCGACAGCCAGCTCAAGAGGCCGCTGTTCGAGTTCTCCGGCGCGTGCGCCGGCTGCGGCGAGACTCCGTACGTCAAGCTCCTCACCCAGATCTGCGGCGACAGGCTCCTCATCGCGAACGCAACGGGCTGCTCGTCGATCTACGGCGGCAACCTGCCGACGACTCCGTACTGCCAGCGTGCTGACGGACGTGGCCCTGCGTGGTCGAACTCGCTCTTCGAGGACAACGCCCAGTTCGGCCTCGGCATGCGCGTCTCCGCCGACAAGCTCCACGGCTTCGCCATGGAACTCGTCGACAAGGTCATCGCGAACGAGAAGACGCCGGCCGAGATGAAGGCGCTCTGCGAGAAGATCAAGGCCGTCAACCAGTACGACGAGAAGGGCCAGGGCGTCGAAGAGATGCGCGCGCTCGTCAAGGAGCTCAAGAAGGGCTGCGAGGCCGGCAAGGCCAACGGCTGCCCGACCTGCGCTCAGCTCCTCGCGGTTGCTGACAACCTCGTCCGCAAGTCCGTGTGGGTGCTCGGCGGCGACGGATGGGCGTACGACATCGGCTACGGCGGGCTTGACCACGTTCTCGCCTCGGGCAAGAACATCAAGATCCTCGTCATGGACACCGAGGTGTACTCCAACACGGGCGGGCAGGCCTCCAAGGCGACGCCTACCGGCGCGATCGCGAAGTTCGCGGCGTCCGGCAAGGTGCAGGCCAAGAAGAACCTCGGCCTCATGCAGATGCAGTACAAGAACGTCTACGTCGCGTACGTCTCGATGGGCACCAACCCCGCGGCGACCGTGAAGGCGTTCAACGAGGCCGAGAACTACAACGGCCCGGCGATCATCATCGCGTACGCGCACTGCATCGAGCAGGGTCTCCTCACGAAGACCGGTCCTGCGCACCAGAAGGCGGCGGTGGAGTCCGTCCACTTCCCTCTCTGGACGTACAACCCGACGACCGGCAAGGTGAAGCTCGACTCGGCCGACAAGTCCGACACGGTATCGTTCGCAAAGAACGCCGTCTCGAAGGAACTCGGCGAGAACCGCTTCCGCCAGCTGATCAAGAAGATCGGCGAGGAGAAGGCGATGGCGATGCTCGAGAAGTCCGAACAGGGCTTCAAGGAGAACTACGCCCTCCTCAAGAAGCTCTCCGAGATGTAATGACCTGGGCATGGCCGCGATTCTGCGCGGTCACTCGAAACGGGGCGCGGCACTTGTGCCGCGCCCTGCTTTTTTGGGCATAATACGGCCAATACACCGAAAAATAAATTCGACTCGGGCGACACTTTACAGCGTTAACAAAATATGCTAAAATAAATTTATCTTAAAAAGGGATTACGTCGGTACGGAGTTGTGCAACGGGTGTTGCACTCTCTACTGTACGGCGGAATCCAATCAACAACAAGGAGATACAATGGCTATGAACAAAGACAAAATAGTTGGGCTGTTGAAAAAATGGTACAGTTTCTCGGGACGTGCAACTCGCAAAGATTTTTGGTTGACGGCTCTTTTTCAAAGCCTGACGGCCGTTGGGTTGATTGCGATCTTGCTTTTATTCTTCGCTCTGTCTGATGTGATCGGCTTTATTCTATGCTTGCCATTCGGATTGATCTTAATCTCACTGATTGTTGCCGTTATAGCCAATCTATTTCGCAGGTTGCATGATCTGGGGCTTTCAGGATTCTGGACATGCTACCTCTCACCTCTAGGGTTGCCTTCCATGTATGGGGCCTATGTGTTGGACGCCGATCAGTCCGCAAAGGAAGGTATTGAGCGGATAAAGAATGTCGGATCACCTTGGCTCAGCTGGATTCTTGCTATCATATTTTGGCCTACCGCATCCTCATTCTGCTTGTTGCTTATTCTTTTGTCTCCTGGACAGAAGCAAGACAATGCCTATGGGGCCAATCCCTATGCGGCAGAGTGATGTTTCTGAACGGCACGTGGTGTTCACCAAGAAATAACGCCCTCTCTTTTCAGACAACCAGTTGCCGCTCGATTTCCCTCGTTGCGGCAACTGGTTGTTTAAGTAAAGCGTAATGTTGCCATTCTTGTCAGTTTTGTAAAATGCTGTTTCATTGATAACGGGTAGATTGCCATGGATATGATATCTACTATAGCCGGTCTTCTGTCGTTGTGCGGGATAACGTCGGTGAGAATGTTCGCGCCGACATTCCTCTTTGGACTCATCTGCAGGGTCTTGCCGGCGTACAGCTGGTGCCCAGAGGGGATATCGGAACTCGCGGCAAACTGCCCTCCCTTTCTAACCGGGAATTTCGGGCTTTTCGTCTTCGGCGTACTGGGCGCAATTGAAATTGCCGCCAACTGGGAGGATTCGCTCAGGGAGCTTATCTCGGAGACGAACATCGAAAAATACGCGAAGCCAGTGTTCGCGATGCTTGTAAGCTATTCCATCTGCACGCCAGAACAGATGCAGGTCCTTTCCGCAGCGATGGACGGAGTGCCCGAAGCCTTGCCGATGGCCTGCGACCCAACCACCGTAACCAACACGGTTGCTGTTGCAGCAGAAAGCGCTTCCGCATCTTCCTCCGGCGGACTGTCGTTCTCGGCGATCTTTGCATCGATCTTCTGCGGCGGGGGAACATTCGGATTCTGCAATGTCCGCGCTTGGATAGCGTCCTCCATACGGGAACTCGACCCGGACAACACACTTCACCTCAACACTTTTCTTACACTGTTTGAAGAGGGATCCTGGTTGGCGATACTGCCGATCGTACTTGTGTTCCCCATTCTCGCGCTCTTTCTGATGGCGGTTTTCGCCGTTGTCGGATGGATGCTGTCAATTCCACTAAAGAAGCTCACGGAGAAAAGGCGGGCTTACTGGAATGCCATGGGCAAGGACGGGATGCTGATGACCGTGCGCAACCGCGCAATTGCGATTTTCGTCATCGGCGTGCTGATAAGCGGGATTCCGGTGCTTGGATACGTCGCAACCGTCGTCGCACTGAATCAGTTCGTTTTCGGCGTTTTGGCCCTATACGAAAAAGCATCGCGTCGGATACTGATGAGACTCATTATGCGCTTCATGAAACTGACAATATTCCTCGTGTCTATCCTTATTTCGGGAATTCCGTTCATGGGAATCATCCTGCTTGCGCCCTACATGCTGTCCTATCTGATCCGGTCGCAGAAGATCAAGAGCAGTTGCTGACATAGTCGCGCAGCAAAAAAAACATCGAAGCGGGCCGCACAAAAAGTCCGTTTTTTGGTAAAATCTTGTCCAAGCAAATACGGCAAACTGAAAACACAAACCGTAAGCAGGAGACAAATAGAACATGTGTGGCATAGTTGGATTTTCAAGCCATGAAAAAAGTGCGTGCGAACCGCTTGTGAACGGACTCAGGCGGCTGGAGTACCGGGGCTACGACTCCGCAGGAGTGGCTCTTGAGTCGGCCGACGGCATCAAGGTCGTAAAGCAGCGCGGCAAGGTCGCTGAACTGGACAAACTCCTCAAGGAGGAACTCGCAACCGAAGATGAGCGCGCCAAGTACACGGTCGGCATCGCGCACACGCGCTGGGCGACGCACGGCCTTCCCACGACAGTAAACGCACATCCCCACATCGCTGACGACGGAAACCTCGCCCTTGTCCACAACGGCATCATAGAAAACTACGCAACGCTCCGCGCCGGACTCGAAAAGCGCGGCTGCAAGTTTGTTTCCCAGACCGACACAGAAGTCCTCGCGCATCTTGTCGCCACATTCGACAAGGGGGACTTCCTCTCCGCCGTGAGCCACGCGCTTAAGCAAGTCGAAGGAACGTACGGAATCGCAACGATATCGCGCCGCCATCCAGGCGAAATGGTCGTCGCGCGCAAGGGCTCGCCTCTTGTAATCGGAATCGGCGAACACGAGACTGTCGTCGCTAGCGACGTCTCCGCCATCGTCGCCTACACGCGCCAGGTAATATACCTCAAGGACGGCGACATTGCCCTCGTAACCCCCGACGGCGTCAGCATCTACTCCCTTGACAACGCGCCGGTTTCACGAGAGGTGCAGGAAGTCGACTGGGACCTGGGAGCAATCGAGAAAGGCGGCTTCGACCACTTCATGCTCAAGGAAATATTCGAGCAGCCCGACGCGCTCCGCAACACGATCCGCGGACGCCTCGACAAGTCAGGCGCAACCGCCATCCTCGCCGGCCTCAACCTCACCCCGCGCGACCTCGCCTCGTTCCGCCGCGTTGCGATCATCGGATGCGGCACTTCGCTCCATGCGGGCATGGTCGGAAAGTACCTCTTCGAAAAGCTCGCCGACATGCCGACGTCGCCGGAACAGGCTGCCGAATTCCGCTACTGCAACCCGATCATCGGTCCGGACAACTGGATCGTCGCCCTGTCGCAGTCAGGCGAGACGGCTGATACGCTTGCAGCTGTCCGCGAGTCCATCCGCAAGGGCGCGCTTGTCTCAGGCCTATGCAATGTCGTCGGCTCGACAATCGCGCGAGAAGCGGGACGCGGCGTCTACCTTCACGCCGGACCCGAAATCTCCGTCGCCTCCACAAAGGCGTTCACCGCACAGGTTACGGCGCTTCTGATGTCCGCCCTCAAGCTCGGCCGCACACGCCGCCTCTCCTACAGCGAGGGCGCAAGGCTAGTCGACGAAATCGAGCGCATTCCAGAGCTTGTCGGCGAAGTCCTCAAGCAGAACGAGCGCATTGCCGAGGTTGCGGCCAAATACGCGAAGGCGGACGACATGTTCTTCATCGGACGCGGAATCCTCTATCCCACCGCGCTTGAAGGCGCCCTGAAGATCAAGGAAGTAGCATATGTCCATGCGGAAGGCTACCAGGCTGCAGAACTGAAGCACGGCCCCATTGCGCTCCTCTCCGAGGAAACGCCGGTTGTCGCCCTTCTCGCCGACATCCCCGGCAAGGAGAAGACTGTCGGCAACGTCCAGGAATGCCGCGCCCGCAACGCGCCTGTGATCGGCATCTGCTCCGAGGGCGATTCCGCTGCGGCCGAGCATGTGAACGACGCGATCTTCGTGCCCAAGACGTCCGAAGAGGTTGCGCCGATTGTATCCGTCGTCGCGCTCCAGCTCTTCGCGTACCACGTTGCACGCCTTCGCGGATGCGAAATCGACCAGCCGCGCAACCTGGCAAAGTCCGTCACCGTCGAATGACGGCGGCGGCATAGCGCTCCGCGAAGCGACAAAAAAAGGACCCGACCATTGGCCGGGCCCTTTTTCTTTTGCTCGAACAAAGGCGATCAGGCCTCTTCGGGGACGTTCTCGCTCGTGATGACGACCTTGAACTTGACGTTGACGCCGTGTCCGAGGTCAATCTTCGACTCGTACTCGCCGACTTCCTTGAGGTTGTCCGCGAGGTCGATCTGCGAGCGCTCAAGCTTGATGCCGCGGTTCGCCTCGATAGCCGCGAGGATGTCATTGACGCCGACGGAACCGTACAGCTTGGTGCCGTCGGTGGTCTGCGCGGAGACGTTGATCTCGAGCTTCTCGAGCTTGCGGGCGACCTCGAGGGCCGCCTTCTTCTCCTCGGCGGCACGGGCTGCGCGCTCGGCCTCGAGCTTTTTCAGGCGACGGCGGGAGGCCTCCGTGACCTCTGCGGCGATGCCCTGCGGAAGAAGATAGTTACGGGCATAGCCAGGGGCGACCTTGACGATCTGGCCGGACTTGCCGAGCTTCTTCACGTTATCCATGAGCAGTACTTCGATAGACATCTCTGTGCTCCTTTCAATTAGGCCATGAGGCCCATGTTGCGGGCGCGCTTGATGCCCTGGCGGATCTGGCGCTGCTGAGCGGCGGTGACGCCGGTGATGCGGGCGGGCAGAATCTTGCCGTAGTCGGTGATATAGTACTTCAGCGTCTCGACGTCGTTGACATCGATCTGGTCGTTGACGCCGAGCGGCGGACGCTTGCGCGCGGCGAATTCCTCGCCGGCCGAGCTGTTGGATTTCTTGAAAGCCATTTTGGTTTTCCTTTTGAGAAGTTTATGTTAGAACGGGATATCGTCTGGGTCGCTTTCGAGCGAATTGACCTGAATGGAAGGCTGATCCATGCGGGACTGCTGGTGGGTCGGACCTCCGTTGAGGCGGTCTCCCTGAGGAAGGAACTTGATTGTCGACGCGCGGACCTTCAGCTTCTGATGGCGCACGCCGTCCTTCTCCCAGCTATCCATCTGGAGACGTCCTTCCACGAGAATCGAACGTCCCTTCGAGAGGAACTGTCCGCAGAGCTCCGCAAGCTTGTCCCAGGCATCCACGTCAACGAAGACGGGGAACTCCTGGATCTGTCCGTTGCGGTCTCTCCTGCGCTCGTTCACAGCGATTCCTAGACGGGCGACCTTCATGCCGGTCGCTCCAGTCGCGCGGACGTCTGGGTCACGCGTCAGGTTGCCCATCAGGATTACTTTGTTGAAGGATGCCATGACTTATCCCCGTTTATCTCAGGCCTCGGTGGCAGCTGCGGGAGCAGCTGCGGCTTCCCTCTTTGCCTGACGCTCTGCGCGGACCTGGCGCTCTGCGGCGATCTTCGCCTCGCGACGTTCGTCGACGGCGAGGATCTGCACGCGGAACACTTCCTCGACGAGCCTGTAGCGGTTCACGAGTTCGTCGATCTTCGCGGGATCGAGCTCAAGGCGAACCTTGACATAAACCCCTGACTCCTTCTTGCCCATCGGACGCGAGAAAGTGCGCTTGCCGAGGGACTCGGTTGCCAGAACGTTTCCACCGACGCGGGTGACTTCCGCAAGCGCCTTCTCGAGGCACGCGTTGAGCGCGTCGTCCTTCGCGATACCGACGAAGATGTAGAGAGCATCGTACTTCTTCATTACTTCTTCTCCTCCTTCTTGCCGGCCGCAGGAGCCGCCTCTTCCTTACCCTTCTTGATCACTTCGGGGGCCTTCTCCTCAGCAGCGACTGCAGGGAGGTCGTCCGGAGCCTTGACAACCGCCACGGGCACTTCGCCGCGCGTAACGATCGTCTGCTTCTCGCCGAGGTTGAGGTCGCGCACGAAGAGCGTCTGGTCGAGACCAAGCTGGGAAACGTCGATCTCGAACTTCTCGGCGATGTCGCCGGGCAGGCAGTCGACGTTGATTGTGCGGAGTGTCTGCTCAAGGACGCCGCCGCCGATCTTGACGCCGACGGGCTCGCCCACGAGGTAGACGGGAACTGTGACGCGAACCTTCTCCGAGAGGGAGACTTCGCTGAAATCCACGTGAATGGGAGTGCCCGCAAGAACGTCGTTCTGCATCTCGCGCATGAGAGCGGGGACTTCCCTGCCATCGAGGTCAAGCGTGACCAGCAGCTGCTTGCTGGCGTGGCCGCGCATAGCCATCATGAAGTCGTGCGCAGGAAGCTTGATGAGCTCCGTGCCGCCCTTCCTCATCTTCATCACCGAACCGGGAATCATTCCCGCACGGCGCAAACGGCGAACGGCACCCGTACCCTGTTCGGTACGCGCCGACGCCTTGAGTCTGATTTGATCCATGTTTATTGGTCTTTTTTGCATTTACTGCCGCGTACTCTCGCGCACACACGCTACACTCCGCGACAAAAATTTCATATAGTATATCATAAAGGGAGCCGAGATGTCCAGCCTAGTCGAGTATGCCCTTCGACGGGGCCTCAGTCTCGTCCCACCAGGAGCCCTTGGACGAGGAGATGCGCGCAAGCGGCTTCGTCGTGAGCTGCTTGCCCTTCGCGCCCGCAGTGCGTATCGCGACGACGTCCTGCGGCTCGGTCTTGCCCGTGTCGGTGTTGACGCGCGGCACCTGCTCCTTCGGCAGGAAGTACTGCTGGTGGATGCGCTGGTTCTTCGCGGGCTTGAACTTGACGTATATCGCGTCAGGGCACCCCTCCTGGAAGAAGAGTATCTTAGACTTGGGTTTTTCCGGCGCAAGGCGGTAGTCCTTGTTGCGGATCAGTCCGCCGAAGCGGAATCGCTTGATGTAGCTGAAGCCGTACGCACCCTCTTCGTAGACGACCGTGAAGTCGCGCGTCTCGCGGTCCTTCTCCTGGTCGTAGCGGATGATGGCGAGAAGATCCTTGTCGACGAAGAGCTTGTCCTCGGGCTGAACCTTCTTGAAGCGACCGTCCTTCCAGACAAGGATAAGCTCGTCGAGCGACGAGCACTTGAAGACCTCGTCGCCGCCCTTCAGCCCCGAACCGACATAGTGGTTCTCCTTGTCCCACCTTATCGTCAGCTCGGTCGCGGTTATGGCCCTGACATCCACCTCCTTGAACGCGCCGGACTCGACCTTCGTGCAGCGCGGGAACTTCTTCGCGTACTCCTTGAGCAGCCCCTTGAGATACTTCACGACGAAAGCGCGCAGATGCTCCAGGTTGTCTCGGACCTGCGCCTCTTCCTTGAGGATCCCCTCGATCTCCTCGCGGTTCTTGTCGATGTCGAACTGCGAGATGCGGCGGATCTGGAGCTTGAGAAGGCGCTCGATGTCTTCGTCGTTGATCGGACGCCGCAGCTCCTTGAGGAACGGCTCGAAGCCGGTTATGATGGCCTTCTTCACGCCTTCCATGGTCTTCTCGGACTCGATCCTCTTGTAGATGCGCTCTTCGATGAAGATGCGGTCGAGCGTCCTCGCGTGGAAAAGGTCGTCCAGCTCTCCAAGACGTATCTCCTGCTCTCGCCTGGTGAGCTCCATGAGCCTGTCGACGCTGCACTGCAGTATCTGGGTGACGGTCATCAGCTTCGGACGCCCCGCCTCCAGCACTATCGGACGCGACGATATGGACTTCTCGCACGTGGTGAAGGCGTAGAGCGCGGTTATCGTCTTGTCCTGGCTCGCGCCGGCCTGAAGCTCCAGCTCGATCCGGACCTGTTCGCTCGTCAGGTCGTGTATCTTGCGTACCTGGACTTTCTTCTTCTTGATGGCGTCCTCGATCGACGCGGATATGGAGTCCGTCGTCTCGCCCCACGGAAGCTCCGTGATGACGAGGCGCGTCTTGTCCTCCTTCTCGATCTTAGCGCGCACCTTGACCTTGCCAAGTCCGTCCTGATAGTCGCTGACGTCCATTATGCCGCCGAGCTGGAAGTCGGGATAGAGGCTAAACGGCTTCTTCTGGATAAGCGCTATCTCGGCCTCAAGGAGCTCGGGGAAATTGTGCGGAAGAATCGCCGTCGAAAGTCCGACCGCAATGCCGTCCGCGCCAAGCATCAGCAGCAGCGGAATCTTCGCGGGCAGGTAGACTGGCTCCTGCATGCGCCCGTCGTAGTTCGGGACGAAAGTGGTGGTCTTCTTGTTGAAGACCTCCTTGCGGGCGAGCTCGGTAAGGCGGCACTCGATGTATCGCGTCGCGGCGTGCGGCATCCCCGTGTAGAGCGAGCCGTAGTTGCCCTGCCCGTCGATGAGGTACCCCTTGCCTTCGCCCCACAGCTTGTTGGCAAGGACTACAATCGCATCGCCGATCGATGCATCGCCGTGCGGATGGTACTGCATCGCATGGCCGACGATGTTGGCGACCTTCGTGTAGCGCCCGTCGTCCTTCTCCCACAGCGAGTGCATGATTCGCCTCTGCACCGGCTTGAGCCCGTCCTCCACGGCCGGAATCGCACGCGAGCAGATGACATAGGCGGAGTACTGGCGGAAGTTGAAGTCGTACAGCTCGCGCATCGGGCCCCTGCCCGTCAGCCCCTTGTCCACGACGGACGCCGCAGCGCCGTCAGGCGCCCCGGCAGGCCCCGGCGCCGGCTTTTCATCAGGCTGCGCAGGCGTCTGCGGCTGCGCTGGCGTCGCAGGAGTCTGCGCTACGGCGAACAAGTCGAGGTTGTCGAACAAACTTGGCGGTTCTGAACTTTTTTCTGGTTTCTTTGGCATCGCTCTGACAGTCACAATTGTTACTTTGACCGTCTATTATACCAAATTTTCCAGGCGAAGTGCTAGCGCTTCAGGTTGCTCGTGGCGTAGACTCCGACCGCGGTACCGACAAAGCCACCCGCATAGTCCGTCGTCAGCACCTTCGCGTCATAGCTGTCGCCAAGCGCCTGCCAGCGCTCCCCGTCCTCGGAGAAGTAGAAGCGGATCGCCCCCCTGCGGGCGACAGCCCTGAACTTCTTCGCGTTCACGTCCGGGGCCTGCGCAAGGACCCTGCGTCCGCCCTTGTCGTGGACGGACAGCTCGACGCCGCACTTCGTGTTGCCCGCGACGTAGTTGCAGGTCTCGTTCTGGTAGAGGACAAGTCCAGCCAGCTCGTCGTCCGTCTTCGGCTCAAAGTCGACGGCGACTTCAGCAGTGAAGCTGTTGTTCTTGATCCACCTCAGCAGGCAGCTCGGATTGCCGCGCTCGTAGATGGACTGCGGACGTGCCTTGAGCTCAAGCCCCTCAGACGTCGCCTTGTACCACTTCTCCTGCGGCGTGCGGATCTGGAACCACATCGGATCAAGCATCTCCGACGTGAATGCATCCTTTTCGACGGCGTTGCGCGCATCTACAAACGGCACGCGCTTGCCCGCCTCCAGGATGATCGGCTGCCTGGACTCTCCCTCGCCTATCCACTTTACGGGCAGAAGGAAGGTGCTGCGGCCTGTCGGACACCAGTCGCGCCCGTTTTCGTTGTACGGGATGATGGCGAGGAATATCGCATACCAGTCGCCCTCGGGCGTCTGGAAGAGATCCGCGTGCCCGGCGCTCGTGACATAGCCGGGAACGCCGCTCTTGAGTCCGCGCTGCGTCAGGATCGGGTTCACGGGACACGGCCTGTACGGTCCTTCGATGTTCTCGCTGCGCCAGATGACCTCGGTATGGCCTGCCGCCGTTCCGCCCTCGGCTGTCATTACGTAGTACGTGCCGTCGATTTTGTAGAGATGCGGACCCTCGCACCATATCGGCTTCTCGGCTGGGTTGACGCCCTTGTTGATGATGATGCGCTCCGTACCCGGCACGACCTCGTCCTTGAGAAGGTCGTACTTGCGCATGCGGACAGTGCGGTGGCCGGGATACTCGGCCTTGCCGTCGGGCGCGTCGTCGTTGTTGAGTATCCACGCCGTCTTGTCGTCGACGAAGTAGAAGCTCGGGTCGATTCCTCCGACGGGCACCTTGATGGGGTCGCTCCACCCCTTCCACGGATCCTTCGTCTTGTACACGACGTTGCCCCTGTCGCCTATTACCGTGACGATGAGGTAGAAGGTGTCGTTGTGCGGATTGTACTTGATGTCCGGTGCGAAGACGCCTGCGGAAAGGCCTACGCCCTCGCCGATCCTGAGCTGCTCGGGACGGCTCGCGCAGTAGCCGCAAAAGTCCCAGTTGACGAGATCGGTCGAGTGCCAGATCGGAATGCCGGGGAAGTACGAAAACGAGCTGTTGGCGAGGTAGTAGTCCTTGCCCTTGCGAGTGATCGCCGGGTCAGGAGCCATTCCCGCTAGAATCGGATTGACGTACTTGACGCGGCTCTCGACCTCGGCTGCGTTCTCGATCTTTCCGACAGGCTCGTCCTCGCCGGTCAAAGCAAAGTCGCGGAACACGGCCTTGTTCGTCTCGTGGTCCCTGCAGGAGAAGATGAACTTGTCAAAGTCGACGTGTCCGCCCGCTTCCTTCGTCGCGTAGTTGAATAGCGCGAACTTCGTGCCCATGAAGAAGCGCGTGTAGTCGAAGGATATCTTCATGCGGCTTCCGATCCTGCGCCATTCGGTGCCGTTCTCGCTCCAGTCGAGCTCCGCCCAGTCGGCGCCGTGCTCGAAGTTGGCGCGAACGCGCATCCACACGACGTCTCCCTTCAGCGGCGCGCTGCCGCACTCCTTCACGTTGACTTCGGCGACCTGCCGCCCGACCTTGCCGAACACGCTGCGCTCCTCGGTCATGACGAGGCGCTTGGCTCCATTCTCCATCACGACCGCGAGAACTGCCGAATCGCCGTTGAACGCGGCAATTCCGCCGCGGTCGCCATCCTTCATGCCGCTGACGTCGATGCGGACGACCCCTGAGCATTCAGGGCCGACCATGCGCTGCGTAAGCGTGTTGGGCGCCAGGAAGAGGTTCTTCGAGACGCGCGGCGTCGTAAGACGGAGCCACCCCCTGCGCTCGGCGAGCGACCACGCGCCGCCGGCGGGCATGTGGTTCCACTGCCAGTAAAGCGAAAGTCTGTCGCCCGAAAAATCATCGCTGCCGACAATTCCGCCGACGGAGGCAAACGGCTTCGATCCGTCGTTCGGGATGCTGCCGTCTTCCATTCCGAGCATCGGCCAGCCGTCGACCCAGCGCACGGGCATGAGGCACGGAACGCGCCCGACTCCTCCGCGGTCCTGGAAGATGACGGCGTTCCACTCGCCGTTCGCCCCCTCGACGACGCATCCCTGTCCAACGCCGCCGAACTCCTCGAAGGGAGTCTCGAGGATCACCTTGTACTCCCACTTCGGATTGTCGAGCGTGCGCGAACGGTAGCAGACCTCGCGGCGGAGATGCCCGCCATCGCCCCACTTCATCGAGATCATCATGAGGTAGTACCATCCGTCGCGCTTGAAGGCGGAAGACCCCTCAAGCAGCGCGTCCTCTCCGTTCGAGCCGTAGTCCACTACGTTGCGCATGCACAGCCCGCCTTCCCTTACGCCCGTGAGGTCGGACTTCAGCTCGTCGATGTTGCCGCTTCCCGAAAAGATGTAGACGCGTCCGTCGTCGTCGAAGAGGAGCGATGCGTCGTGGAAGAAACCGGGCTTGGACTTCAGGCGCCACGGGCCCTCCGCCTTGTCCGCCTCGTACAGGAAGCCTCCGGTTCCATTGCACACGAAGTAGCAGTAGAACTTGCCGTTGTGCCTCTTGAGCGACGCAGCCCACTGTCCGTGCCCGTACGCGGTCATCCCCTCGGGATCCTCAAGCGAGTAGCGCGACTCGCCGTCCATCCTGTCGAACACGTACGAGACAGTCTCCCAGTGCCGCAGGTCGGACGAGCGCATTACGGGCGCACCGGGGAAGAGGTGCATCGTCGTCGTAACCATGTAGTAGTTCGTGCCGTCGAAGCAGAGCGACGGATCGGGACAGTCCGCGTTGATGACGGGGTTGCGGACCTCATAGCCCGCCGCTGCAAGCGATAGTCCTAAGGCGCAGACGCCAGAACAAAGAGAGAGTGTCTTTTTCATGTAGCCCATTATAACAAAAGCAAGGGTGTCGGCCTATTACCCGAACGGGTAATACGGGGCGAACCATGGTATCGCACGAGCGTCAGTGGGCGTCGAGCCAGTTCGAGCCGACGCCTATGCCGACGTCAAGCGGAACGCCGAAGTCCATGGCGGACGTCATTTCGCGCTTCACGATCTCCTTGACCTTGTCGACTTCCTCGACCGGAGTGTCGAAGACGAGTTCGTCGTGGATCTGGAGGACCATCTTGGCGCGCAGCCCCTCGGCGCGAAGCGCACGATCCACCTTGACCATCGCGACCTTGATGAGGTCAGCGGCAGATCCCTGTATCGGCGTGTTGATCGCGTCGCGTTCCGCGGCGGAACGAGCGGTCGCGTTGCGCGAGTTTATGTCGCGCAGCGTCCTGCGGCGTCCAAGGACCGTCTCCGCATAGCCCTTCTCCCTCGCCTCGGCGATCGCCTTCTCCATGTACTTGCGGACGCTCGGATAAAGCCGGAAGTAGGTGTCGATCAGGTTCGACGCCTCCTTGCGCGGAACCTTGAGCCGCTGGGAGAGCCCGAAAGCGGAAATACCGTATATGATGCCGAAGTTGACCATCTTGCACTGCGAGCGCTGCTCGGGCGTCACAAACGCGGGCATGACGTTGAAAACGCGGCTCGCCGTGTCGCGATGGATGTCCTCGCCGTTCCTGAAGGCGGTCATCATGGCAGAATCCCTGGAAAACGCCGCCATCAGGCGCAGCTCGATCTGCGAGTAGTCGGCCGAGATAAGCACATGCTTCTCGTCGCGCGCGACAAACGCCTTGCGGATCAGCTTGCCGCGCTCGGTGCGGATCGGAATGTTCTGGAGGTTCGGATCGGACGACGAAAGTCGCCCCGTTTCAGTGAACGCCTGCGCGTATGTCGTATGGACGCGTCCGTTCGCGTCGATGAGCGTCGGCAGCTTGTCCACGTAAGTCGACTTGAGCTTCGTGCAGGCGCGGTACTCGAGTATCTTCCCGACGACCGGGTGCGCGGAGGCGAGCTTCGAAAGCACCTTTTCATCAGTCGAGTACTGTCCAGTCGACGTCTTCCTGCCGCCCTCGAGCCCAAGCTTCTCGAACAGCAGCACGCCCAGCTGCTTCGGGGAGTCCGGATTGAATCCCGGGTCGGCGTAGGAGAGTATCTCCATCCTGAGCCCAAGTATGTCGCGGTCAAGAGCCTGTCCGTATTCCTTAAGGGCTTCGACGTCTATCTTTACGCCCTCGCGCTCCATGTCCGTCAGAATCTTCACAAGCGGCTCCTCCACATCCTCAAGGACGCGAAGGCCCGTCTCCTCTGACGCACGGGCGGTAGCGGAAACGACGAGCGGACGCAGCGCGTCGTCCAGCCGCAGCGTTACGTCGGCATCCTCGGCGGCGTAGTCGCATATCTGCTCGGGCTTGAGGGCGGACATCTGGAGCTGTTCCTTGCCGCGTTCCTTTTCGCCGATGAGCGCCGTGATGGGGATGGGGCGGTAGTGAAGGTACTGCTCGGAAAGAGCATCCATTCCATGCCGCGCTGCGGCGTCAAGGCAATAGTGCTCGAGCATCGTGTCGCGCGGCACCGTCGCGAAGCCTATCCCCGAGCGGTGAAGGACGCTGCGGTCGAACTTGACGTTGTGTCCGACAAACGTCTTGGACAGGTCGGCGAAGAGCGGACGGAAGATGTCGACCATGTCGGCTGTAACGTACCACGCCTTGCCCGGAGCAGTCGCGAACGAAAAGCCGACGAGCTTGCAGTTGTGAGCATCGGTGGACTCGTGTCCGTTCCACGCGGCGGTCTCGGTGTCGAATGCGATGCGGTCGCACTTCATCAGCTCTTCCAGAAGCGCGCGCGCATCGTCCTCGTCCGAGACGAGCCTGTAGTCGTGCGGCACGCTGTCGATTGTCGAAAGCGGAACGGGCGGCTCGGACGCAGCCTTGGGCGCGTCTGCCCCCTGCTGCGGCGCGGCAGGCTTCTGGGCGGACGGCGCGGCCGCGGCGAAGAGCGGCCCTGCGGAGCCCGACTCGATGCCGAAATCCTTGGCGAGCCTGTTCAGCTCGAATTTGGCGCATACTGCAGCAAGCTTACCCCTGTCCGGCTCGCCCAGCCTGAAATCGTCCCAGTTGGGGTCGATCGGCACATCCGTCCTGATAGTCGTCAGGAACTTAGAGATTGTCGCGTCCTCCTTGCCAGCGAACACCTTTTCCTGAAGCTTCCCCTTGATCTTCGAAACATTCTCTATGATGCCCTCGACGGTCCCGAACTTTGAAAGAAGGTCGACGGCGGTCTTTTCACCGACTCCCCTAATCCCGGGAATGTTGTCCGACGCGTCGCCCGCAAGCGCAAGGTAGTCGATCATCTGCGCAGGGGAGGAAAGTTTCCAGTGTTCGCAGACCTTTGCCTCGTCGTAGATGTCAGCGTCGCCTCCGGCATGGGGCGGACGGTACAGCTTCACGCCCGGGCGGACAAGCTGCGCGGCGTCCTTGTCGGGCGTGGCCATGTAGACGTCGAATCCCGCGGCCGCGCCCTTGACGGCAAGGGTGCCCATCACATCGTCCGCCTCGAAGCCTTCGACCCGCACGACGGGGATGCGCAGCGCCTCCGCAAGCTCGAACGCCCACGGGATGGAAGCCGCGAGGTCCTCAGGCATCTTCTCGCGCTGCGCCTTGTACGGAGCATACGCCTTGTGGCGGAAGGTCGGACCGCCCGGGTCCATCGCGAGGACTGCGTGGGTCGGCTTTTCGTGGCGGAGTATGGACTGGAGTCCGTTTGCAAGCCCGAGAAGAGCGGACGTGTTGAGTCCGGAAGAAGTCATCCGCGGATTTCTCAGGAACACGAAGTGGCCTTTGTACAGAAAAGGCATCAGGTCGATTATAAACAGCTTGTTCATTCTGGTGTTTGTGTTGCTTTGAATAAGGAACTAATGATAAGGGACGAAATGTGTCCGCCACCGATTATGCGGATGCGAAGGCCGACTCCTTTTGCCAACATTATAGCAAAAGGCCACTTGTTCTCTCAAGTGGAAAGCGAGTTTGGAGGTTCGGTGAGAAGGACTTACCCGCGTCGCAACGTGTTTTGGTATAATTACCTGTATGGAAAAGAAATTCGACGAATACTTCATGCGCATCGCCATGCGCGAAGCCGAACTGGCGATGGACGAGGGCGAAGTGCCCGCGGGATGCGTCATAGTGGCCCCGGCGATCGTGGAGCCCGCGCACGACGGACATCCGCCTGTGTTCGACCAGGACCCTCTGCTCGCACGCATCCTCGGCAGGGGGCACAACAGGACCGAAGGCCTTTCCGACGCGACCGCCCACGCGGAGATGCTGGCAATGAGCTCCGCCTTCGCCGCAAGGGGGGACTGGCGGCTCACCGGCACAAGGCTCTACGTCACGAAGGAGCCATGCCCGATGTGCGCGGGCGGCATAGTTCTTGCGCGCCTAGACGCCGTCGTGTGGGGCGTATCGGACCCGAAGCGCGGCGGCGGAACCGAGTTCGGCATATTCTCCCACCCAGGCATCAACCACCATCCCGAAATCGTCGCAGGCGTCATGGAGGCGGAGGGGCTCTCCATCATGCGCGAGTTCTTCCAGTCGCGCAGACGCCAGCCTTCCGCCCCCAAGCACCCAGATATGATATAATTGTATGAATGCGGCAACTTCCGCTAGATAGAGACAGGCCAAAATGGAATTCATAACAAGACAGGCGACACTGAAAGACGCCGAAAAGATTTTCGCGCTCATCCACTTGAACCGCGATCTTCTCGTCCCCCGCGCAATTGGCAACATAGTCGAGAACATCGACAGATTCGTCGTCGCCGAGGCGGACGGAGAGATGGCCGGGTGCGCGGCGTTCCAGATACACCCCGAAATCGGAGACCCCCTTGCCGCGACCGTGGAAATTCAGTCCGTAGCAGTCCGCGCGCCATACCGCCGCAGGGGGATCGGACGGGCCATCGTCGAGTCGGTGATTGCACGCGTCTCCAGCTTCTCCCCGCGCGAGGTCCTTGTGCTTACGTTCGCGCCCGAGTTCTTCAAGTCGCTCGGCTTCCACGAGATCCCGAAGACCAAGGTCATGCACAAGCTCTACACGGGCTGCATGAACTGCACAAAGCACACAAATCCGTTCACCTGCCCCGAAATCGCCATGACGCGAAGCCTGACATGAAGAGGCTGCCCGACATCATCGGCAGCGTGGCCGCAACGCTTGCGCTGATCGGTTCCTGCGCGGCCCTTTTCTGCATTCCGGGCCCCAGGACGCTCGTCGCTGACGCGCAGGCAACGTTCCGCGCGGAAGTCGTCGAAACGGACGATTCTGGCATCGCCACCCACGGGCTGGTCGAATTCGGCACCCAGCGGCTGAAGGTCAGGCGACCGGACGGAACGGTTGCGGAAGCGGCAAACGAACTGCGAGCTCAGATGGAGCTGGACAAGAAGTTCGCCGTCGGCGATACCGCGCTCGTCGTCGACTCGGGCATCGAGCCGCTCGTCGCGCGCGACCACTGGCGCCTTGGCTGGGCCGTATTCTTCTTCGCGCTGTTCTCCGTCGCCCTTGTCGCCTTCGCCGGATGGACGGGCGCGAAGGCGCTCTTCAGCTTCGCGTTCAGCTGCCTTGCGGTGTGGAAGCTGATGATCCCCCTCGCGCTTTCGGGGTGGAGCGCGTCGATGGTGGCATTTCTCACCGTGGCATTCCTCACGGCCGCCATAATGTTCCTCGTCGCCGGCTGGACGAGGAAATGCCTCGTCGCCTTCACCGGCGCGATGCTCGGCGTCTTCGCGTCGCTCGCCCTTTCGCACGTCATGGCGCGGCTTATGCACGTCAACGGCGCGACGATGCCGTTCGCCCAGCAGCTCCTTTACTCCGGCTACCAGTCGCTGGACCTGCGCGACATCTTCATCGGCGCGGCAATCCTCGCGTCGTCCGGCGCGGTGATGGACCTTGCGATGGACGTCGCAGCCGGGATGACCGAGGTTGTGCGCCACAACCCCGACCTGAAGTTCCGTCCGCTCCTCGCCTCCGGCTTCCGAATGGGACGCGCAGTCGTAGGGACTATGACAACGACCCTGCTTCTCGCGTATTCAGGCGGATACCTCACGCTTCTTATGGTGTTTGCCGCGCAGGGGACCAAGCCGGTGGACTTCCTCAACTCGACCCTCGTTTCGGCCGAGCTGGTAAAGACACTCGTAGGAAGCCTGGGTCTGATCCTTGTCGCGCCCTTCACCGCATTTGCAGGAGCGCTGCTGTTGACGAAAGAACGCCGCGTATCTCGTCCAGAGTCCTGATCTTGTTAAGACGCGCGCGAAGCGCTGCGGCGCCCGGAATTCCGTTGAAGTAGCGGAAGAGGTGCAGGTGCATCTTGACCGAGGCGAAGCCGTCCACCGACGGCACATGGCAGTCGGGGAACTTCTCCGCAAGCTGGTCGCGGAACTTCAGGACGTACCCAAGGTGCCGCTCGCATACCTCAAGCGCGTAGCGCGGCAGTTCTGCCGCGGCAGGCCCCTCTTCGTCGCCAAGCGCTCTTTTCAGTTCGGAGAATATCCACGGACGCGCCATCGCCGCACGGCCGATCATTATGCCCGCGACGCCTGTCTGCGCCATGGCGCGAGCCGAAGATGCGTCCGTCACGCTGCCGTTCCCCGTTACCGGCAGGCTGGTCCGCGAAACGACTTCCGCAAGCGTGTCGAGATGGACCATTCCGCCGTGCATCTGCGAAGTGTAGCGCGCGTGAATTGAAATCCCCTTCGCGCCTGCACGCTCGGCCGCATCAACGATTTCAAATATGTTCGTCTTCTGCGGGTGCGGCCCGAGGCGCGTCTTCAAGGTGACAGGAAGGTCCGTCGCACCGGCCATCGCCTTGAGAAGTCGGTAGATCGACTCGGGCGACTCGACGAGCTTCGCGCCTGAGCCCGAGCGGGTGACCTTCGCCATCGGACAGCCCGCGTTGAGGTTGACCTCGGCAAAGCGCGGGTTGTGCTTGGACGCGAGGTCCGTAGCAAAGGCGAGTTCTTCCGGATTGGAGCCGAAGAGCTGGCATCCGACGACGCCTTCACCCGCCATCGTCTCCATGAGTTCGAGCGACTGGCGGTGTCCGTGCGCAAGCGCTGCGGCGGAAACCATCTCCGTGTACGCCATGTCCGCCCCGCCCTCGAAGCACATCAGGCGAAAAGGCGCGTCGGTGAAGTCGGCAAGCGGCGCGAGAACCAGCTTCGTCATTCAGTGACAATCTCCGGAGGCGTGAGGAAAGGATCGGAATACGGCGCCTTTGGATCGACGACGGCGAACGAAATGAACGACGGCGCGCCCCACCCGCTGTCGGGGGTCTTCGCGAACGCGGCAAAATCGACGCGGTTGGTCGTGTCGAGCTTCGTCCTGTCGATTCGCACGCGGGCGGCGTCTGGCCCAAGCCGCTCGACGGTCGCGGCGCCCTTCGGGTCGTGGACCGCTGCGAAAGCGTATTCGCTGCCGCCCTGGACCCTGACGAGGAATTCGCGCGAAGGCTCGTCCGCGCGCAGGACGAACGCCCATGCGAACGGTGTCGCATACGTCAGCTCGGGGAAGCGTCCGTTGTACTCGACTTTGGCCGGCGCCACCATCGCTATTCTCGCGAGCGGAGGGATCTGGTTGGACTTGAGCTCCGACGCAAGCTTCTTGAGCCGCTTGAGGTCGACCCCGTTCGGCGGCATCGCCGTGGGATGCGCCTTCGGGGTAATGTAGTCGTCTTCGGACTTGACGCCCTTCAGCGACTTCCTGATGAGCGTCTGGATCGTCGGCGAGAGCAGCATGCGCGAGACGATGTCGCGCTTGACGGACGGAGCGAAGGAGCGGCTCGCCTCTAGCGCGGCGCGGAGGTACGGCTGGTCGGACCAGCTCTTGCCCTGGGTGGTGATCCAGTAGGGCGAAACGGAAGCGAACACGTCGCCAAAGAAATTCGTGCTCGTGAAGTCGTAGTCGTTGACCGCAGGGAACACCCATATCTGGTTTGAAAGATAGAGCCTGGACATGAGGTTCATCCGCCTGGACTCGGATGTCATCATCGCGCGCGGAAGCGAGCGCCAGTACGGTCCCTGCGTCATCCCCCTGCTGACGTTGCCGAACACAGGGTATGGAAAGAGCATGTTGGGGAAATCGAGGTGAACGCGCCTCGCCTTCGCCTCGCTGTCCAGGACAACCTCCGTAAGGCCAGGCCAGTTCGTTACGACAAGGCGCGAATGGTTGTCGTCGCGGTTCATGTAGAGATCGCCCACGCTTGCGCCAGGTGCGGTCTGCGCGAGGGTCATGCGCGCGACGAAGCACCCCAGGTCGAAGTTCCAGTCGACGTTCTGCGAGCCAAGCGCGACGGTCTTGCCGAAGAATCCGACGGCCGGTACGGTCGCGAGCGGGCCGGTGAGGATCGGACGATTCGCCATCCGCTTAGCGTACTCCACGAGTTCAGCGAAGCGAGGGTTCTTCGCGACGCGCTTCAGGTCGTTGTCGCTTTCGATTGCGGCGGCGTCGCGGAACCCGAGGTCGATCGCCTTCTCAAGCTCGTCAAGCGCGGGGCCCTGGTCCTTGAAATAGGCAAGCGAACACGCCAGATTGTAGTGCCACGTCGGGTCGTCAGGCAGAAGCTCGACGCCTTTGCGGCACGTCTCGGTCATAGTGGACGTGTCGCCCGTCTTGAGCGCCGAGATGAACTCGGCCTTGAGTCTCTCGTGCTCCGGCTGACGCGCGGGGTAGTCCCATATCGACAGCACGGCAAGAACAGCTGTGAATAGTACGTTCATGCCATTATTATATCATTTAAGCGCGCATTATGGCGACTCCAGCGGAGCAGCCAAGGCGCGTGGCGCCAGCCCTGAGCATGGCTACGGCATCCTCGCGCGTGCGGATTCCGCCTGCCGCCTTGAGGCCCATCTTGCGGCCGATCGTCCTACGCATCAGCTTCACGTCCTCGACGGTCGCGCCGCCCTTCCCGAAGCCCGTCGACGTCTTGACGAAGTCGAACCCAGCCTCCTTGGCGAACCTGCAAGCCATGACCTTCTCCTCGTCCGTGAGGTTGCAGCACTCGATGATCAGCTTCGTGACCGCGCCTGGGGCGTTTACTCTGCAAAACTTGATAATCACGCAAAGCTCCACGCGCGCCTCCTCGGGGTCGTCCCTGAGGAGAGACGCGTTCATCACGAAATCAAGTTCCTTTGCACCGTATTCAAACGCATACCTCGCCTCGGCGCACTTGGATTCAAGCAGGCTTTGCCCAAGCGGGAAGTCGACAACCGTGCAGACCTTTACGGCGCTGCGCCCCAGCTGGCTCTTGGCAAGTTCTACATAGCACGGATTCACGCATACAGACGCGAAATGATACTTCTTCGCCTCGCGGCAGAGCTTCACGATGTCCTGTTTCGTGGCCCCCGGCTTCAGGCAAGTGTGGTCGATGAAGGAGGCGAGCTCCTCGTTGGTGTAATCCTTTTTCTTCATTGCAGTTTTCTCCAGTACGAAAGATATTCGACGTTGCCCATCTCGCGTCCCTTGATCGGCGAGACGGCGACGCCGAGAATTTCAAGGCCCAGCTCATCGGTCCCGAAACGGACGATCTCGTCGCGCGCCTCCTCGCGGAGCTTTTCGTCGCGCACGAGGCCTCCGGGCGCGTTGCCCTTTCCGACCTCGAACTGGGGCTTGATCAGCGCGACTACCAGTCCGCCAGGCGCAAGCACGTCGCGGATCGGCGGAAGGATGAGCTTGAGCGAGATGAACGAGACGTCCGTCACGGCGATCTCGGGGACGGAAGGAAGGTCCTCCGGCTTCATGTAGCGAGCGTTGAAGTTTTCGCGCACCCAGACGCGCGGGTCGACTCGAAGCCTGTATGCGAGCTGGTTCGTGCCGACGTCGACAGCCATGACCTTTGCGGCGCCGTTCTGGAGAAGGCAGTCCGTGAAGCCCCCCGTCGAGCTGCCTACGTCGAGGCAGACCCTGTCCTTCGCAACGAGGGGAACGTCCGCGCGCGCCCAGAGGTCGAACGCCCCGGCGAGCTTCTCCCCTCCGCGGCTCACGAAGCGGGGCGGGGACTCGACCTCGACGGACGACTTCTCCGTGTCGACCTTGCGCGAGGCCTTGAACTCGACCTGTCCGTCTACGCGGACCTTTCCCTCCAGGACAAGGGCCTGCGCGCGCGAACGCGACTCCGCAAGCCCAAGCTCGGCAAGGAGTATATCAAGACGCTGCTTCAATCTGTCAGGAAGTTAAGGTGCTGGACGTCGACCTTCGGGAAGCTTCGGGCGATGCCCATCTGGACCTCGATGACTATCATGTCCGGGCTGTTCTCTACGAGGACGCCGCGATACGTTCCAGACGAGGTGACGATCTCCACGTTCGGCTTGAAGAAGCGCTTCATGCGGCCGCTGGAAAGCTGGACGGTCTTAGACGGCTCGATGATGGGATGCTTGACGACCTCGGCGAATCCGTCCTTGCGGAACGTCACTACATGCTCGCCGCTCGTGAGGCCCTCTATCGACAAGACGTCGCTGTATTCCGCGTCGGGGTTGTCGCTCTTCGTCACGCCGACGACATGACCGTCGACAAGCACCTGCGCGCCGACGGGGCAGGACTTCACCTCCAGCCTGCCGATGATGTGCTCCAGCCTGAACTCCTCGTTGATCGTCTGCCCGTATCCTATGGTGATCTTCTTCTCGAGCGTGCCGTGCCCCTCGAGCTCCGCGCGAACGACGTAGTTCCCCGGCGTGAGCGAGTTGATGGCAAGCGGGCCGCGCCCCTTCACCTCGCCGTTCACGTAGAAGCGCGCGCCCTCGGGAACGGAATTCAGCCACAGCGTACCCGGCTTCGGTCGCATGGACACGAAGAGGTTCTCGTTGTCGCCCGCGTTCAGCACGACTTCGCGCACCTCGGGCTCGTAGCCCTGGATGAGAAGAGTGACGGTGGAGCGTCCGCGCGGTATGTCCGTGACCTTGATCGGCGCCTTGCCGCGCGCGATTCCGTTGACGGTCACCTCTGCGCCGGCGGGGTCCGTCGAGACGAACAGAACGCCCGAGTCGAGCAGCAGCTTTTCATTGCGGACGAGCGGAGTGCGTCCGGTGAACTTCACCTCCACCGTGCGGCTCTGGTAGCCAGGCTTCTGTATGACCATCTTGTGCGGAACGGATGCGTCGAGGGACGTCACGAGCCTCGGGGAATGCCCGAGCGAGACGCCGTCTATCGTGATGTCGCACTCGGCGGGTTCGGTCTGGACGAGGAGTAGCCCCTTCATCGGCTTGAGCGCTCCGTGTATCGTCGCGAAGCCGCCCGACTGCGCCGTGAAGAACTGTTCGGAAGACTCGTAGTTCTTCAGGTCGAAGCGGACGTTGTGCTCGCCAGGGGCCACGTCAAGCACAGCCATGGGCGTCACGCCCTTGAGCTGTCCGTCAAGGATAATGTCGGCGCCCTTGGGCTGACTGGTGAAGTCAATGCGGCAGGAACGCACGGAATCAGCCGCGGACGCCGTAAGCGCGGCAAGGGCGAGCAGTGCGGCAATCATTCTCATTTGGAGCCTCCGTTCTTTGTCTTTGAGAGACGGTCTTCGACATCGACAAGCTTGGCCTTTGCATCGGCATGGCGCTGGTCGGAAGCGTCTGGCACTAGATCGCAGAGAGTGCGAAGCTCAAGTCGCGCGACCTCCCAGTTGCCGAGGTTGATCGCCTTTTCGGCGCGGAAGCGCTGGTCCTTGTAGCGCCTGTCGAGCTCGGCCTCGGCCTGGGCGAGCTTCCCCTTCAGCTCGGAATAGCCGTCCGGCTTGGGATTGACCGTCTCGAGGTAGAAGACGGCCTCCCTGTACGCCTTGATGCTGGCGCTGAGGTTGCCGTATTCGACCTCGCGGTCCTCCCACTTGGAGTCGCCCAGCCTCTCGCTGTCGGACGAAAGGGAAACGAGCTGGTCCTTCGTGTACTGGAGCGCCCAGATGCCGAGCTCGTTGCGCGAGAACGCCTCAAGGGCGGAAACGACGGCGACGAGCTCCTCGGGCTCGGTCGTGTTCTCGCAGCGGACATCCTTGACTGTCTTCCCTACGGTGACGCGCACGCGCTTGCTCTTGAGCGAATTCTCGTCGTCTGCGGCGTATCCGGTGTATTCGTCGTCAAGGTTGCGCCAGCCGGACGTCGCGAAGATCTCGTCTATGCGCTTCTTCGCGGCGGGCGAGAGCTTCGCCGACTTGTCGACGTGACGGTTCTCCCCTGGCACGTCGTCGTATATCACGCGAAGGACGCCCTCGGCGTCAATCGTCATCTGGAATCGGAATATGCGCGTCGCATCCGCGTCCACCTTCTCGTATAGGAGCGAGGATACGGAAGGAAGCTCCTGCTCGACGGCCTTGACGATCGACGAAGTCTGCCCCACGGGATCCTCTGGGGCATG
>SUWC01000048.1 GCA_015061665.1 Lentisphaerota bacterium
ACGCGCCACGACCATTCGGATTGGACACTGCGCTGTTGGCTGCTGGTTGCTGAGACACTTCCAACGCATTAAAAAACGATCCAGGGGCCCCGAAGGGGAAGGATCGGCTTTTAATGCGTTGGCCGTAGGTTTACCCATTTGGGGGATAGCCTTTTTCCCGTTATTTTGATACTATATCGAACATAGGCTTATGGCAACAAACCAAGGAACATAAAAATGAAGAAACTGATGGCAATCTCGCTCGTCGCCGCTTTGGCGGCGGCTATCTCAGGATGCTGCTGCGGCAAGTGCGGCGTGAAGACCTGCGGTCCGGCTCCGTTCGGAACGACGAAGTACGGCGAAAAGGCCCACCTTTGGACGGTGAAGGGCAAGGGCGGGATGGAGATGTCCGTGACCGACTACGGCGGCAAGGTCGTTTCGCTCACTGCGCCCGACAAGAACGGGAAGTTCGAGGACGTCGTGATCGGCTTTGACAGCGCGGAGGGATGGGACAAGACCAACCCCTATTTCGGCGCGCTGATCGGGCGCTACGGCAACCGCATCAAAGACGGCAAGTTCACCCTTGACGGCAAGGAATACGAGCTGTCCCTCAACGACGAGCCGGGCGGCGTGAAGTGCCATCTCCACGGCGGAACGCGCGGATGGGACAGCCGCATGTGGGAAGTCGAGAAGTTCGAGTGCGAGAAGACCGGCAACGTCGGCTTCATCCTCCGCCTCCACTCCCCTGACGGCGAGGAGGGATACCCCGGCAACGTCGACGTGACGGTGACATATACGATCACGCCCGACAACAAGTGGCTCATCGACTACGTCGCGATGACGGACGCGCCCACGCACATCAACATGACGCAGCACACCTACTTCAACCTGCGCGGCGAGTCCGCCGGCAACATCCTCAACCACTGGCTGAAGCTCAACGCGGACAACTTCACGTTCGTCGACGCCTCGCTCATCCCCACCGGCGAGCTCAAGCCCGTCGAAGGCACGGCACTTGACTTCCGCATGGGGCACAAGATCGGCGAGCGCATCGACGCGGACTGCTGGGCGCTCAAGGGAATCGGCGGCTACGACCACAACTTCGCCATCAACGGCGGCCTCACCAAGGAGCTGAAGCTCGCGGCCACGCTCTGGGAGGAGTCGACGGGACGCGAACTCAAGGTCTACACGACCGAGCCTGGGCTTCAGGTCTATTCGGGGCAGTGCATCGACAATGCCTGGAAGGGCAAGAAGGGCGGACCTCTCTTCTTCCGCGGCGGAATCGCGCTTGAGACGCAGCACTTCCCCGCTTCCCCGAACATCCCCTCGTTCGACTCGACGGTCGTGACGCCCGAGAAGCCCTACGAGAGCCACACGGTCTACGCGTTCGGCATCCACAAGTAACAGCATCAGGGAATTTGCAAGAAAATGAAGGCGTTTATTGAATCCGGCAAGGCCTGCATGGGCATCGAGTTCGGCTCGACGCGCATCAAGGCGATCCTAATCGACGACAAGTTCCAGGTGATCGCGCAGGGCGCGCACGACTGGGAGAACAAGCTGACGGACGGCATCTGGAGCTACTCGATGGACGACATCGAGTCCGGAGTCCGCGATGCGTACGCGAAGTGCGCTGCGGACGTCGAGGCGAAGTACGGCGTGAAGCTGACGAAGCTCGCCGCGCTCGGCATCTCCGGCATGATGCACGGCTACCTTCCGTTCGACGAGGAGGGCAAGCTGCTCGTTCCGTTCCGCACATGGCGCAACGTCATCACGGGACAGGCTGCGGCCGAGCTTTCGGAGCTGTTCAAGTTCAACGTCCCGCAGCGCTGGAGCATTGCCCACTACTGTCAGGCGATCCTCAACAAGGAACCGCACGTTCCGTCCGTCCGCTGGCTCACGACCCTCGCCGGCTTCGTCCACTATTCGCTCTGCGGCGAGAACGTAATGGGCGTCGGCGAGGCGTCCGGCATGTTCCCGATCGACCCGGCGACAGGCGACTACAACGCGCGCATGCTTGCGGCGTTCGACGCCAAGGTCGGCGGCTCGCTCAAGGACAAGCTCCCTCGCGTCCTCAAGGCGGGCGAGAAGGCGGGCGTGCTCACCGAGCGCGGCGCGAAGTGGCTCGACCCGACGGGCGTCCTCCAGCCCGGCGCGGTTATGGCCCCGCCCGAGGGCGACGCAGGAACCGGCATGGTCGCGACCAACGCAGTCGCGCCAAGGACCGGCAACGTCTCGGCCGGAACCTCGATCTTCGCGATGATCGTCCTTGAGCAGGCGATGAAGGGCTACTACCCCGAGATCGACGTTGTGACGACTCCGTGCGGCGACGAGGTCGCGATGGTCCACTGCAACAACTGCACGAACGAGATCAACGCATGGGCCGAGCTCTTCAAGGGCGTCTTCACGAAGAAGGAAGGCGGGCCCAACATCTACGGCACGCTCTTCACTGAGTCGCTCAAGGGCGACAAGGACTGCGGAGGCGTGGTCGTTGTGCCGTTCCTCTCCGGCGAGCCCGTCACGGGCGTTGAGGATGCGATGCTCCGCGTCGTGCGCAAGCCCGACTCCAAGTTCACGCTTGCGAACTTCATGCGCGCGCAGATATACTCCGCGTTCGTGTCGCTGAAGCTCGGAATGGACATCCTCTCGCGCGAGAACGTCAAGATCGACTCCCTCATGGGGCACGGAGGCATCTTCAAGGACAAGGGCATCGCCCAGCAGTACCTGGCCGATGCGCTCGGAACGTCCGTCACCTGCATGTCCACGGCCACCGAGGGCGGCCCGTGGGGCATGGCCGTTCTTGCGGCCTATGCGCTTGACAACAAGGGCATGAACCTCGGCGACTACCTGAACAAGTGCGTTTTCGCGGGCGCGCAGAGCGAGACGCTCGCGCCTACGCCGGACGGCATTGCCGGTTTCGACAGGTATGCGGCGAACTTCAAGGAGGCCATCCATGCTTGAGCAGCTTAAGAAGGATGTATTCGAGGCCAACCAGAGGCTCGTTTCCTCTGGACTCGTCGTGCTGACCTGGGGCAACGCCTCGGGCTATGATCCGGAGTCGAAGCTCGTCGTCATCAAGCCGAGCGGCGTCGACTACGACAAGATGACTGCGGACGACATGGTCGTAGTCGATCTCGACGGCAAGGTCGTCGAGGGCAAGCTGCGTCCGTCATCCGACACGGCCACGCACATCGAGTTCTACAAGAACTTCCCCGGCGTGCGCGGTGCGGTGCACACCCACTCCGTCGAGGCGACTGCGTGGGCGCAGGCATGCCGCGAGATACCCGCCTACGGGACGACGCATGCGGATACGTTCCACGGACCCGTCCCGCTGACGCGGTTCCTCACCGAGCAGGAGGTCTCGGAGGCGTACGAGCTCAACACCGGAAAGGTGATAGTCGAGCGCTTCAGGGGCCTCGAGCCTATGGCCGTTCCTGGAGTGCTTGTCGCCGGACATGCCCCGTTCACGTGGGGCAAGAACCCGGCCGATGCCGTGGACCATGCAATCGCGCTCGAGGCGATCGCCAAGATGGCGCGGCTGACTGAGCAGATCCATGCAGCGAAGCAGGCGCCCGGCCTTGTGCCGTACGTCGGCGAGAAGCACTACCAGCGCAAGCACGGCAAGAACGCCTACTACGGGCAGTCCGCGCCAGGCGACAGGGGCTAGGCGCCGTTCTCGCCCGGCTGCGCCGGGGGCCCAAATGGGGGATGTCGCGTTTTGCGCAGGTTTGCTATAATAACGGCATGAAAATCATTGCATACACCATAGCGCTTGCCGCAACTGCGGCATTCCCCGTTGTCGCCGAGCAATCCGCACCAGCGTGCGTCCCCGTGGCCACGCCAGATTCGGCGGAGGAGTCGTCTTCCTCCTACTTGTTCGCCTATTTCAGCAACAAGGGCCACGGAGGCAGGAAGGGCGAGGCCGCAGGGCTGCACCTCGCGTGGTCCGAAGACGGGCTCAAGTGGACGGCACTGAACGGCGACAGGCCGTTTCTTGTCCCAGAAGTCGGCAAGGACCGCCTTATGCGCGATCCGTCGATCTGCCAGGGGCCTGACGGCACTTTCCACATGGTCTGGACAAGTTCGTGGCATGACCGCATAATAGGCTACGCCAGTTCGAAGGATTTGGTGAACTGGTCCGAACAGCGCGCGATACCCGTGATGGCTCATGAGAGCGAGTGCCGCAACACATGGGCCCCCGAGGTGACGTACAACCCAGACGACGGGCTGTTCTACATATACTGGGCTTCGACCATACCGGGCCGTCATTCCCCGATTGCCGGAATGGAGGCGAAGGAGAAGGGCCTCAACCACCGCATATACCTGACGACGACAAAGGACTGGAAGGAGTTCTCTCCAGCGCGGCTTTGGTTCAATCCGGACTTCAGCGCCATAGACGCCGCGCTTCTGCGCGTAAAGGGAGGTCCCTCGAAGTGGCTCATGGTCGTGAAGAACGAGAACCACACCCCGCCCGAAAAGAACATCCGCACAGCCTGGATCGACAGGCTTGCGGACGCTCTCCCGCCTTCGACGAAGGGCCCTGTCACCGAAAAGTGGGTCGAGGGCCCGACGCCGCTTCAGATTGGCTGTTCCATCTACATCTACTACGACTGCTACACCCGGCGCAGATTCGGGGCCGTGCGCTCTGACGACATGGGAAATACATGGCGCGACGTATCGTCGGAAGTGCATTTCCCAGCTGACGCGAGGCACGGCACCGTGTTCGCGACCTCCCGCAGCGTCGTCCAGAACCTGATCAAGCTTCACCCGTAGCCGTCTGAGGGGCTACGAGATCTCGATCTGGCCCTTGTCGGCCGTTGCGTGGATCGTCGCGCCTGGAGGATACTTGCCCGCGACGATCGCCTTCGCGATCGGGTTTTCAAGGTCGCGCTGGATTGCGCGCTTAACAGGGCGCGCGCCGTACGCGGGATCGTAGCCGTCGCGGACGAGCACGTTCAGCGCCTTGTCGTCCACGTCGATCGAAAGCTCCTGCTCGGCAAGGCGCTTGGCGAAGTCCTTCAGCTGGAGCTTCACGATTTCGCGTATCTGCGTCTCCGACAGCGAGTCGAATTCGAGTATCTCGTCCAGACGGTTCAGGAACTCGGGGCGGAACAGGTCCTTCAGCGAGTCCCTTGGCGCGTTGGACGTCATGATGATCACGGTGTTCTTGAACGAGACGGTGCGTCCGTGGCTGTCGGTCAGGCGTCCGTCATCCAGCACCTGCAGCAGCAGGTTGAAGACGTCCGGATGGGCCTTCTCGATCTCGTCCAGCAGCACGACCGAGAACTGCTTGCGGCGCACGGCCTCGGTGAGCTGTCCGCCGTCCTCGAATCCGACGTATCCGGGCGGAGCGCCGACGAGGCGCGAGACTGCGAACTTCTCCATGTATTCGGACATGTCGAGACGCACCATTGCGTTTTCGTCGTCGAACAGCTCCTGCGCGAGCGCCTTGGCGAGTTCCGTCTTGCCTACGCCCGTAGGGCCGAGAAACAGGAACGCGCCGACGGGACGGTTGCGCGCCTTGATTCCGGCTCGCGAGCGCAGCACGGCGTCCGAAACTGCGTCTACGGCCTTGTCCTGCCCGATCACGCGCTCGTGCAGGGTCTGCGCGAGGCGTCCGAGCTTCTCGCGCTCGCCTTCGACGAGCTTCGAAACTGGCACACCAGACCAGCGGCTGACGACCTTGGCGATTTCGTCAGCGGTCACTTCCTCGGAGAGGAGGGCCTGGGCATCAGCCTTAGCCTTATCGTCTTCATGGGACTTGAGCCGCTTCTCGAGCTCGGGAATGATGTTGTATTTGAGCCTTGAGGCGGTGTTGTAGTCTCCGTCGTTGATTGCGTTTTCGCATTTTGTCCTTGCATCTTCAAGCTCCGACCTGATTTTTCTGACTTCTTCCAACTCTGCTTTTTCGCGCTTCCACTGCGCCGTCATGCGGTCGGACTTCTCTTTCATCGTGGAAAGCTCCGCCTGGAGCTCTTCGAGCCGCTTGCGCGAGGCGTCGTCCTTCTCCTTCTTGAGTGCTATCTCCTCGATCTCGAGACGGCGCACGTGGCGCGAGATCTCGTCGAGCTCCTGGGGCATGGAGTCCATCTCGGTGCGGATGCGCGCGCACGCCTCGTCCAGAAGGTCGATTGCCTTGTCGGGGAGGAACCGATCCTGTATGTAGCGGCTGGAGAGCGCGACTGCGCTTACGATGGCCTCGTCGCGTATGTGGACGTTGTGGTACTTCTCGAAGCGCTCCTTAATGCCGCGCAGGATGGATACCGCGTCCTCCTCGCTTGGCGGTTCGACCATGACTGGCTGGAAGCGGCGCTCAAGCGCGGCGTCCTTTTCCATGTACTTGCGGTACTCGTCGAGAGTGGTCGCGCCCACGCAGTGCAGTTCGCCGCGCGCGAGCATCGGCTTGAGCATGTTGCCCGCGTCGGACGATCCCTCCGTCTTGCCTGCGCCGACGATCGTGTGGATTTCGTCGATGAAGAGGATGATCTTGCCTTCGGACTCCTTGATCTTCTTCAGGACCGCCTTCAGGCGCTCCTCGAACTGACCTCGGTACATGGCGCCAGCCATCAGAGCGGTCATGTCCAGTGAGAACACGGTGCGGTCCTTCAGTCCGTCCGGCACGTCGCCCCTGTTTATTCGCTGCGCGAGCCCCTCGACGATGGCGGTCTTGCCGACGCCAGGTTCGCCGATGAGGACGGGGTTGTTCTTAGTCTTGCGCGACAGGATGCGAATCACGTCGCGTATCTCGGTGTCCCTGCCTATGACAGGGTCGAGCTTGCCGGCTTTCGCAAGCGCGGTAAGGTCGGTGCCATACTTCTCAAGGCACTTCTCGTTGTCTTCCGGTGGTTCGTATGTTGCGTTCATGGTAAATTCTCCTTGCGGACGTTATGCGTCCGCATCATTAACTCAGCAGACATCGTGCCATACGCAAAATAAGCTATGGATGGCGACATTGTGTCCCGTAGTGCGACACAAGGTCGCGGTTTTGCGCCGTATGCGCTTGCGCTTTCGACTGTTTTGGTGCGGCGTGCATTTGGTATAATATGACCAATGAAAATGCTCAGAAAAAAGATTATGGCCGCATAGCGACAAAACCATGTCTGGCAAAGCAAAAATATCGGGATCGGTGGTGGCGGGGTTTCCGTCGCCGGCCGAGCAGTACCAGGAGCCGCCGCTCGACCTTAACGAGTTGCTCGTCAAGCGTCCCGCCGCGACGTTCTTCGTCCGCGTTCAGGGCGATTCGATGATCGGCGCGGGCATCCACGACGGCGACCTCCTAGTCGTCGACCGTTCGCTCCGTCCGGCGTCGGGCGATGTCATCATAGCCTGCGTTGACGGCGATTTCACGGTTAAGACGCTTCGGTTGGGGAACGGGGAACGGGGAATGGGGAACGGGGAACGGGGAATGGGGAATGGAGAGGTGAGATTGGTAGCGGCCAATCCCAATTATCCCGATATCGTGCTGAAGCAAGGGCAAGAACTGGACTATTTCGGTAAAGTGACGGCGTGTATCCATCAATTCAAGAAAGGGAAGTAAAATGGCCAACGATTATCGAGAACTTGATGCCTGGCAGATGTCCATGACTCTATGTGAGAATGTATATGATTTGATACGATCATTCCCTGCCGATGAGCGGTACGCGTTGTGTGACCAGTTGCGGCGTGCGGTGGTGTCGATTCCATCAAACATTGCCGAGGGCAACGGACGTGACTCGAAATCCGAATACGCAAGATTCCTGTCCATAGCAAGGGGGTCGCTTTTTGAAGTTCAAACGCAATTGGAACTTGCAGAGCGATTCAAGTACACAGTGGTTCCAGAAGAAACTAAAACATTGATTACACGCATCAGTAAGATGCTCTTTTCAATGGTGAGGAAACTTCGAGCCTAACCCGTTCCCCGTTCCCCGTTCCCCATTCCCCGTTCCCCATTCCCCATGATCGGCCTTGTAGACGTCAACAACTGCTTCGTCTCGTGCGAGAGAGTGTTCAACCGCTCCCTCGTAGGACGGCCTGTCGCCGTTCTCTCGAACAACGACGGATGCTGCGTCGCGCGTTCTAGCGAGTTCAAGGCGCTCGGAATCGCGATGGGAACGCCGTACTTCCAGCTCAAGGACCGGGAGAAATCCGGCGAACTCGTCTTCTGCTCGTCCAACTATGAACTCTACGGCGATATGTCGCGGCGGCTTATTTCGATCCTTCGCGACGAGGCGTTGGACGTGGAGCAGTATTCCATCGACGAGGCGTTCATAACGCCTCCGTCACCGGAAGATGGTGATTTCTCTTCCCGTTCCCCGTCCCCCATTCCCCATTCCCCGTTCCCCATTCCCCGTTCCCCGTATTTTGCTTATGGCCGCAGGCTCAGAAGCAAGATTCTCCGCTGGATAGGGCTTCCCTGCGGCATCGGATTTGCGCCCACCAAGACGCTCGCCAAGATTGCGGACCACATCGCGAAGAAGAGTCCGGAGGGCGTGTTCGTGCTTCCCGAAGATCCGACGGACATCCTTGCCGACCTTCCGGTCGATGAGGTGTGGGGCGTCGGACGACGACTTGTGGTGAAGCTTCGTGCCGAACGCATATTCACTGCGAAAGACCTGCGGGACGCGAGGGACGACGTGATCCGCTCCGTCGGCGGCGTGGTGCTTCTCAGGACGGTGCAGGAACTTCGCGGCATACCGTCCAACGACGACAAGGACTACGATGCCGACCCCGACAGCGTGAGCTGTTCGCGCTCCTTCGGCGAGCCTGTGACGACGCTTGAAGGGATCTCCGAGTCGCTTGCCTCGTTCACCGCGCAGGCTGCGACGAAACTACGCAAGCACGGACTTCTGGCGTCCGGGTGCAATGTGTATGCGCAGATATTCCGCTCCGGCGGCGGAGGCGACTTCCTCGGACGGACGGTGATGTTCCCCGCGCCCACCGACGCGACGAACGTTATGCTTCATGCGATCCGCCGGGAGGTGGACGCGCTCTACATCCCCGGAACGCGCTACCGCAAGACCGGGGTTGTGTTCTTCGGACTGGAGAAAGCTGACGCACCCCATCAGATGGATCTTTTCGACGTTCAATCCTCCGATTCCCCATCCCCCGTTCCCCATTCCCCATCTTCCCTCTACAAGACCATCGACGCGCTCAACAGGCGGTACGGAAAGGGAAAGGTGTTCTCCGCCGCCGAGGGGATTGGCAATGCGTCGTGGAAGATGAAGCGCGGCAAGCTCTCGAAGCGTCCCACCACTCGCTGGGACGAGTTGTTGACGGTGAGGTAAGAACTATATGAACAAGCCCTGAAGGGACATAGTCTCCGGCGTTTGCGTTCCGCGCTTTTCTTTGGTATAATAGCATCAGAATAAGAAAAAGGAGTTTACCCCTATATGAAGAAGATAGTAATTGCGATACTGGCGCTTGCAGCAGTTGTGGGCGTTTCCGGCTGCCATCATCATTCCCACCACCATCGCGGGCACGAGCCGTACGAGGTCCGTCACGGCAACCGCCATCACGACACGCACCGCCACGTCGTCGCGCCGAAGCCCGCCCCGAGGCCTGTACACGTCGTCAAGCCAGCCCCGAAGCCCGTGCGCGTCGTCAAGCCCACCCCGAGGCCTGCGGTCAAGCCGCGCCACTAATCGCCGTCAAACGTCTTTTTACAAGAAAGAAAGGAGTCGCCGCATGTCTAAGCTAATGATATACGCAGCCGTGGTCGCCACGGCGTTCAACGTCCTTGCCGCGCCAGAAACGACGCTCTGGAAGGGTGGCGACGGCGGGATAAAGGTTTACCGCATTCCCGCGCTTTGCACTGCGCCGAACGGCGACCTTGTCGCGGCCTGCGATGCGCGCAAGGAGAACGGCGGCGACCTCAACGTCTACCAGCCGATCAACATCTCGATCAGGCGCTCGACGGACGACGGCAAGACGTGGTCGGAGCCGGTGAACAGCTGGACCTGGCCCTGGAACGACAACGAGAAGTGGGCGGGCAGCGATCCGTCGCTCGTCGTGGACGCGAAGGCCAAGAAGCTGTTCCTCTTCTACAACGTCTGGAAGTGGGAGGACACGCGCAAGTGGGACAACAACATATACCGTTTCTACGTCCAGGAGTCCTTCGACAACGGAAAGTCGTGGAGCAGGCCGCGCGACATATCCAAGGACATCGCGTTCCCCGGCTGGGGATTCGGCAAGGCGCGCAACAACGGCGGCTTCATCTTCATAACGTCCGGCTCGGGCATCCAGACGAAGGACGGCACGCTCCTCCACACGATCGTCCATGTCGGGGACGGCAATGCGCTCTTCGGCTCGTCCGACCACGGCAGGACCTGGAAGGCGTTCGGAAAGCCCGTCAAGAACGGCGACGAGTGCAAGGTCGTCGAGCTTGCGGACGGCTCGTGGATGATCAACTCGCGCTGGCGTGGCGGCGGACGCCAGATCCACGTCACGAAGGACCGCGGCAAGACGTGGGAGTCTCGGTACGACGCCACTCTCGCAGATCCGCAGTGCAACGCGCAGATAATGCGCTACGGCAACGAGCTGCTCTTCTCGAACTGCAACAGCCCGAACCGCCGCGCGAACCTATACGTCCGCGCATCGATGGACGATGGCAAGACGTGGGGAAAAGGCGTGTGTGTCCAGCCCAACGGCGCGGCGTATTCCGACATGACGATCCTCGGAAACGGCGACGTCGGCGTTCTCTACGAGGGCGCAGGCTACAACACGATCAACTTCACGGTTGTGCCCCACGCCGACATAGTCGCCGAGTTCAAGAAATAACGACTAGCCTGGGCAACGACAATCAATAAGCTGCTGGGATGAAATGAGGCGCATCGCTGAAACGTTTGATGCGCCTCATTTTGTGCGCCGCAGGCCTGGATGCGCTCTCGGACTGCTATTGCCGCCAATATGCCCCAATTGGGGTATATACTTTGACAGCCGATGATGGTAAAATTGTAGTGAATTTAAGTAACAAAAAGGAGTCTCTATGGAGATAACCAAACTCTCGATGTTGCATAATCTTGCCGTAAAGGCGTCCGTCGCATGCACGGCAGCTACGCTCGGCGGCGCGGCATACGCCGCCGAATGGTACGGCACAAGCCTCGACGACGAAGGCCGCGCCCAGTGGAACAACGCGGCGAACTGGGAAAGCACCACGGGCGTTCCTGTCGGCAACATCAACTTCACCGAATCCGTCATAAACGGCAAGTCGGGTTCGAAGACGGTCTATCTCGATGGTGCGTACACTTTCTCGGGCGACTACCATCTTTATGCTGGCACGGAGAAGGCTCCGCTAGTGTTCAAGTCGAGCGGCGAGAATGGTTTTGCAGCGACGGTCAATAAGCAGATGTACATCGGCAGTGGCGCGGCGAATCCGGCGTATGTCGTTCTCGACGGCGGCACGTACACCTTCATGAACGACATCAACGTGGGCTGGAACCAGAGCTCGGCGACGCTCGTCATCAAGAAGGGCGCGCGCGTCCAGCTGCCGAACTGGGGCAAGCTAGGTGCGGGCAGCGGCGGAACAGGAACGGCGAAGCTCGTTGTAGACGGCGGCGAGTATGTAGGCGGCTGGCGCAACAATGCCGAGAGCAACAACGCGCGTTTCAACGTCGCGGAAGGCGCGGGAAGCACTGCGGAACTCGTCGTCAAGTCCGGGCGGTTCCGCTGTTCCAACAATTCGAACAGTGGAAACATAAACGAGGCACTCTGCATCGGGCTTGGAGACAACGCCAACGGAACGGTGACGCTTAACGACGGTCGCATAGAGGTGTCGGGCTCGACCTATCTCGGCTGGAATGCCTCGTCGACAGGCAACCTGGTTGTCAATGGTGGCGAAATGTACGTAAGCGAGCCGATCTACGTCGGATACAAGGGCAAGGGAACGGTCACGCTGAACAACGGTACGATAAACATCTACAAGAGTCCTCTTCGCTTCTCGCGAACCGACGTTGCGAACGCCGTCGAGTCGAGCGTGACGATCAACGGCGGCGAGCTGCGGTGCAAACGCGTCGAGACGCAGGAGACGACGTCCGGCACGGCCTACCTTACGTTTGACGGAGGACGTCTCAGCGCGGTTGAGTCGGTGGACAACTACATGCTGGCGGACGACAAGCTGATCGTACGGGTCGGCGCGAAGGGCGGTACGATCGACACTGGGTCTTACAAGGTCGGCGGACTCAATCATGAGATTGTCTCGGCGCTTGAAGAAGGCAATGAAGACGGCGGGCTGACTTTCACAGGCAAGGGCATTGCCATCCAGCAGGGGGCGTTGAAGTATTCGGGGACGACGTTCGTGCAGTCGGGCGTTTTGGCGATAACGAACGGCTTTGCGATCACCGGACCGGTCAAGATCGGCAGAAACGGCGCGATCGCAGTCGACATCACGCCTGCAAGGACAGCCGCGACGGATGCGGGAGAGGATTTGGCGGTCGATGGCAAGATTGCGCTCTTCTCGGCATCGGCGCTTTCGTTCGAGGAGGCGACGGACGATCTTTCGACATCGGTTTTCCTGACGGGGCCTGTCGTCGGCTACACGCTTTCCAGCGAAGTTGTGGACGGACGCACGGTTGTATATGCGACAATCACAAACGTGGACAACATCGCGACTACGCGCAAGGTAACATCGTACATCGCGACTGACAACTACGTTGACCAGGACGGCGCGTGGTCGAACGGCCAGCCAGCCAACAACAGCTACGACGTCGGTATATTCACCGCCGACGGCATCATGCACATCTGGGGCGACGGAAAGGGCGCAATCAACAACAGGAAGTTCGGCGACTTCGTCGTGCGCGGGTGCACTGCTAAGGTGAGATACGGGGGCAACGGCTATCCCGACATCGGCGTGAAGCATGTCGCGGGCAACGGAACGCTTGAACTTGCCCAGGCCGGGCTTGTCGGCAATGGGACTCTCAATATTGTGTCCGACAAGAACGTCAAGGTCGTCATCACGACCGAAGGCGCCTCTGGAACGGCACGTGACGCATGGATCGGCGTGAACAACGCAGATGCCACGGCAGCCACGATCGTGAACGGCGATGTAGTCACTTCCAATGGATTTGTGGCCATCTGGCGCAATGTGACCTTAAACGGAAATCTCGTTATCTCTCCGTGGAGCGTGAACAGCTATGTAGGTGGAACTGCCGGCGACACGCTCAAGATCAATGGCGACCTGGTTATTCTTGATGGAGCGAGATTCGACTTCCAGTCGCATAACGTCACCTTCGGCGAAAATGCGCGCCTTGTGTTGATGGGCGGCACGGTGATCAACACGAACAACCTTTCCGCATGGCCCAAGACCGTCATTGCCGGCGGCATCTACACGTACGGCGCAGTGCCAGGCGCGTCCGAGTACACCATCGAGGGCGGAAGGCTCAACGTCGTGCCGCCGGCGGACGGAGAGTCCTTCGAACTTGCTGGCGTGACCGTCGCGGACGGTGTAAACGCTGCCGACGTCGTCAAGATTACGGGCACTCAGTACAACTGGACCGTCGCATACGATTCCGCAAGCGGAAAGGTTACGGCCACGGCAGGCGAACCATACGACGCCTCTACGCCCAACTACTGGGTCGGCGGGGCGCAGGGATACTGGAATGTCGCGGCGAACTGGTCGCGCGGGATTCCGTCAGTGGCGCAGACGGTTATTTTCGACGGCGATGCGCTCGTCTATCTTGACGCGAGCAAGACGGTTTCGAACATCGTCGCAGACGCGCACGTGACGTTCAGGACGACTAACACGGGAAGCGTCCATCCCCAAGTGCACTTCAACGAGATAAACGGAACTGGGACCCTTGCGCTATATCATGCCGGACTTGTCGCCAACGGACTTCCCGGCACAATCGCTGCAGAGACGACAGTCGAGATCCAGTACATCAACGACAACACGGACAGCTGGCTCGAGGGTCGCAGGGGCAATGGCTCGCCGCTGATGCTCTACGGGAAGCTGACAGGGTCGGGATACGTCATATTCCGCGACGACTGCCATTTCTACGGGGACAACTCGGGCTTCGAGGGACTCGTCGGGATGGAGTGGAGCGACGCCGACGCGGCCTACAACAAGGTGTTCATGACGTCCGAGTCCGGATTCTCCGGCGCCCGGCGGATGAACGTTAAGGGCAAGATCGGCATCGGCTTCAAGAGCGGAGAGATATCTTTTGGCGCGCTCAAGCTCTACGGATTCGGCACGCACCACGCAATCAACGTCGTTGACGGCGCGGATGTCACGATCAACGTCGGCGTCGGCGACTACGACGTTTCGCTAGACAATTCGATACGGTTCTACTCGTGCACCAAGTTCGACATGACCGGCGACTTCTACGAGGGCGCGACGAACGCCACTCTTCGCAAGGTCGGCGAGGGGAAGATCTCGAGCGGTCTGTTTGGGAGCGGTAATCTCGATATAGCCGAAGGAACATGCGAGCTCACGCACGCGGATTCCAATCTCAACGTCTTCATCCGTGAGGGCGCCGAGCTCTACGCGTCGTCGAACGTGCAGGTTGGCGGCATTGCTTTTGAGACCGGGTCGAAGTTCATGCTTCCGACACTAGAAAGTACGCCCGTCATCAGTGCAGTCAGCGCTACGTTCTCGGGGGTTGTCGTCATCCTGGCGGAAGGGCTAGCGGACACGCTTCTGGACCAGACCGACCCCAATTCGTACGAGATGCTTAACGCGACCGGCGAGTTCAGCGGCACACCAGACACAAAGGTGGTCGCCCCCTGCACGGAGCAGGGGTTCGGATGGTATGCCCGCGCGAGCGGCGGTTCACTCAAGCTGATGCGTCGCAATCCGATCAACGGATTCTTCATCTCCATTCGATAAACGATCATGAATCGCAACACTGTGCTTACAGCGTTGGCCCTGACGGCGTCCTTCCCCGCCGCAGGGCTGCGCATTTCCGAGATATGTCCGCGTCCCGAAGCTCTGGACCCAAATGGTAGGGAATCTGGGTGGATCGAGCTCTACAACGACGGCGAGGAGTCCGTCGATCTCGGCGACTACGAACTCCAGCGCTTCAACATCGGCAAGGCGCCGAGCGCTGGCAAGTTCTCGAACCTGCCGTCCGCAACTCTTGCGCCCGGGGAGTATTTCGTAGTCTACACGAGCGAAGAGTACGATAACGCCGAGGACATGGGCGGGGATGGCGTCACGGCTGCTGTCTACGACGGACTGTCCGTGGTCCCGTTCAAGGTAAACCCAAAGAAGTTCCCGATGGTCAGCCTGCTCAAGGGCGATGCGGTGCTGCAGACGGAGTACGTGCCCGTTGACCTGAAGGACGACTGGTCGTATTGTTCGCGCCTTGTCATGCCGCACGCGACTAAAGGCGCGGCGAACGACGCGACGGGAGCCGTTGCCTACGGACCGAACATCGGACCGCTTTTCGGAGTGAAGCACAAGCTCTCCGTGTTCGATCCGCTGGCGCGTCCGAAGGTCGGCGAGGATTATGTCGTCTCGATTCCTGTCAATCCGCTGGACGATAAAGCAATCAAATCCGTCACGCTCCATTACATCTCGGGCGTCGGCAGTTCTGCGACTACCAACTCTATCGACATGGCGAAGGGCTCCGTAGACAAGAAGGGCGCGGGGCAGTACTGGACGGCGACGATACCGGCCGCGAACCTGCCCGCCGCAGGCGGGCTGCTCAGGCTATGGACGACTATCGAGGAAGAAGGCGGAGCGACGTGGAGGAGTCCGTCGTTCCTCAATCCAGACGACGGATTCCAGTACCTCGGCACAGTCGTTGAAAGAGCCGATCTAGAGGACTCGAAGCTCCAGACGTTCCACTGGTTTGTCGAGGGGAACAGCCTCTCGCAGATGGACGTCGACGCGGACAAGCAGGATCTTTCGCTTGTGCCCTACAACGCGCGCTGCGGGATATTCGATTCGCAGACGGGCGCATACTACGACAATGTGAGAATCGACCTGCGCGGCAACACATCGGGAACGTTCCGCAAGAAGGCGCACGGGCTCAAGTTCGCGAAGTGCCATCCGCTTGTATGCACCAACCCTCTTGACGGCGAGAAGATCGAGGTGCGCAAGACCTCCTTCACGGCGGAGTACTGTGATCCGGCGTACGTCCGCCAGTCGCTTGCGTTCTGGCTCTTCCGTCAGGTCGGGTGCAAGGTGCCGTTCCACTATCCGGCACGACTCAACCTGAACGGCGAATTCTACGAGCTCGCGTTTCACACGATACGATTTTCCGACGAGCTCATCGAGGACTACTACAAGCTCGATCCGAAGGGATATGGCTACAAGAACTCGGGGTGCCTCCACTGGGGCAAGTCGTGGACCGACAATTCCGAGATGTACAACTGGGTCAAATGCGAGAAGAAGACGCCCGACGACGGAGACGAGACGAGTTGGAATGCGTATGTGCCGCTTCGCAACTGGGTGAAGTCCTTCAACAACGGCATGCAGGCGTCTGTCGACGACCAGGCGCATGTCACGAAGGAGGTCGTGAAGACATTCGACCTCCCGGCGTGGATTAACTACCTCGCGGCGGCGCGCATAACGATGGAGACGGACGACACGTGGGCGAACCTTTCCACTTACGGCGACGTCAACGGAACCGAGACTTGGATGCCCCTTGGGTACGACATGAACCAGTCGTGGGGGCATATATACTCCACGATGTGGAATGGCTCAAAGCCGATGCGCCTCGCGGAGGAGGATCGCTTCAAGGCGCATCCGTTCTTCGGCGGACGCCGAGTCCTCTGCTATTTCGCGAACGGGCAGCGTTCGCATCCCGACAGCGAAAACTGGGCTTGCGAGGCGATCTGGCAGTCTACGAAGTTCCGCCGCATGTACCTGCGCCGCCTAAGGACAATTATGGACACGCAGCTCATGCCGCCTGGGACGCCGAAGAGCGCGACGCCTTTCTGGCGCTACGTCGCGTCCGTCACGAACGCCACTTGGGAATGCGCTCAGCTCGACTACGCAAAATGGCGCGCCGACAGGAACAACCTCCCGGCCGGCAGCAGCGGAACATTCTGGCTCGATACTGTGATCTACTGCTGGAACAAGGCGCTTTCGCATTCCGAAGGCGTCGACGACCTATGGGACAACTACGTGGTTCCGCGCCGCCGGCATCTGTTCGAGACGCATTGCGTGAAAAACACGGCGTGGCAGGTCGGATACGGCGAGGGGCTTAACGTCGGCATACCCGATGCTCAGAGCTCGATTGCCGCGCTTGCGCCGAAACTGTCGTTCGTCAAGACAGGCGACGGAGTGCTGGAGATAGCAAACGAAAACGACGAGGCGGTTGACCTCAGCGGATGGAAGCTCTCGGGTGCGGTGGCCTGGACGCTCCCCGGCGGAACAGTCGTCGACATGCATGACAAGGCGTATATAGTAGCCGACCGCGCGGTGTATGTAAAGGCGAACGAGGCGAAACTCACAGACCAGCTGATCGTGGGCAACGCGAAATTCGTGGAAGGCGAGGACGTCGTGTATGTCGTCCCCGCGTCGTTGGGCAACGCGGACGGCACGGTCGATCTCGAAGACGACGGCGAGGTGTGGTTCAGCGGAAGCGGCCCCGTGAACGGAACATGGTCCGTCGGAGGGGACTGCCCGCTGAATGTCGACTCCGAGTCGCTTGACGACAAGACCGACTTTGCGCTCGACGCATCCGCGGTCTCGACGAGAGGGAAGGGCGTGCGGATCGAGTCTGTCGTCATGCAGGAGACACCTCTTGAAGCGTCCGATCTGCCGTCCGCCTCCGACCTCGGCTTCCCGCGCGCGTGCGTGGTCCTTGCCGAAGACGGCGGAAGCCTTTGGTTCCATCTCCTTTCGCGCAGGGGTTGGCGCAGGCTCTCCGCGCCTCGGCTTGCTCCGAGCCTTGGCGTTGCGTACGCGATAAGGCTGGACGTGGACTGCGTCAACAATGAGGTTTCCGTGTCGGTGTATTCATGCGGCGAATGGGAGACTTTGTCCGATTCGTCGGGCGCTGTTTCGTTCCGTGTTTTCGGCGATTCCCGTGACATTCACGGCGTCGACTTCACGGGGAAGGGACGCGTCGACAGGCTCGTTGGCTATGAGCTTGAGCCGGCGAAGGACCACAGGCCGAAATTCCTCATTCGGATCAGGTAGGCACACCGTAAGACACCATCCTTGCCGATCGTTCCACTACTACCGTTGGGGTATAGATTTTCTATGCCGAAATAAGGTAGAATATAGGTGTAGCGAATTTAAGTGACATCTGAAAGGAGTGGTGACTGAAATGGTACTTGCGATAGCGGCATTGCTTGCTTCGCTTCTCGCGGCGGAACCTGCCCGCGAGACCGCTGGCCACGTGGCTGCGATTGAAGGCGTAGTCCTTCGCATCCAGCCCGTGCGCAGCGCAGGGGATCGACCTCTGTCGCGGCTTCTGCTCTCGACGGCGGACGGGCTTTGCGCCGTCTCCGTCCCCGGCGGGCCAGACGAGTGGAGCGGCTACGTGGACGCCGAGGTCGAGATATCCGGCGTAATGGAGGGGCTTGAGTTCATCGTGTCGTCCGAGTCCGACGTGCAGATACTGAAGTATCCTCCGACGGATCCCGACGCGCTTGTCGACGCGCTCCCCGCGGGCGAAATGGTTCGTCGCGCCATGATGAGGCGCAAGGCAGAACAAGACAGGAAGGCCCGCGTCAGGGCCGTTGTAGCTGTCACGCTCATATCGGTCTCCGTAATTGCAGTGCTGTTCCTGCTTACATACTTTATCCTCCGCAGCCGCAGGAAGGCCAGGTTCCTGGTGAACAGGCTGGCCACGGAGCGGCGCAGGACCGGCAGGCTGCACGAGAGCATCGAGCAGCAGCTTTCCGGCTCCAGGTACTTGCTCGAAACGGCGCAGGAGTGCGGCGAGGGGACTCCGAAGGAAGTGTCGGAAACGATGAGCACCGTAATCGACGCGCTGTCGGACATCAACAGAAAAGTTCACAGGAACAACTCCATTCGCATGTCGGTGGCAGAAATGAGGAGGTCAAAATGACAAAAGTCGCGATCATAGACGACCACGATCTTCTGCGGTTCGGCCTTAAGACCGTGCTGTCCCACTCCGGCGACCTTGAGTTCGTCGGCGAGCGTCCCAACGGGGAAGGCGCCTCCGCGTTCCTCAAGGAGGTTGGTGCCGACGTAGTTGTGCTGGACCTCAGGATGCCCGTGGTCGACGGACTTGCGGCGCTCGAGGACATCCGCGCCAACGCCCCCGGGGTGAAGGTTCTTGTCCTTACGACGAGCGACGTCGAGGAGGACATACTTTCCGTCCACAGGATCGGCGTTGAGGGATATGCCCTCAAGACGCTTTCGCCAAAGGCTATCGTCGACGCCATACGGGCCGTCGCGCGGGGCGAGCGCTTTCTTTCCGAAGAGGTGCGGGCCGTCCTTGAGTCGTACGATTCGTCAGGCGAGCTTTCGACGCGGGAGCGCGAGATACTTGAATTCATGTCAAAAGGGCTCTCCAACCCCGACATTGCGAAAATCCTCGGCATATCTGCCGGCACGATAAAGAAGCACGCCCAGCATCTCTACGACAAGATGGGCGTCTCCGACCGAGCCGAGGCCGTCGCAAGGGCGTTCGCGAGGGGGCTGCTCAAGGTCGCTTTTGCAGGGGCGACGGTGGCCTTTGCGCTTGGTGCGTCGGCCGACATCCCCGCGCCTTTGTTCCACGACGCGTACACGGCGGACCCCGCGCCGCTCGTGTCGGGCGGACGGATGTACCTCTACGTCGGGCACGATGCCGACGACGCGGACAGGCTCAAGATGCCCGACTGGATGTGCTACTCGACGGCGGACGGTACGAACTGGGTCTCGCACGGCGTCGTCGCGAGCCCGACGAACTTCTCGTGGGCTGCTGAGAACAGGGCATGGGCGGCTCAGTGCGTGGAGCGGAACGGGAAGTTCTATCTCTACACGTCCGGAAGGACGAAGAACGGAGCCAATGCTGTCGGCGTCCTTGTGACCGACTCGCCGTCCGGTCCGTTCCACGATCCGATAGGGCGTCCGCTCGTCGCGCGCACGAACGGTGACATTGATCCGACCGTGCTGGTCGATGACGACGGGAAGGTCTATCTGTACTGGGGGCTTGCAGATCTTTACGTCGCGAGGCTTAGCGACGACATGATATCCTTCGATACATCCTTCGGCACCGACGGGGTGTTCCGCCCGGGCCGTCCGCGGTACTATCACTCCGGGCCGTGGGTGTGGAAGCGCGGAGGAAAGTACTACATGGCCTATTCGTCGCGCAAGATCCCCGTCGGCGTAGCGTACGCAACTGCAGACGCACCCGAAGGCCCCTGGACTTTTGTGGACTGGTTTGTTCAGGCTGACGTGCGCTCACCGTCCACCCAGGTCGGCATCGCCGAATTCCTCGGGAAGAGCTGGATATTCGGATACAACTACGAGCTGTATGCGGAACGCACCCCCGCGCCGCGTCCCCATCGTGAGCGCCGGAGCGTGTGGATGCTTCCGCTTGAGTACATCGACGACGGACGCATCAGGGAGGTGACGTGGTGAACGCCCGCACCGCATCGTTTTGCACCGCGCTGTTCGCGCTGAGCGCGTTTGCCGCAGCGCCGATTCCCAAGACCGAGTTTCTGCCCGCTGCGGATGTTCGCGCTAGGACGGGAGCTGCGCACGGCGTGTCCGAGGTCGCACGGAAAAAGCTTTTCGCCGTCCGTCCCGAGCGGCTTGTTTACCCGTTCCGCCGCGCGGCAGGGCTGCCCGATAAGTGCGAGCCGCCTGCTGACGCGCGTGAGAAGTCACGCGAGGCTGAGGGCCGCGCGCTTGGGTTCTATCTCAGCGCGATGAGCGGACTCTGCGCCGCTGGCAAGGACGAAGCGGCAAAGGGTCGGGTCGCCTACGTAGTGGAGGAGCTGTTCGGGTGTGCGCGAGCGAGCAAGGCAAGATGGAAGCGCTATTTCATGACAGTTCCAGAGGAGGAGGCGTTCAAGGACGAGTGTCCTGACTTCCCCGTCCGCACCGCCTGTCATGTGCTTGTGGGGCTGATCGACGCGAATCGTCTTGCGAAGAACGACCGCGCGTTCTGGCTCGCGAAGGACTGGGTGGACTGGTTCCGCGACGGATGGTGGAAGAAGACGAACGACCCCAAGGGACGCGACGCCAGGCGCGCGAAGTGGCTGGCTGGCGACTGGGCGGGGCTCAACCGCGTGTTCATTGACGTATACAAGTCCTTTGGGGTGGTCGACTACTACCATGACGGATGGAACATCTTCTGCAGGACGCCGTACTTCGACGCCATGCGCAAGGGCGAATACAACTTCGCGGCCGAACCCGCGGAAGCCATGTCCGCTAAGATGGAAGGCATCTACATGCGCCACCGCGCAACGGGGTGGGAGGAGCTGCGCAAGGCGGCGTTCGCGTATCTCGACTATGCGCGCACGACGCCGAAGTACGGGGCCGACAGCGACGAGGCGACGTTCGACCTCATGTCGCTCGCGGCGTCCATGTTCGAGGAGGAGCCGTCGGCGCCGATAATGGACTTCATCGACGCGAGGGCAGCAATGCTGGAGAAGCGCGTCGCGTCGACGCGGAACATCGGGCCCGCCGAGGTGCATGCCGTCCGTCCGGCGCGCTACGCTTATTCGACAAGTCCTCGGACGGTGTGGGTGAACCAGTACGTCTCGTCCATCGCCATATTCAGGGAAAAGGGGCTTGCTCTTGTTGCCGAGACCGAGTGGCCTACCGCGCCGACCGCCAGGTACAAGGTGCGCAGGAAGGGCGCGCCCGTGCTCCAGAGGTTTCGCTTCAGGGGCGTGAAGGGTTCAAGGCCTCGCGTTTCCGTGAACGGTAAACCAGTCCAGGCGAAGGCGTGCGCGGACGGGTATGTGGAAATCGTCCGTGACTGGAGCGACGGCGACGAGCTGTCGGTGTCCGTCAGGTGACGAGACTTCGTGAAGCAGATAGCGAGGAGACATGATGACAAGGTTTTTTGCATCGTTGATATGCGTTGTCGCGGCGCTGAACTGCTGCGCGGCGAGGAAATGCGTGCCGTTCGGCCACGGTTCCGTTTCGCTCGGCGAGGAAGGCCCGTTCGCCGACGCCGTAGAAATCAACCGTGCGTATCTGCTCAAGGAGATCGACCCTGCGCGCCTGGCGGCTGAATTCCGCAGGGCGGCGGGTCTGCCGCGGAAGGCCCACCGCTATGGCGGATGGGAGGGTGGACATATGGCCGGCCATTCGCTAGGGCATTGCCTGAGTGCGCTTTCGCTCATCTATGCGCACACGAAGAACGGCGAGGCGAAGCGCAAAGTGGACTATCTCGTGGAGGAGCTGTGGGAGTGCCAGCTTGCGAACAAGGACGGATACTGCCTGCCGATTCCGAAGGACAAGGTCTGGGACAGGGTGAAGTCCGGCGACTTCACGGCCGGCGAGTTCGACGTGTGCCGCTGGTCGCGTCCGCTCTACACCCTCGACAAGGTGATGCGCGGCCTCCGCGACGCGCACCGCGCAGCCGGAAGCGCCAGGGCGCTCGAGGTGGAGCGGAAACTCGCGGACTGGTTCCTCGGCGTTGTCGCGAAACTCGACGATGCGCAGATGCAGAAGCTCCTCGTGTCCGAATGGGGCGAGCTGAACGGGACTTTCGTGGACCTCTACGTCGACACGAAGGACAATCGCTACCTCGAGGCTGCGAAGACGAAGCTCTTCGACAAAAAGGCGTTCGAGCCGCTTGTGCGGGGAGAGGACAAGCTCGACGGCGCCTCGGCGCGCGCAATGAGCGAGAAGGTCGCGGGGCTTGCCTACATCGGCTTCGTCGACGGAAGCGCGGACGCGGTCAAGGCCGCGCGGACGTACTGGAACGCCGTTGTGGGAAGCCGAGCCTTCCCCACGGGCGCGTTCGGAAACCGCGAGCGGTTCTTCCCGCAGAGGGACGCCGAGCGCAACCTTGGCAATGAGTGCGGCGAGATGTGCGCGGTATGCGCAATGATGCGGACTGCCGCGAGCCTCTTCTGCGAGGACCCGAGGGCGGACAAGATGGACTACGTGGAGCGTGCGCTCGTAAACTGCGTGTTGTCCGGCATCGGGCGCAAGGGCGGCGAGTTCCTGTTCTACCAGAGCCTCAAGCCTGTTGCGGAGAAGGCGTTCTCGCACGGACACCACGTGTGGACGTGCTGCGTCGGCGCGGGCGTTGAGGCCCCGGAGCGGTTCGCCGAGTTCGCCTACTTCCACAATGCGTCCAGCGTATGGGTGAACCTGTTTCTCGACTCCACGCTCAGCTGGCGCGCAAAGGGCGTGACCCTGACGCAGAAGACAAGGTTCCCCGCGGAGGACAGGTCTACGATCACGGTTTCCTGCAAGGGCCCCGCAAAGTTCAAGATGCTCGTAAGAAGGCCATCGTGGTGCGCCGCGCCCGCCGTCAAGGTATGTGGTGCGCCGAAGTCCGTTGCGTGCGGACCCGACGGATACATCGTCATCGACCGCACATGGTCTGACGGCGATGTTGTCGAAATCGACATCCCCATGGGCGTCCGTGCAGAGACGTACGCTGACGGAAAGTTCGTCGCGTACGCGAAGGGTCCGCAGATTCTCGCAGGCCTCACTGCGCCTGAGTTCAGGAAGGAGGATTTCGCAAAGAGGCGCTGGGGCGACGACCCGCACAGGGCGCCCGGCGGGACCGACGAGCCCGCGCGTGCGGTACTCGCGTCTGGCGGCATGCCGAAGCGTCCCGAGGGAATGAAGTTCATGCCGTTGTGGAAAGTCTACGAAGAGCACTACACGGCACTCTTTCCTGTTTGCGCGGCAGCCGAATTCCAGAAGCGGGAGAACGCGCGGCGCGAGGCGGAAAAGGCGCTTGCGGCGCGCAAGGCGAGCGTCGTAGACCAGGTCGTCATCGGATGGTGGCCCGACGAGGAGGCGCACCGCTGGAACGGCGCGCACGATACCGTGGGCGAAAACCGCGGACGCAAGTTCCGCCACGCTCCGGGCGAGAGCGGCAGGTTCATGTACGAACTCGCTGTGGACCCGAAGGCGAAGCAGTACGTCGAGGCGACGTTCTGGGGCGACGACAACGGTAGGACGTTTGAGCTGTGCGTCGACTGGAAGGTGATAGCGACCATCTCGCTTGAGAGAAAGCATCCGGGTCAGTTCTTCACCGAACGCTTCGAGATACCGAGGGAGCTCACCGCGGGCAAGGAGCGCGTTATGGTCTGTTTTCGCGGAAAGAAGGGCACCACCTGGACCGGAGCCGTCTTTTCGCTCGCAATTGTCAAGTAACCCAACAAAGGAAAAGAAAATGAATAAATCAGGCATCAACATTTTGGTCGCCGCGCTTGCGGCAGGGGTGGCGATATCGGCTATGGCCGAGGGCAATTCCGTCGCGCTCAAGGCCGACGCGAAGAACATAAAGTACGACCCGATGATCTTCGGCTCGTTCCTCGAGCATTTCGACAACCAGGTGTACGGCGGAGTCTTCGACCCGAAGTCGCCGCTCGCAGACGAGGATGGATTCCGCAAGGACGTCATCGCCGCGCTCAAGCGCATCAAGCTGCCAGTCGTCCGCTGGCCGGGCGGCTGCTTCGTGTCGGCCTATCACTGGCAGGATGGAGTTGGTCCGAACCGCGAGCCGACGTACGACAAGGCGTGGTTTGTCGAGGAGCCGAACACGTTCGGCACCGACGAGTACGTCAAATGGTGCCGCAAGGTCGGCTGCGAGCCGTACATCTGCACGAACGCGGGAACTGGCACGCCTGAGGAGATGAGCGACTGGGTCGAATACTGCAACCAGACGATGGGCAAGTACGCGAAGATGCGCGAGCGCAACGGACACAAGGAGCCCTACAACATCAAGTACTGGAGCGTCGGCAACGAGAACTGGGGCGGACACGAGACCGGCGCGAAGACCGTCGGCGAGTGGGGTCCGCTCGTGCGCGAGAGCTCAAAGATGATGCGCGCGGCCGACATCAAGACGAAGCTCCTCGCCGCCGCGACGCCTAACGAGAAGTGGACGCTTCCGCTTCTCAGGGAGGCAGGCCATCTTCTCGACTACGTCTGCATCCACCACTACGGACAGATTCTCGCCGTCAAGTACAATCCAACCGACTACGTAGGCGCGATGATGCTCACCGACAACGCCGAAAACAACATCCGCGCAGTGCGCGGAATACTCGACAAGGCCCGCCTCGGCGGAGGGCGCGTAAAGATCGCGTACGACGAGTGGAACCTGCGCGGATGGCATCATCCGTGGCACGGAGACTTCCGCCGCGGAATGGACGTCAAGGCCCGCAGGAGGAACGACACGCACTCGACATACACGATGGCCGACGCCGTCTACACCGCCTGCCAGCTCAATTCGTTCATGCGCAACGGCGACATCGTCGGAATGGCGTGCTTCGCGCCGGTCGTGAACACGACGGGCTTCATCTTCGTCCACGACAAGGGCATCGTCAAGCGCACGACGTACCACGTCTACGACATGTACGTGAACGAGCTTCTCCCCGAGGTCGCGCCCTGCGCGGTCGAGTGCGAGCGGCAAAACGGATGGCGCGCCTCGACCG
>SUWC01000162.1 GCA_015061665.1 Lentisphaerota bacterium
TATGTTCCCTCGTCGACCTTGCGGCAGAACCGGTCCGTCTCGGCTCGATGCGCGTCAAGTATCCGGTTCGGCTGAAAGCAGTAGGACGAGTACCCAGGACATGCCATCAGCAAGACGAAGAGGAAATTGCGCTCTGTGCTGTCCCATGTATCATCCAGCAGACGGGCCCGCGCAGACACATCGCTTCCCAGATGAAACAGATCGCCCAGCGTCTTGCCATACATGACTCCGAGAAGCTTCATTCTGTTTTTTGCGGCGGTCTCCACATCCGCCCGTGTATATCCGGCGAACGAACGACGCGCCATCCGCTTCCAGCGTTCCGCGTCGCCCGCCATGTCTTCACGCACGAGGTCACGCAGATGCGCACGCCAGGCCTCGTCTTCTTCCGGCGCAAACAGTGGTTTCGTGGCCGTATATAGCGCGATGCTGCAAAGAGCCTCGCCGATCAACGCGGATATTCCGTAGGCAAGCGAGTCCGAATCCATCAAGAAGCGCCCGACGTCGTGCAGCTCCATCAGGGAAGCTCGTCCAGTCGCGAGATCGACGCTCGACGCCTCGTATGTGGCTTTCACCTTGTAGATGTTGCCGATGCGCATTAGCGTGCAGAACCGCCCACCGGCATCAAGCACCTCATCCTGCGCCACGGCGATTCCGCGCGAGGATAGAATAGCCTTCGCCGCCGCAATCGTCTGAGCCTCCGCTGCGAGGTACTCGCGCGCGGCGTCCGCAAGGTCGAGTCTGTTTGTCTCGCCGTCGAGGTACGCCTTGCGAAGCCGGTAGTCGATCGCGAGCAGCGTCGCATTATTCGTCGGAAGATTGTCCGCGAACGTCTTTATCGCGGTATATGCGTTCTCTTCCGGCGCGAGGTCGAGATCGGGCGGCAGGTATTCGCAGATGAAGTCACCAGATATGTCGCGTCCGACAACCGAGAAGTAAAGCGACGCAGCGACCCAGACTGCGACAACGGCGGCAAATGCGCCAATGATAATTTTCGTCGGACGTTTCACAGCCGCAACCCTTCCAGCAGATTGTTCAGATTGTTCAGCGGCGACAGGAAGAATGCGAGTAGCGTCGCGAGCAATGCGGACTCCGCCACGAATGCGAGATATCCGACCCACACGAGCCAGAACCCTCGGCTGCGCCACCAGCGAGCAAAAGCGAGTGCCAGGGCGGGCGGGCAGACGACTCCGGCAAAGAACAGGAACGCAACCCAACCAAACGCCCCCTCTCCGCCAAGCGAGAGGGCGAGGTACGCCACGTTCGCGAAAGGCATCATGACGAAGTCGAAGAAGAGGAGCCGCCCGACGCTGGCGTAGAAACCCGTCAACAAAAGCACTGGAAGGATCACCGCGCAAAGCCACGGCACGACAATCGCCCCGACGCGCAGAATGTCCCACGCGCGGGAATTCGCAGATCTCTCCAGCGATGTGTTATCTTCAATCGGCATGCGCTCCCTTTCCTGATTTCGCAGTCCCGATTTCACTTTCGCCGAACATTATACCAAATCCGCGGCAGATGCGCCGCGAGCATTATCACTGTCAGATTTTCCGAGAATGGCCGCCTATCAGGACAGAAACACAAGAAGGAGGTGCATTATGGACAACAGAAAGACATTTCTCGCCGCGGCTTTCGCGGCAATCGCAATCGCCGCATTCGCCATGCCGGGAGGTTCGGGAATCGGCCCGCGAGGAGCGGAATCAGGAAGCCGCGGACACCATGTCCGGCAAAACGGAATCCACCATTCCGGCTCACATCATTCCGCTCCGCACAGGAGCGCGTTCTCATCTCCGAACGATCCGTTCCACGACACCTACAAGAAGAACACCGGCGAAATCCGCCGCGAAGCTCCGAAACCCGTGAACAACCTCCACGCAAAGATAAGCGCGGCGCGCGCGGAGGCAATCAGGTTCGAGCTTGAGCGCGAACGCGCGCACAAAAGCCCGATCAGCTGCTGGTCGAACTTCGGTACGTTCTCCACCGTCGCCGTCGCGCAGCCCGCATCCGCGACAGTCGAGCAGAAGTCGATCACCATCGTCAACTCGAACGTGACGATCAACCAGTAGCGGCAGCCGGAATCATCCCAGGCAGCCGAAAAACATGCCCGGTCTTGGCGCGGCAAGATCGGGCGGGCATCTGTCCGTTTCGGCAGTTCAGCCGAACGGTATGACAATCTTCTTCGCGCCCTCCGGGAACTGTATCTTGATCACGATGTCGTCGCCGTCGGGCTTCTTGAAGGTATAGGACTTCTTTCCGTTCATCGAAAAGCTGCCCGTGCTGCCGAGCTTCTTGTCCCCGCAGTAGACCTCCAGCTCGCAGTCGGCCTTGCTTCCGACCGGCGAAACCTCAAGCGACTTCTCGTCGCTCATCAAGTTGGAGGCGAGCTTGACCTTGTAGGAGTATTCGCCTTCGCCGATCTTGCCGGACGAAACCTTGCCGGGCAGATCCTTCGTCGCCATCTTGTCGGCGACAGTGACCGTGACCTTGCCCTTTACCTTCGGGAGCGACTTCGCCCACGCATTGCCGCCGCCGCACAGCATGAACGTCGCGAATCCGCCTTCGCGGTTCACGGCCGAGCGAAACGGCTCAACCTCCCAGTTGGCGTCGCCGTTCTTCTTCTTGGTGTAGTCCTTGCCCGAACCGTCTGTTATCGATTCGACGACAAGATTCTCAAGGTCTATGTCTACGATGTTCTGCGCGAGGACAATGTACGTGGCCGCGAAATAGCCCTTGCGCCCATACTTGAACCTGTCGAACGTCGCGGAACTCGGCACGTTTGTGCCTATAGGCGGATAGACGCAGCACTCCTTGAGAACGACCGCAGGCTTGCCGGTGTAGCTCTTTACCCCGTTTCCGAAGCTTACGCCGTTACCGCTAAAGCCGCCGCCGAAGCCACTTCCCCCAAAGGCCTTCTCTAAGTCCGACACGGACATTTCCCTAATGATAGCACTGTTCGAGGCACTCGAGCTTCCGACAACGGTCTTACCGTATACAGTGGCAACGGCAAACGACGCCAGAAGACACACAGCTGCAATTCGTTTCATGTTGGCTTTCCTTCCTTATTCAGTTGGTTTGCGGACATTATACCAAATCCGCGGCGGATCCGCCGCGTGTCACTGAATTGTGGTTTGAAAAGGTAAACATGGTTTTGGGGAACGTTTAGTTCTGCGGAGTGCATTGATTCTCCTGGATGTGATCGATGGAGTGGATAATTTCTCCCTGCTATCATCCCCTAGGGGATGACCCTCG
>SUWC01000163.1 GCA_015061665.1 Lentisphaerota bacterium
TTGATGCCGGAGTTCACGACCTTGATCGTACCGTCCGCGTTCTGTGTATAGTTTGCCTTCGCCTGTTCCACGCCACGCTCGAAGCTGTGGTCGAACCGTGCGATCTCGTACCACTCGCCGAGATAGCGGTTCAGGTCAAGCGCCGAGACAGGCGCATTGTCCACTTTCGGAACGCTCACGCACCCCGCTAATGAGACCATCGTCGCGCATACAAACACCATCGTTTTTCTTTTCATCTTCGGTTTCCTTTCTTTGCGGCCTTTGCGGCTACAATCGCATTTCACATCCGAACATCCTGTTTGCGGCCATCCCCGTCAAAACGAGAACACAAGCAGCTCAACCAGTCGGCAAAACTCCAGACTGAACAATGTCATCAATACCGCCTTCATTGTTGTTTTCTCCTGCTACTACTGTTTGGAATATGCACTTGGTCGTATTTCTCGGGCATTTTGCCCATCTCAACCTTTCCCGAATAAACTTTAAATCTGCAACCGACGGAATTGCAGACATTCGTCAGCATATCCCAGGCCGTAGTTGTTGCCCCTATACCGTCGCAGGGAATCAAGGCTGTTTTCTGTTTCGGTTTTTCCGGCCCAGTCTTCGCGGCAACAGAATCCGCGCAAACGAACGTTATTCCTCGGCTCTCAAGCGGAATGTCTGGGCTGTCGAAGTCTTTTGTCGCCCGACTCATATACTCGACGAAATCCTTCATCGTAGCAGGGGCATAAAAGTACACTTCTGGCATCGTGATCGCCTTCAGACGGCGAACCGTTTCCGCATGCCTCCAGTTCCACGGACGCGGCCATTCCCGCTGAAAGCGCCCGTCGTCACCCTCGTCGCCGGTCCTGTCGAACAGGCGACCGTCTGGACCATATACAAGGACGGCCGCCCCCGACGCGAGGTACCGGCACGGCTTTAAAACAACCAACGTGTAATTCGTCCCGTCGCGATCGTAATCCAGCGTGGCCGTAATGTCGTCCTCCTCCGCAACCATCAACGCCTTCATGTCTGAATAAGAACAGTAACGGCGGAAACGCTTGCCTCCTGGGATGTCGAGTACAATGGTTAATGCCGCCAGCAGAGCAAACACAACAAAAGCCCCTGCCGCGCATCCAAGCGCTTTCATAAATTTCTTCATCGCCTATCCTCTTCTCTTGCGTTGTTTTAGAATGTTCAGCTGCTAATTATATCATACAACCTTATCTTGCAACCAGACGGCAGAAATAAGGGCCAGATTTCTACCATCCGCCCTCGTGCGCCAGCAGCGACGCCTTATTTCCCAACCCGCCGCCGTAGCCGGTGAGACTGCCGTTCGCGCCGATGACGCGGTGGCACGGAATGACAATGCAGATCGGATTCCATCCGACCGCGCCGCCGACGGCCTGCGCCGACACTCTGCCGCCGCGCTTTCTCTCAATCGCCTTCGCGATGTCGCCGTATGAGACCGTGGCCCCGTACGGAATCTTCAGCATCTCGTCGATGACCGCCCGGCGAAACGGTGTCGCCCCTTCAATGCGGTATCTTGGCGTGAAACCGGGATCATGCCCCGCGAAATACTCGTCAAGCCAGCGGCATGTATCTCGGAACACCGGCGTCTCGCGACTTTCGCACCCACGCTCCTCGTGCACATCATCGCGCGAACCCTCAAACCAAAGCCCCGTCAGCGCTTCGCCATCCCCGCACATCACGAGATCGTCGAATCCCTCTGGCGTCTTGTATTTCCAGATGTAGTTTTCCATAGGCTTACCTTTCCAATTTCGTCAGCCCCGGGCAGACTGCGTCGGAGTCTGGATTGGTCCACTCAAAGGGGAACGTTCGGCACTTCTCAGGCTTCACGGAATTGATGCGGCAGATGTTGTCCTCGGTCAAGTAGGCGCAGGAGCCGTCCGGACGGCTTTTGAGGATCAGGCTCTTCCGGTCGGGCGCGACTTCCGTCTCGCGCTCGATGAACGCCGCTTCGTCCATTCCGAGAAACGCCGCGATGCGCGCGATCTCCGCGTCCGAGACGCGCACGATCCCGTCCTTGATGCGGCAACACGCCCCGCACATCCGGCACTTGAAATCATTCGGTTTCATTCCTTTGCGGCCTTTGCAGCAGAACTTTATTGGGAATGGTCATTGGAATCGGCAACATTCCCGCATTGGCAACATTCTTCACATAGCGCATAGTGCGTCGAGCGCCCCTGGCCTTCACGGCGAAGAATGCCCTTGGCAACAAGAGCGTTGATCTCGCGCGAGGCGGTATCCTGCGAGACCTTGCATATCTTCGCCCATTTGGACGACGTGAGATTTCCCTTGAATCCGTCGAAGAGCCTGTTCAGCATCGTGCGCTGGTTTGCCGTCAGCTCGTCCGAAGAGTGCGCTTCCCAGAATTCGGCCTTGTCAAGTACCGTCTTGAGGCGCACCTCAGCCGCGTCGACGGCACGGCGATGGCAGCCAAGAAACCATTTGAGCCACCGCGTCACGTCAAGCGTCCCGCGCTGGGCGCGTTCGATTTCATCGTAGTAGGCGTCCTTCTCCGCCTGTATCTCCGCAGAGAGCGAATAGAAGCGCATCGCCGAACGTTCGCCCTTCGCAAGCAGATATTCGGTGAGCGCGCGTGCGAGACGTCCGTTGCCGTCGTCGAACGGATGGAGAGTCAGGAACCAGAGGTGCGCGAGCGCCGCACGGACAAGCCAGGGCGTCTCCCCGTCGTCGCTGTTCACAAAGGCCATCAGATGCTTGACTTCGCCCGGCAGAGTTTCCGCATCAGGCGCGACAAAATGCACACGCTCCATCATCCCGTGGCGCGACACAACGCGCATCGGCCCGTCACTGTCGTCCCTGAAGCGTCCGACCGCTATCTTGGATAGCCCGGAATAGCCCGTCGGGAAAAGTGCCGCATGCCACGAGAAAAGCCGTTCCACGGTCATTGGCGCTTCCCAGCTTCGCGTCGCGTCGATTATCATCTCCGCACGCGCCTCCGCCTCGCGGGATGTCGCGCTTTTTGCGCCCGACAGGACGATCTCCATCCTTTTCGCCACGCTTGAGCGCACATCGTCACGATTGAGCCGCTCGCCCTCGATTTCGGCCGAGTTCATTATTTCCGCCGAAAGTGTCTCGCAGACGGCCTCGCTTTGAACGGCAAAGCCAATTGCGGCAAGTCGGCCCGAGAACTTCCCCGTTGCAAAGGAAGCAGCCTCCAGATCGGACGCAATCTCGGCGGAATCCCACCGAAACTTGGGCCA
>SUWC01000049.1:0-16912 GCA_015061665.1 Lentisphaerota bacterium
GAAGGCAAAGGCCGAAGTCGAGTCGCTGAAGAAGGCGATGCGCGCCGAGTCGGTCGAGTTCGTGCCTGCGGGGAGCGATCTCGCGATGCCGTCGAAGATCACGAAGTTCGGCACTGTCTACCTTTCGCTCGAAGGTCTTGTCGACAAGGCTGCCGAGTCGAAGCGCATCGCGGGAGAGCTCGCGAAGCTCGCCGGGTTCATCAAGTCGAGCGAGGTGAAGCTCTCGAACGAGAACTTCGTCGCGCACGCGCCGGAGGCTGTCGTCGCGGAGGCGCGCCGCAAGCTCGCCGAGAACAAGGAGAAGGTCGCGCAGCTCGAGAAGCTCGCAAAGCTCTTCGCAGAGTGACGGCGACCCCTGGTTGCGTCCCAAGGGCGAAATATAGTATAATATATCCTTCACACGGAGAAAAGCGAATGAACAATGAACTTTTGAAGAAGGCGCACGAGAAGATCCCGTCGGTTCCCGTGCTGGTGAATCTCATCTCGAAGCGCGAACGCGAGCTCATCAACGGCGCGAAGCCGCTGGTGCGTCCCGATTCGCTCGACGACGACAAGTGCGACATTGCGCTGCGCGAGGTTGCCGAAGGCAAGCTTATCGCCGAGATCGACTTCGACGCGATAGCGAAGGCCGAGCAGGCGAAGGTCAAGTGGAACGCCAAGTCGCTCGCGGTTGAGTCGCTTTACGCCGACTGACGCGGAGCTTGACGGGATGGCCGAAAAGGGTAAATTCAACCCCGTATTCGCCGAAAACAGGAAGGCGAGGCACGACTACACCGTTCTCGACACGGTGGAGTGTGGCATCGTCCTTACAGGGACGGAGGTGAAGTCCGTCCGTCACGGTTCGGTTTCGCTTTCCGGCTCCTACGGCGCCGTTCTGAAGGGCGAGCTGTGGCTGGTAGGGTGCGACATCGCCGCGTACAAGTTCGGCAACAGGTTCAACCACGAGCCGAAGTCCATGCGGAAGCTCCTCGTCCACGCGAAGGAGGTCGAGGAGCTGCGCCTGAAGACCGAGGCGAAGGGCCTTACCCTCATTCCGCTCAGGGTTTTCCTCAAGCGCGGCAGGATCAAGGTCGATCTTGGAGTCTGCCGCGGCAAGCAGATGCACGACAAGCGCGAGTCGCTTAAGAACAAGGCGATGAGGCGGGACATGGAGCGCGCAGGCGCTTAAGGGGGTCGCCTTGTCCAAGAAGAGCGCGATATCCGTCAACTTCGAGTACATGTCGCTTCGTCTCTTCTGCGGCATTGTGAACATGGTTCCCTACCGCCTCGCGATGGCGGGGGCGGGCGGCATTGCAAAGGTTGCGTGCCGCGTGTTCCATTTCAAGCGGGCGCGCACGCTTGAGCGCCTCCATCAGGTCTTTCCCGAAAAGAGCGAGGCGGAGTGCCTTGAAATTGCAGAAAAGAGCCTTGCGAACGTCCTGAAGACTGGCGTGGAGATGATACGCGCGCCAGGGCTGGACAGGCGGTGGATGGATGTTCACGTCTGCGACGGCGCATACTACAAGGATCGGCTTCAGGAGTACATCGACGAAGGGAAGGGCGCCGTCATAATGGTGCCGCACTGCGGCAATTGGTACATGGCTGCATGGTCGATGGCGAAGTACGGGCTGCCTCTTTTCGCGATAGCGGCGAAGCAGCGCAATCCGAAGATCGATGCGTGGATGAAGCGTCAGTATGGCGACATAGAGGTCCTCGACCGAGGCAGCGCAAGGACGCTTGTGGAGATAAAGAACAGGCTGGAGGCGGGGCGCGCCTTTGCGATTCTTCCGGACCTGCGCGTGCAGAACCCCGACGTCGAGGTGCCTTTCTTCGGCGGGATGGCCAACGTGAGCCATGCCGGCGCGATGTTTGCGGTCCGCTGCGGTTCGCCCATAATCGTCGCCATGATGAGGCGTGAGGGGGGGCGTCATGTCTACGAACACCTTGCGACGCTCAGACCGGTCGAGGGTGTGGACCGCAGGCTTGAGGCGGAGCGCCTGACGCGCGAGGCTATGTCCATCCTCGACGCGGCGATCCGGCGTCACCCCGAACAGTGGTTCTGGTACAATAAGCGCTGGATACTCCAGCCTGTCAAGTCCCCGAAGAACAAGTGAGTTTTCTGCTCGTCGGATTCCCTTCGCTTTGCTTTCCGCATAGTATGTCAAATTTCCCCCGCCCGAATCGGATGCGGTTCCAAAGTGGCTTACGGGATTCGTGTGATTATGCTATAATAGGTACATGGCAACCATAAAATTTCTCAAGGTAAAGGGCACGTGGCGCGAAGTCGCTGACGCCGCGCGGACGACTATCCGCCTCGATGAGGGCACCAAGGAGCCGTCTTCCTCATGGAAGAAGCGTATCCTGCTCGCCGAGCACTCGCCCATACGCAAGCTTTGCTTCAACTGGAAGTGGACCGACCTGCCATACTGGGTGTCGGTTCACTTCGTTCGCCACAAATACGGCATCGAGCACTTTGTCTCGACGCAGCGGACGGACCGTACTGGCGAGACGCGCGACGACAAGCGGCAGGACGCGCCGGTTGTCCACGAATGCTTCGCCAACGCGCAGTCCGTCATGTTCATAAGCCGCCGCAGGCTGTGCGGTCAGGCCTCGCCGGAGACGCGCGCGGCGTGGAAGCTCGTCGTGGACGAAATCGCCAAGGTCGAGCCGGAGGTCGCGGAATGCTGCGTCCCCGAATGCGTCTACAGGGGATTCTGTCCGGAATTCAGGCCGTGCGGGTTCTGCAACACGCCGGCGTTCGCGAAAATGGTCGAGAGATACAGAACCGTATCTCGCTGAAAAATGAGAGACCTGCAATGAAAACACCAAGCTTAAGACCGTGCGTTCTCGCATTAGCCATCGCAGGATCGGCGACGGCGCTGCATGGCGCGACGATCGACCAGAACGTGGTTCTGTCCAACGGATGGAACGCCGTCTACGTCAGCGTCGCGCCGTCGCAAGGCGCGGACGAGCTGTTCGCCGACTGGCCCGTCTGGTCCGTCTCGGCCTACAACGCGCAGTCATACCGCCGAACGGCGTCCACATCTGGCGGAATGACCGGCGAAGGCGTCGTGCGCGCGCCTTTCCTTATATGGACGCGCGAATCTCCTGAAGGCTCGACTCTCAAGGCCCTCGCGGCGGATACCGTTCTTGTATGCTATTCAACCAATGCGGCGCCATTTACGGCACATCTCCGCGGCGTTCCTGCCGCGCCGCGCATCGCCTGGCACGTGTCGGACGACGGCGAGGATGCGTCTGCGACACGCAATCTGGTAGGCGTCAGGGTATCGGGCAGCGTCAACGCAAATTCTTATTTCGCGGGATGTCCGGCGGTGAACGCAGGCGAGTTCCTGCGCATCACGGGCAGAAACGAGGCGAACCCAGGCTTCGTCTCCCTCGGCGGCTTCACCGGCAGCAGGCCTCCGATGCTGAACGACGGCGACGTCGTGTTCGTGCCTGGCGCATCGGTGAGCGACTGGTCGGGTCCGCTCTACATCACGCCGCGCGCCGGCGTCGATTTCTCGACTGAAGGCATGGTCGACGAGATAACGGTCCGGAACGACGGCGCAGCGGACAAGACGGTCGTCATGGAGTACGTCGTTTCCACCGACGGCGCGGAACGTCCCGATCTCCTCTGCCGCGAGTCGTACGGCGAGACGGCCACCGGAAACTGGGAGGCCTTCTCAACGCCGCTTTCACGCACGCTGACGACGGGCGAGACATGGAAGGTCTCCCTTGCGCTGGACCGCACGAAGCTCGCGGGCACGGGAGCGAAGCTCGGCGGCGTAATCTCGATACGAGAAGACGGAGGCACTCTTTCCCAGGCATGGCTGCCCGTCTCGGCTGTGGACTCCAAGACGTCCGCGCCGTGGCCGCAGGGGCTCTGGCTCGCGTCCATACGCCTGTCCAAGGTCTCGTACTACCAGGCGGACGGCAAGCGCACGGACGGCGTCACGAGCGGCGGCACGATGCCGGTGCGCGCGCTCGTCTATGTCGACGCCGCGGGCCAGGCGAAGCTCGTGCAGCGCGCCGTCGTGGGCTCCTCGCGCGTCTCTTCGGCCAATCTCCCCGTCGACCTCGGCGCGGTCGCGCCGTCGCGCGGCGCGTTCGGCGACGCGTCCGCGCCGCTCGTGTTCAGCTACACAATCGCGGCCGATTCGCCGTCCAACCCGTTCCGCCACGCGCTGCATCCGCTCTTCGACGGCAAGCAGATGGACTTCAAGACGCCCGCGCCCAACGGCGACGACATCGCCAACTACCAGGGCAGCGTGAAGCCCGAGTGGTTCTCGATCGGCGGCGAAGTCGAGTTCGCGTTCGACGAGAACGCGGCAGAGATATGGTCTCCCGTCGAAGAGCTCACGGGGAACGCCAAGTGGACGTATACAGGCGTCAGGCGCGACGGACCAGTCGTCGCCGAAGGCCGTTTCAAGATGCATCGAATCGCCAAGGAGGCGACGGTGAGCGAATGAAAAATGTAAAATGTAAAATGTAAAATGTAAAATGGAGTTGTAAGTCTGAAGTCTGAAGTCCAAAATTTAAAAGAAAGAGAAAAATCATGAAAAAGATACTGATGATTGCAATTGCCATAGCCATCGTTTCAGTTGCGAAGGCCGTGGAGACGTCGCTCGCCTATCAGGGCGTGCTTAGGAACGGAGCCGGCACGCAGGCGATCACCGGGTCGCGCCAGATAAAGTTCCGCCTCTACACGGCGGCAACTGGCGGTACGCCGCTCTGGGCGCGCGAGGTGAACGTCAACCTAGACGACGCCGGGCTTTTCAACGTCGAGCTCTCGGATGCCGTTGGATCGACCGTCTCCGGCGCGAAGCATGAAAGCCTCGCGGACGCGCTCAGGGAGGCCCGCAGCGGAAACCTGTTCGTCGGACTCGAAGTCGCCGAGTCGAGCGGCGAGATACTGCCGCGCCAGAAGATACTGATGACGCCGTACGCCTCATGGGCGGCGGACGTCACGCACGCCTCCGGCGCGTTCAGCGTCGACGGAAAGGCGACTCTGAAGTCGGCCGAGGTGCAGGGCACGATGCTTGTGTCGGGCGAGGCGTCGTTCAGCGAGAAGGCCTCGTTCACCAAGGGCATCACCGTGACTGGCGGTCTCAACGCGCAGGGACAGGGCATTTCGGGCTTCGGCACGATTCCGCTCGGCGGAATCATCATGTGGAGCGGTCCGACCAGCGCCATTCCCGACGGCTGGGCGATCTGTGACGGGCGTAACGTGAACGGCTACTATGCGCCGGACCTGAGGAACAGGTTCGTCCTCGGCGGACCGTCTGCGGGCAAAACGGGAGGTAGCGCGAGCGTCACGATTACCGTCGACAACCTTCCGTCGCACTCCCACCTGTACGCTGGTGACGACCAGGTGTCGTTGATCAAGGAGGGATCCGGATACAAGCCCGGGGACCATGTTGTGGCGTGGCCCGGCGGCTATGACGCCACGAGCACCTCCAGCGGTTCCGGAGCAATCTATTCGACGTCCTCCACGGGCGGCGGACAGCCTATCAGCATCATGCCAACCTACTATATGCTCGTATTCATTATGCGCGTGAAATGACGAGGAGGCACCTCCCATGACGAGGAAAGTCCTTTTGGCCATGGCCGCGGCAGCAGCGGGAGCGGCATCCGCCGCGCCTCCGTCGTACACGCTGTCCATACCGGGCGCGCCGATAATCCGCGCCACGACCGACGCTTCCGCAAACACGTGGCTCGCGTCGAACTACGTCGCGTCCGTCTCCGCGTCGTTCGGATCGGCGGCGAACGCGGTCATGACGTCCGCCCCGACAACGCCTGGCCTCCCGGCCTACACGCTCGCCGCCAGCGAGGCAGGCTTCAGCGTGGAGCGCATCAAGCCCGAGGTGTGGCTCGGCGACATGCTGGACACTCCGCCCGGCGTAGACTGGAACGCGACGTACGCCTACTACCAGACGAGCGACGACGAGAAGAGCTCGTTCATCTTTGACAACGTGGGCAAGCGGGTCTATGTGCAGAAGGGCGGCACGCTCGTGTTCCGGTGGTTCTATTCCGCCGACGACTACTTCGACCGCACATACATCGCCTCCGGGGCCTGCTCGGGGCGTCCATACAAGATGTTCTGGACCGAAGCGCCGTGGAACGCGCCGACGATCGACCTCTCCGGCAAATACGTGCAGATGTTCGGACCCGACGCACTCATCAAGCCCGAGTTCGGCACACGCGAGAAGGAGTCGGGCGGCTACAAGATCGTCGAGTCGAACGTTGTCGTTCGGGGCGTCTATTTCGATCCGTCGCAGAACACGCTTTCAGCCTACGGACAGGTGAGCGGACAGTTCATCCTCGCCTACTACGACACGGGCTCGTACACGACTCTCAAGCACGTGCAGGTCATCGAGGTGGGCGAGCCGGATGTCATCGACATGACGGGTCACATCGGCGAGGAGATTGCGCCGCACGGCACGGGCTACGGTACAAAGGGCCTCTGGCCTTCCCCGGTTGCGGACACGGGCACGAATTCGCAGGAGGACGAGTTCGGCCCCTACTACTACCAGCACAAGGGCAACTACTCGTACAGCCCGAAGAACAACGCGATATTCCCGCTGCGCGACACCGCTGACGCGCCATGGCGCGTCGACGTCTACTGGATGGAGTCGGACGCCTACGGCGTGGGCTGGCCGTTCGAGCGCTGCCAGTACGCCTGCACATGGAACACAAACGCGATGCCCGTACTAGTCGCCGGAGATCGCGTGAAGATACCCGACGCCTACACGGCATCGCTCATCAAGTTCCAGGAGCCGAACGGACACGCCCACGCGCCGGAAGGCGGAGTCTTCTCCGCCAATGCGGATGGCTTCAAGTCCGCGACGGACGTCGGCTATTCGTGCCTCAAGCTCACGGCGTCGGACAACGTGTGGTTCCTTCCGATGCGGACGGTTTCGCGCACGAACCCCGACTTCTTCACTCTGGCCGAGGAACCGTGGCCCGTGGGCGACGAGCTTACGCTTCGCGGCGGTTCCGTCGCGGGCACGTCGCCGAACTACTCGCCGGACATCGACCTGTCCGTGCCGGGGCTTCTCAACCTCGCCGAGTCCGGCTCGAACTACAACCCCGAGCTCTACTACGACTGGACGACGGCGAGCAACGAATACGCCTCTGTAATCTACGGCGTCAACACCTCGCGCGAAAACAAGCCGCTGGAGGTCCACTGGTCGACGTCCGTGCAGCAGGAAGGCATGCCTGAGAAGATCGCCGTGCCGTGCCTCGTGCAGTGCTACCGGATTGTCTACCCCAACCCCGACGAGGCGCCGCAGATCGTCATCGCCTCGCAGAGGGGCGGCGCGGGAGAAAGCTATTTCGAGACGGGCAACGCCCTCTTCTTCGACAGCGAAAACGCGCATGCCGATCTTCCCGCCGCCGTCTGCTTTTCCGCGGATTCGGCCGCCATCTCGTTCTACGCCAAGGCGGAGCGCATGACCGCCTGCGCCGACGCAAGCATCCTTTCGCTTGCCAGCTCCAACCTCACGCTGTACGTACGCATGTCGCTCGACGTGGGCGGAATCACCTACAAGCTCGTGATGCGGCCCTACGGCAGCTTCCAACAAGTTCTGGCGACCACGCCGATTGCGGCGACCTCCGACTGGCACCGCGTCACCTTCGCGCTCTCCAGCTCAAACGCCACCGTGTATGTCGACGGTACGTCCGACCAGTCGATGGAGTTTGCCCCGATCGCGCTCGACGGCAGCTTCACGACGAATGTGCTCGGCGCGGTCGGCACGTCCCTCAAGGCCCCCGTCGGGCTCGCGCTAGACAGCCTCGCCCTCGGCACGTTCTCCGTCGATCGCGAGGCCGACCGCTGGCGGACGCGCGCGACGCCGCAGGCGTCGGACGTTGCGCACACGATGTGCTTCACGTTCCCAGACGGCGACCTCGTCCTTCAGGAAGGCACGGAAATCCGTCAGATCACGGAGGAGGTGTCCGGCCGCAAATGCGACGTCGCCGGCGTTCTCTGCATGACCCCCGGCGCGCCGCATCTCGGGAACGGAGTCTTCGAGGCCGACGTGCAGCCTGTCGTGTACCGCCAGCCGGACGCGACCCGGCCAGGCTACAACCCGAACGAGGAGCACGCGTTCATCGGCTCTGGGTCCGGCGGCTACTTCGCGTGGGCGCTCCGGTGCGACCTCAACAAGAGCGACACGTCCGAGCCGGGCGTTCTGGTGCAGTACGTGAAGGACGGACGCCGCGCGATGAAGTACTATGCCGTCGTGCTGACGAACGAGGTCTACAGCACACTCGGAGCGCCGACGACTGCGGGACTTGCGCTGCCGGGTCCGCACCCGCTCGACACCTTCGACAATCCCTGGCTTTCGAACACGTACTGGGAGGTTTCCGGACCCGTGTCCCCCGCGTTCCGCGACCGCAAGCTCCAGGTCTGGGCGCGCTGCGCGGGGACGCTCGACATCCACATGTACTACCCGAACCAGGACGGATTCGACTTCACCGACGGCGCGTCGCATCCGCTGCGCGAGCCGGTGCCGTGGCTATCCAACCTTAACGGCGGCAAGCCAGTCGCGTGGACATGGGAAATCGGCTGGCCTGCGAACGTCGAGACGATGAAGATCGGCGAGACTCTGACCGTTGCGGCGAACGGGCTCCCCGAGGTCTGGAACGCGAAGTCGATGGCGGTCGTCTATCCCGACGACGCCGGAAAGACGGCGCTTCTGTGGGATCCGACGGTCGAGCGCCGCACGGGCGACGGATCGTACGCGACGCCTGCGGCGCTTCTCAAGGACTTCGGATTCGATCCCGCCGAAGGCAACGTTACGCTCAAGGGAGGAAAGTACACGTTCAAGGACCTTCCTCCTTCCGTCGGCGACCGCTTCTTCGTCAACTCCGCGCTAGCGACGTCCAACTGCGTCTGCCTGGCGGGCGCCCTCGTCTCGAACGCGGGCGGGTCGATCCTCTATCCGAACGTCCTCAACGACGGCGAGAAGGACGCCATCAAGGCGCTCGTTCCGGACGGACATGCGAAGAAGAGCGCGTGGGACAAGCTCATAGGCACGCTTCCGACTGCCCCCGTCGAGCCGTCGACGCTTTCCACCTCCGGAACCGAGGCGAAGGTCGCGTACAAGCCGCGTGACCACTATGCCGTGACGGCCATGGGCGCGACGAACTACGTGACGGTCATCGAGAACGACTCGACCGTGGAGAAGATGCGCGTGGACGACGGCGACGCCGTCTCGATGCATGTTTTCAAGGTCGTCGACGACTACTATGCAGGACGCGTCGTCACGCGCGAGGATCCGCTAAACACCCTCTCCCAGCAGCTGGCGATCATGTACACCGAGGCATTCGCCGGAAAGGCGGACGACTTCGAGTTCGAGTGGAAGAAGGCTGTTCCCGACGAAAACGGCAAGATGTCCAAGGACTACGAGAACGTCTACAAGGACGTCTTCGACGCCGCTGCGTGGGGCGGGCTCACGCGCTTCACGATCGGACAGCAGGGCGACACGCTCGCGAACCTCGTCAACACCTACTACGTGATGCGCTACCGCGCGAAGAAGGATACTCCCGCCTACGCCGTGATGGGAGACAGGTGGAGCGACTGGTGCGGCCCGGCTCTCGCCGAGGGCTGGCTGCAGCGGTGCGTCAACAACGTAACGCCCTTCAACCAGCGGATGCGCGACCTCTACTCCAATCCGGCGGAGACGACGGTCTCGATGATCACCCAGGCGGGCGCGCCCTGGGCGGGAGATGTCGCGCTCAACCAGGACAACCTGACGAACGTCGGCCTCATCCAGCTGTACCAGACGCTTCTGAACAAGGCCGAGTCGATCTCCCTTTCGCTTGGCCTGAACGACACGGACGCGAACAAGCAGCTCCTTCTCGCGGCGGAGCGGCTGTGCGACATGTACGTGCTCCTGGGCAACGAGGCGTACGCCGACGCGCTCGACCCGACGATCGCGTTCGGCACGGACTACGGCGCCTCGGCCGTCACGGCGGTCATCGAGGCGGGCCAGGCGTCGACGGGGCTCTTCTGCTTCGACAACCAGGTCGCCACGCTTCTAGACGAGGAGCTCGCGCTGCTGCGCGGGCGGACCGGCGCGAACAACCCCGAGGTTACCGCCTCGCCGTTCTACAACCGCCTCGTGTGGAACTTCACGCGCGGCATCACCGCAGGCGAGGTCGCGTACGCCGTCAACTACGGGATCAACTCAGAAAACAACGACGCCCTGCTAAACGAGGACGACGCCGCGAAGATGTATCCGCAGGGACACGGCGACGCGTGGGGCCACTACCTTTCGGCGATGAGCGTCTGGTACCGCCTGCTCAGGAACCCGTACTTCTCCTGGTCTACGTCGCAGATGCAGATGAACGTCGCGGACAATGTCGTGGACGTCGACTACTTCGACGAGGAGCGCTTCGCGGAGACGGCGGGGCTTCTCGCGCGCACCGCCTCGGACATCATGGACCGCACGGCGCGCAAGGCATGGCGCGACAACGGCGGAGCGGTCGGGGCGGGGTATCTCGACGAAGACCGCGGACGCAACTTCGGCTACGGCGAGTGGGCGACGCGCGGCGGAATCGGCGGCGTCATGAACTGGATGGTCGCGAACTCCCTCCTGCCGCGTGCGGAAACGCCCGGCACATACTACGCAGCGACGTTCGACGGCGACTCGCTGATGCTTCTCCCCATGGCCCCCGTCTCGTCCGCGCTCGGCGGCTGGACCTTCGAGTGCCGCGCCGTGCCTGACGGCCTTCCCGAAGGGACTGTCTTCAAGTTCACCTCGAAAATCGACAGCGACAAGATGTTCCGTTTTGCCCCGGACGATACAGAGGGACTGGACTCCATCGCGACCTCCGTTGCAGTCAAGGCTACAGGTGACGGAGGCGTGAGCGTTGAATCGGCGTTCCACGACTTCTACCTGGAAACCTACGAGACAAACTCGATCGTGCAGTGGACGGATCTCGACGGCAACGTCACGAACGAAACGGAAGGCACGAGCCTGCGCTACAGGCTCCGCGAGGTGACCCGCACGATGCTTTCGAAGACGGTGGCGGGCGTGCCGTCCGATTCAGTGTTCGCGCTTTCAAGCGATGCGGAAGGTGCCCTCAAGCTCCGGATCATCGGGCCTTCTGGCTCCGAGTGCGCAAACATCGACCTAGGCGTGGTGCCGATGGACAATCCGTCCGTGATCGTCGGAGAAGACGGCTTCGCGGGCACGATCGGCGAGCTCAGGTTCTGGAAGGGCGTCGTCGCGTCTGACGAGCTGCAGGCCCGCCGCGCCTACGTCAATCCCCGCGACGGGTCCCTTCTGGCGTACACGCGCGGGCTTTCCGACAGCAACGCGGTAGACGAACTGCCGGACGAGACGCCTGGCGGTGACGCCGAGTGGATGCTGTTCGACCCGGTCTGGAAGACGCTGACGGAATCCGGACTAGATGTTGCCTTCGAGGACGACGGCCTTGTGCGAATCAACCGCGCAACGGCACGTGACCTTGCGACCATTCCCGAGGAGGTCGATGCGCTTCAGCGCAAGCTCGACAGGCTTGACGCCGGACTAAACCCGATTGGGCTTTCCGACAGCGCCGTTCCGTTCGACATAGCGTCCGACGGCCTCGCCGAAGGTTCCTCCTCGCACTTCGAGCAGATTGCCGAGCGTGCTGGCACGGCGCTCAAGAACGCCGCAAAGATCATGGAGCGCGCCCAGGAGGCGTCGAAGCGCCTGCGCCAGCTTCAGGACGCGCAGACCATCGAAGACGAGTTCGACGCCGACTCGGAGGCGGACTACACGGCGCAGCTGATCGCGATATACGGGCGTCCGTACGAGGACGACATCGGCCCGACGGGAACGTATCCCCAGGGCTACGAGGGTCCGGACCTCTACCACTACATGTACATGGACCTTGAGCGGTTCGGCGTGACGGGAGCCGACAACCTCAAGCCAGTGAGCGTCGTAACATACAATCCAGGCAGCGGCGAGGTCACGTACGATTCGCTCAAGTCGTTCATGCAGGATACAGGCGTCAATTCGGCGACGGACACCTACTCCTACCAGCTCTCCGCGAACGGCCTTGTCGTCAAGCCGGCTGAATTCACGGGTTCGCGCAAGGCCACGGGACAGATCCAGGCCGACTACACCGACTACATACTAGCGTACGTCGACTGGAAGAACGCCGTCAGCGCGTACAGCGGCAAGTACGACATGCTTGGCACGCGGATATCCAAGATCGAGGAGGTCCTCGGCGCGGAGAAAGGCGCCTGGAGCGCCGAACAGGAGCGCTTCGGATTCGGCGTCGCGAACGCCGTGGCGAAGATGATCATGATCAATATGCGCTCATCGTTCAAGATGGCCGGCGAAATGCTCGACGACTCCGAGGAGTATCTCGAGAACGTCTCGAAGATGAGCTCGATAACGATCGGTCTGGCCTCGGGCTTCGTGCCGGGTCTCGCCCTGTACGCCGCAGGCGGCGTGGGGCTTTACGCGACGAAGGGCGCGTTCAAGGGCCTTGGCGAGATTGCGGACGGATTCGTCTCGCAGATCGAGGCCGCACAGGAGCAGTTCGAGTCGCGCGCGTCGCTCGAGTCGGGGCGCGCCGGATGGACGGCAGCGCAGAAGGATGCGTTCGACGAGGCGTTCGAGACCATCGGAGAGCTCAAGGGCGCTGCGCGCGACGTGCAGGCAGCCTGGGCCGCAATGATTGCCGCCGCCGAGAACTTCGACACGACGATCGCCGAGGGCGCGCGCATCCAGGCCGAGCGCGAGGCGACGCGCGCGAAGCGGACGAACCGCATGACGAAGCTGCGCTACAACGACATGTTCTTCCGCCTCCAGCGCAACGCCGAGCTCGCGCGCTACACGCAGGCGTTCGACCTCGCGCAGAAGTATGTCTACATGGCTGCGCAGACCTACGACTACGAGACGACGCTGCTTTCCTCGGACAAGGACTCGGGCGATGCCTTCCGCGCCGAGATCATCGGCGCAAGGTCGCTCGGCATGTTCGACGACGACGGCGAGCCGATTGCGCGCGCAGGCTTCGGCGACGGCGGGCTTTCGTCCATCCTCGCGAGGATGAAGGAGAACTACCTTGTCCTGAAGGGCCGCCTCGGGATCAACAACCCCGACAAGAACGCGACATGGTTCTCGCTGAGGAGCGAACTCTTCCGCATAGACGACGGCGCGAAGGGAGATGCGGACTGGAGGCGTGCGCTGTCGCAGACTGTGGTCGACGACATCCGCACCGTTCCTGAGTACCAGCGCTACTGCCAGTCGATCTCCTCCTCCGGCAGCCTTGCTGCAAAGGAGCCGGGGCTCGTCATACGCTTCACCTCCACGATCGACTTCGCCAAGAACTTCTTCGGCAAGGACCTCGAGGCAGGAGACCATGCATTTGACTCGTCGTACTACGCGACGAAGATCGCCTCCGCAGGAGTCAAGTTCGACGGGTATCCCACGAAACAGCTCGCGGCGACGCCGGTCGTCTACCTTGTGCCGGCAGGTGCGGACAGGATGCGCATCCCCGGCGGAGGCGAGAACGGAACCATCCTCGACTGGAACGTCGTGGACCAGGTGATACCCGTTCCGTATCCAGTCGGCGACACGCAGCTCGACGACGTCGGCTGGCTGCCGCTCTACGGCGGAAGCACCGGCAGTGCGGACTCCGCGGCTAAGATCCGCAGGATACCCTCCTTCCGCGCTCTCATCGAGGACGAGGATGACGACGACAAGTCGCTCAAGAGCACCCGGCTTCTCGGGCGTAGCGTCTGGAACACGAAGTGGGTCATGATAATTCCGGCTGGACAGCTCCTCGGCGGCGCGTCGGAAGACCGCGAGAGGGCGCTAGACGTGTTCATCCACGGCGCGGACGCGGATTACGACGGCATTTTCGAGACGCCTGGCATAAGCGACATAGAGCTTGGATTCAAGACGTACGCGACGTCCGGAAACTGACGGCAGGAGAAAGGAGACAAGATGAAAGCCAAACTCGCAACGCTCTGCGCATCCGCGCTCGCATCGGCGGCACTGAACGCCGCAACGCCTTCCGTGTCGCTTCCGCCGTTCGTCATCACCGGGCGCGTCGTCGACTACGAAGGCGCGGGGCTGTCCTCGGCCGAAGTGCGCGTGAGGAAAAACGGGACCCTTCTCGCGCGCTCTAACGTCTGCCGATTCGAGTCCGACACTTCGGCCAACTACGCAGTAGCGGTCCCGATGTCGAACAACGACATCCCAGCCGCCGCGATGACGAACGACCTCCTCACGCTGGAAGTCGACACCGGCGACAAGACGTATTCCGCTACGAACGTCACGATCAACGCCGCTAACCCGGGACGCACCCTCAAGCTCAACATACAGGCCGCAAACTGCACGAACCCGTATGGAGTCGCCGACAAGTACCTCCTCCTCCTTCGCGAGTACGTATATGCGATGGGGGAGGACGGCTTCTTCGGTCCAAACGGAGAGTACCTGCCTGACGCCGACTACGATCACGACGGAGTGTCCAACTACGACGAATACCTGGCGGGGACAGACCCCCTCTGGGACGGCGACGCAGGGCTCAGGATACTCTCGTTCAAGCCGGTCGACGGCAACGACGAGGTGATGGAGGCGACGTTCCTTCCCGGGCGCAACAGGGCTTATTCCGCGGAGCGCGCCGATACGTCCGACGACGGGCTTGCGTTTGAACCGCGCCAGCACCAGCAGGAGAAGGCCAAGGGCGCGCCCGCGAAGAACTACCTGATAACGGGAGACGAGGATCCGGAAGTCCGTGCGATATACCTCTACAAGGAAGGCGACAGCAGCCTTTATCGTCTGCGCCTGGAGTAGCCTTGCATTCGGCCACTCCTTCACGAACCACGCGGGGCACGCAGTGTCCGGCGAGCTGACGTCCATCTCGAACAACGTCGCCGTCATCTCCGGACGCCGCGTGCCGCTCTCGGTTTTCCCCACGAGGGAGCAGGAGCGGATGCGCAAGGTCCTTGGGATCGCTCCGCCTCCGACGCCGCGCCAGAGGGAACTGGACAAATTCCTTGACGACAAGGTCAAGCGCATCGACGCGCTGGAGAAGGCTGGCGCGATTTCAGCCGAAGAGGCCAAAGTCCGCCGAACTGCGATAAGCGCACGGCGGTCTGCGGAAGCCAAGCACTAGGGAAAGACTCCTGGACGCCGCGTCAGAGCAGCGACATGAACTCCTGGCGCACCTTGACGTCGGTACGGAACGAACCGAGGACGGCCGACGTGGTCATCTCCGAGTTCTGCTTTTCGACGCCGCGCATCATCATGCACAGATGCTTGGCCTTTATGACGACGCCTACGCCTTCGGCGCCCGTTTCATCCATGACGGCGTGGGCTATCTGGTCGGTGAGGCGCTCCTGTATCTGGAGACGCCTTGCGAACATGTCGACTATGCGGGCGAGCTTGGAGACGCCCAGCACCTTGCCCTGTGAAATATAGCCGATTGCGGCCTTGCCGTAGAAAGGCAGCATGTGGTGCTCGCACATCGAGTAGAGCTCGATGTCCTTGAGAATGACCATGTGGTTCGTGTCGCTGGAGAACTTCGCTCCGTTGACGACTTTCACGATATCCTGCCTGTAGCCCCTGGTCAGGAACGCAAGGGACTTCGCGACGCGAAGGGGTGTTTTCACAAGCCCTTCGCGCGCGGGGTCCTCCCCCAGCTCCACAAGGAGCTGGCGGACTAGTTCTGCAATTCTCTCCTCGTTGGGCGAGTTGTCGTTTTTACGCTTCTTCATGCCTCAATTATATCATAAAAGAGACAGGCCTGCGCTGCGACGGCCCTAGCGGAGCTTCCATGCGAGGTCGTTGAGGAAGAGCTCCTTCTCCAGCGACTCGACTGTAGTGTCCTTCGTGATGTGGACGAACTCCATGCCGACGATGCGGGCGAAATCGCGCATCTGCTCGGCGCTGACGTCGTAGCTGAGCGTCGTGTGGTGCGCTCCGCCGGCCGTGATCCAGCACTCCACGCCCGTCTTGAGGTCGGGCATCGCGCGCCACATGACGCGGGCGACGGGGAGGTTGGGCATCTTGTAGATCGGCTTGACGCACTCGATGTCCTGCACGATCATGCGCAGCCTGCCGCCCATGTCGACGATCGACACGACGATCGCAGGCCCCTCGCGGCCCTCGAACACCAGGCGCGCAGGGTCGGCCTTGCCGCCGATTCCGAGAGGATGAACCTCGATGCGCGGCTTGGCGGCGGCAACGGAGGGGCAGACCTCGAGCATGTGCGCGCCGAGGGAGTACTCCTTGCCCTTCTCGAGCTCGTAGGTGTAGTCCTCCATGAACGCCGTTCCGCCAGTCTTGCCCTCGCCGATGGCCTTCATGACGGCAGTAAGCGCGGAGACCTTCCAGTCGCCCTCGCCGCCGTATCCGTAGCCCTGCTCCATAAGGCGCTGCGAGGCGAGGCCGGGCAGCTGCTCCATGCCGTAGAGGTCCTCGAACGTGTTCGTGAACGCGCGGCATCCCTCGGCGTCGAGCATCTTCTTCATCGCGATCTCCTCCTTCGCCTGGTAGCGGATGGAGGCGATGTTGTCCGTCGCAATCTCGTACTTCGCCTTGTACTCCTCCATGAGCGCGTCAACTTCCGCTTCCGTCACGGCGTTGATGTACTCGACGAGCTTGCCGACCGGCCACGTGTTGACCTGCCAGCCGAGGACCTCCTGCACGCCGACCTTGTCGCCCTCGGTAACCGCGACGTTGCGCATGTTGTCGCCGAAGCGCATGACCTTTAGGGACTTCGAGAACGCGACGCCCGCTGCGACGCGCATCCAGTCGCCAAGGCGCGTCTGCACGTCGTCGTCCTGCCAGTAGCCGGCGATGACCTTGCGCGGAAGGCGGAGGCGGGCGGCGATGAATCCGTGCTCGCGGTCTCCGTGGGCGGCCTGGTTGAGGTTCATGAAGTCCATGTCGATCTCGTTGTCGGGGATCGAGCGGTTGTA
>SUWC01000049.1:16922-24643 GCA_015061665.1 Lentisphaerota bacterium
GTTATGCGAAGCCGGTTGTACTGCGTCGCGAGGTGGCAGTAGGGCTTCTGGAGGAGCTTGAGCCCGTTGAGCCACATCTTGGACGGAGAGAACGTGTGGCACCAGGTGATGACGCCTGCGCACTTGTCGTCGCAGTTCGCCGCCTTGATGGTCTCGGTCGCCTCCTCGGGCGTCTTGACAGTTGTCTTGTAGACGACTTTGCAGGGGAGCTTTCCGCCTGCGTTCAGCGCCGACGCCATTTCTTCGGCGCGGGAAGCGACGGTCGCAAGCACATCGGGTCCGTAGAGGAACTGAGAGCCGACGACAAACCAGAATTCATAGTCTTTGAGGGTGTTTTTCATGTGTTCTCCTTTTTATGCCAAATATAATATCATATTCTGGGGAAATAATGTACTGCCCAAATGGGGGAGGGAGCGCAAAGCGCATCACTCATTTGGGTAATATCCTGTGGCGGTGCGATATGGTAGAATGGTGGCATGAAAACGACTGACCAGATTCGCATAATCGGCTCTGCCTTCCTAACCGCCGTGCTGGCGCTTACCGCGTCCGCCGCGTATGAACTGAAATACGACTCCCCGGCCAAGGTCTGGGAGGAGGCGCTGCCGCTCGGCTCTGGCTCCGTCGGCGCGATGGTCTGGGGCGGCGTCCAGCACGAGACCGTTGACCTCAACGAGGACACCGTCTGGAGCGGATCGCCGAACTCCAACGTCAACCCCGACATACGCGGACGGCTGGACGGCATCCGCAAGGCGATACTCGAAGGTCGCTTCGACGACGCAAAGCCAGGTTCCTTCCCCGGTGCGCGCAACCACGGTATGAACTACCAGTTCCCCGGCTCGCTCAAACTGGACTTCGATGGCGTCGGCGAAAAGATCGACGGCTATCAGCGCGAGCTTTCGCTTGACTCCGCGTGCGCGACCGTCTTGTTTGCCGCCGATGGAATACGCAATGAGAGAGTCGCCTTCACGCCGCTAGGAAAGGGAGGCTTAGTCTATTGCCTCGCCGCCAAGAAGGGCAAGAAGGGCGCCCTTGCGTTCCGCGCCTCGCTCAAGCGCGCGCACGACAATGCGACGGTTTCCGTCGAAGACGGAACGCTCGTCCTTCGCGGCGTGACGTCCGACAAGGACGGCGTCCCCGGGAAGGTGCGCTATACCGTCCTCGTCAAGGTCGCGAAATGCGACGGAAAGGTTGCCCCCGAAGGCGACGCCATTCGAGTCTCCGGCGCATCAAAGGCCATGGTCTATGTCGCGATAGGCACGAACTTCAAGAGATACGACGACATCTCCGGCGATGCGGACGCCGTTGCGCGGAAACGGCTCGCCGAACTGACGGCGGGGAACGCGAAATCGCTTTTCGCCGCGCACTGCAAGGCATACCGCGAGCAGGCGGACCGTTGTACGCTCGACCTAGGGACGGATAAGTTTCCGCAAAAGACGACGGACCGCCGCCTCGCTGATTTCGCGTCGTCGGACGATCCGTATTTCGCCGCGCTGTATTTCCGCTTCGGACGCTACCTGCTCATCTCCTGCTCGCAGCCCGGCACGCAGCCTGCGAACCTTCAGGGGCTGTGGAACAACAGCCTCACCCCGCCTTGGTGCTCGAAGTACACGGTGAACATCAACACCGAGATGAACTACTGGCCGAGCGAGGTGACCAACCTCGGCGAGCTTTCCAATCCGCTCTTCAAGATGATCGGCGAGCTTTCCGCCACAGGCGCGAAGGCGGCGGAGGAGATGTATGGCGCGAAGGGCTGGGTGACGCATCACAACACGGATATCTGGCGTATTGCCGGACCCGTCGACACCTGGATAGCCTGCGGCTGGTGGCCCTCCGGCGGCGGATGGCTTTCGACTCACCTCTGGGAACACTACCTGTACACGCGCGACAGGAAGTTTCTGGTGGAGAACTACGGAGTCCTCAAGGGCGCAGCGGAGTTCTTCGACACGTTCGCGGTGGAGAACCCGCAGACTGGACGCCTCGCGTTCATTCCGTCCAACTCCCCGGAGAACACGCCCTACCAGCATCCGCACGGACTCGCCCCGTCCTGCACGATGGACCACGCGATTGCGCGCGACGTGTGGAACGCCGTCATCGATGCGGCGCGAATCCTCGGACGCGACGCAGACTACGCAGCACATCTTGCGGAGCGCGTGAAGATGCTCGAGCCGTACCATGTCGGCAACTGGGGTCAGCTTCAGGAGTGGGGCAAGGACGTTGACGTCCCATGGGATACTCATCGCCACGTCTCGCACCTCTACGGACTCTACCCCTCGGCGCAGATAACTCCCGAGACGCCGGAGCTCTTCAACGCTGCGCGCGTCTCGCTCGAGAAGCGCGGCGACGTCTCGACCGGATGGGCCATGGGCTGGCGCGTGTGCCTTTGGGCGCGCCTTCTCGACGGAGACCACGCCTTCAAGCTTATACAGAACCAGCTCTCGCCTCTCGGCAAGGTTGAGGGCGGCGGAGGAACCTACCCCAACCTCTTTGACGCGCATCCTCCGTTCCAGATCGACGGCAACTTCGGCTGCACTGCCGGCATCGCCGAGATGCTGATGCAGAGCCACCGCGGATTCGTCGAGCTCCTGCCTGCTTTGCCGTCCGCATGGCCCAACGGCTCGGTCAAGGGACTCCGCGCGCGCGGCGGATGGACGGTCGACTTCACGTGGAAGAATGGTGCGGTCACGGACTGCAAGGTCAAGGCTGGCGTCGGCGGAAAGCTGAAGATAAAGATCAACGGCAAGATGTCCGAGTACGACGTCAAGCCCGGTGCTACGGTCCGACCGAAGACCGCGTGATCGGACTCTGATGCCGCACGGCGTGAATGACCGTCAGCTTGAGGCCAGGCCGCGGCGGATCGCCTCCGATACCGCCTCGGCGCGCGATTCGACGTCCATCTTCGCGAAGACGTGCCGAAGGTGCGACTTGACTGTGTCTATGCTGATCTCGAGAACCGACGATATGTCCTTGTTGGTGAGTCCGCGCGCCATGAGGCGCAGGAGCTCCAGTTCGCGCGGCGTGAGGTCGGGGAGTGACTTGCGCATTTCGTAGATTCTCCGCACCTGGTCCGTCATGTACGTCTCTCCGGCTGCAACCTTGTTGACTGCGTCGACGATGATTTCCGGACGGTTGTCCTTCACGACGTAGCCGCGCGCACCGGCCTCGAGCGAGTGGAAGATGTCCTCTTCGGCATCGGATGTGGAGAGCATCAGCACCTTGAGCTTCGGGAACGCGGCGAGAATCTCGTCGAGCGCGGAGAGTCCGTCGCGCCCTGGCATTCGTATGTCAAGAAGGAGAATGTCGGGGGTGCGATCGCGCACGGCCTTCATTGCCTCGTCTCCATCAGCCGCCTCGGCGACTACTTCGATTTCCGGGTTGATCTTCAGGACGAACCTTAGTCCCATCCTCACGACCGCGTGGTCGTCTGCAATTACGAGTCTGATCATGTCTTCACCTCGATTCTGAAAACGTTCCAGCGCTTGCGCGTCTCCCAGAATATCCGTACGCCAGCGCGCTTTGCGCGCTCTCGCATGCCAACGAGCCCGTAGTGGCCAGATTCCGGACCGGGTGCGGACGCCGCGTCGAACGGCTCGCCGTCGTTGAGGAGCCGGACGGTGAAGCCGCCGGGAACCGGATCAGCGACGAGGATGAAGTTTCTCGCGCCGCCGTGCTTTACGGCGTTCGTGTGCGCCTCCTCGACAAGATGCAGTATCGTTGTGAGGAGCTGCGCAGGAATGCGCTGCGGAATGCCGCGCAGCATGTTGCGCACCCTGAAGAGCCCATGGGCGGAAAGCCGTTTCGCGAATTCGGCGAAGACGGTCTTCGCATCCTTGTCGAAATTGTCGTCCGACCGGAGGTTGAATATCGTCTCTCTTATCTCGGCTTTTGCGCGGTCGAGTATTTCGGCGGCGCTTTCAACGGCCTCAGACACGCATTGGGGTGTTTCCGGCGACAGGCGAAGCGAGGTGCGCATCAGCATCCGCGCAGCGGTGAGGTTCTGCTCGATGGAGTCGTGCAGGTCGCTTGCCATCCGCTTGCGTTCCGCCGCGACGGCCTCGAGTCTGCCTCTTCGCCTGTTGGAGACGACGAGACGGGCGACGACAATCGCGGCGAGCGCGAGGGCGGCGACGCTGAGGATTGTGAGGAGGTCGGAGAGGAGCGATTTTCTGCGCCTTGACTGCCATTCCGCATCGCTGACGAACGCGATGTCTTCCGGTCCGGATATGTCGAAGTGCACACCGCTGACCTCCGGCATGCGCGCGAGCGGGGTCGAATCCGCAAGGGATATCTCGGCCACGGCCGTTATGCTTGCGAGCGGCATCATCTCCTTTGCGTCGGCGAAAGGGTCCGGAAGCTCTCCGCGCAGAAACGCGGTGCATGTCCTGTCGTCGTCCGAAAGCAGCAGGTCAAATCCTCCGCGCGCGGGCGTAGCGGAGATCACGCGCGCGATGAAGCGCACGCGGCACCAGCCGAAGTCCCTGAGCCCTCCGTCTACTCTTCCGACGGGCCACAGGCTGTAGTGGGCCATTTTTACGTCTACTGGCTCCGGGGGACGTTTCCTCCCGACTGTCCTGCAAACGGCGCCGTGTAGTTCGCCGAAGCCGCCGATGGAAACCGGGAAGCCCGCGACTTCGACGGCATCGCCGACTTTCGCCTCGTGTTTTCCGCTGCATTCGACCTTTATTCCGCGTTCCTCGTCCTGCATGAAGAACACTTCGTCGGACGCAACGAACGTTACGGTTCCGCGAACCTTCTTGGCGTGCCCGTCGTATGGAGTCGGCGAGTACGAGAGGATTTCGGAAAGCTTCGTCTCTGGAATGTCGAAGAGCGACGGCGGAGCGTTCTTCGCGACCTTTATGTCCGAAGCGTCGCCAACCTCAAGCCTCACCCCGAGGAACTCTGCGCGGAGGTTGAAGAAGCTCATGGCGCATCCCGATATCTCAAGCTCGGCGTCGACAGCATGCGTCCATGGTTCGGGTCTGCCGGGGACTCTGGCGACGAAGCGTCCGTCGGGCGTGTTGAGGAGGAGCGCCGTGCCGGACTCCGTCTCCCCGGCTCTGTGTGGAGCTACTACGGATTTCACGAGCACTCCGCGGAGCGTAACGCGGGTGTTGTCCATCGCTCCCCATCCGAGGTCGGCCAGACGCACGCGCGGAGGAGGCGGCAGCGCTGTCTCGCCTATCTTTCGGATGACGTCCGCCTTGATCCCGGGCGCGAAGGAGAGGCAGGCTGTCCTGCCGCGTATCTCCACGATGTCGCCTTTCTTCAGGCTGTCTGAGCCTTCGAGGCGCGAACTTGTCAGCATCTGCGTCTCGCCGAGGAAGTAGACGCCGCGTCCGTTGGGGTTTTCTGGGTCTGCCGCGACGCCAGAATTGGTGCGCCATTCCGTGGCTACGGTGACGACGCCGGTCGCGACCACTTCGCGTCCGAACGCCGCCTCGTCGCGCGACATACGCGCGACGTCCGTAAGCGAGAGGGCCGCAATCAAAAGGGCGGTAGCATGCATGACACTAGATTACAATTTTCCGGAGCGGATGTCAACGGCGGAGATGTCACACCTTTGAGTGATATACCTTTCTCTGGGCAAAATGGTAGAATAGCGCCGCAAACGAAAGGAACGCCACAATGAAGAATGTGCTCATGTCGGTTACTCTCGCGTCCGCCGTCGCCCTGCTTTCGCAGTGCGCATCGGCGGAAGTCACCTATCATCTGGAGGATCTCGACCTTTCCACGATGACGAAAGGCAGCGACCAGGTGCGGAAGAACCAGTCGACGGGCGGCAATACGCTGACCATGAATGAGGTCCAGTATTCGACAGGCGTCGGCACTCATGCGGAAAGCCACTACGTCATCTATCTCAACGGCAAAGGCGTAAGCTTCAGCGCAAAGGTCGGCATCGATGACGAGTCACTCGACGGCGAAGGCAGGAGCAGGTCGAACGGCGTCATATTTAGGGTTGTCAGCCTGGATGACGGAACAGACCTAGCCAACAGCGGGGTTGTCAATGCAGGAGACGGGGCGAAGGAAATATTGGCCAACCTTGCGGGTGTCGCCAAAATAGACCTTGTCGTTGAAACGAACGGTGCCACTGACTGGGACCACGCCGACTGGGTGGAGACCGAGCTCGTATGCTCGGAGGCGATATTCGTTGGCGAGACGAAGCGCTTGTGGAATCCGACGGAGAGCGGGAAGTCCATTGCCGACGGAGCGGAATGGAACCCGACGTTTACAGGCGGCTATCCAACTCACTGCGACTTTCTCGCGATAAACAGCGAAACTGCGGCATCGCTTGGCGAAGGCGAATCCTTCTCGGCCAAAAAGCTCTTCGTCGGGTATGGCGTCACGCTGGATCAATCCGGCAATTTCCACCAGGATGCTGCAAGCGACTGCGGTGCAGTTTTCAACATGACGGGCGGGTCGCTCGACGTCATCGATGAACTGCGTATAGGTGCAGCATGTGCGGACAACAACAACTGCATTATGAATGTCACTGGTGGAAAGGTGACGGCGGGCAAGCTCATCATGGGCGATTGCGCGTCGAATGGCGGCAAGTACAACGGACTGACGATCGAGGGAGCTGAGACGGAGTTGAATGTCGGCGAATCCACTATATCGCCGTGGCACGCTGGCAATTCGAAGATCGAAATCAAAAACGGCGGAAAACTCACGAGCAAATCCCGCTTCTATGTCGGCAACCAGGGATTCGGAACTTTGACAGTCGAGGGAACTGACAGCTCGTTCATATCGTCCGGTAATCTCCATATCGCCCAGGAGTCCTCTGCCACGGGTGTTGTGCATGTCGTGTCCGGCACGCTTCAGGCCGGCGATGACATCTACGTAGGCAACAAGGGCTTCGGAACTTTGACAATCGACGGAGGAACTGTCTCCTGCACGCACTGGCTCGACTTCAACCGCGAGGAGGGCAGTTCTTCCGAGCATGGCGGCGTCGTTAACCTCAACGGAGGCGTGCTGAACGTCGGCAAGATCCACAGCGCGAGAGGTCCGTCCACCTTCAACTGGAACGGAGGCACTTACAAACCCAACGGAAATTACAGCGACTGCTTTGAGGCTTCCGAAGGACTTACCGTGAACGTCCTCGCAGATGGCGCGGTCCTTGACACCTCCAGCTGTTCAGAGAAGAGCAGAGAGAGCATAATCGCTCCGGCGCTTGCCGGCTCCGGCTTCTTCAAAAAGACCGGATTAGGAACAGGCGAACTGACAGGTTCTGTCGACCTCGGGGGTGGATTCATCGTGGAAGAGGGGACGCTGAAGATAACTGGAACGATCGCCTCCACGGCCACGACTCCGGTGAAGGAGATATCCGTCGCGGACGGTGCGTCGCTCGACTTGAACGGACAGACGGTCCATGTCCTGGCATACAAGGTGGCTGGCGTCGAGAAGAAGGCCGGCACATATTCCGAGCAGAACGGAACGATCATCGTCATCAACGCGCGGCGCGGCGGTCTGATGCTGATTTTCCAGTGATGGATTACAAAACAGAAGTTATATGAAAACGACTTTGACGGCATCGGCGGCGGCTGTAATCGCGGCCACGGCATTTGGAGGAGTACGGATCGCGGTCGATCCAGGCGCGAAGGGACACGACGTTCCGAAGACGCTGTACGGAATCTTCTTCGAGGACATCAACCATGCGGCGGACGGCGGGGTGTATCCAGAGCTGATCGAGAACCGCGGATTCGACTGGAAGACGAAGGATCTCGAGG
>SUWC01000050.1 GCA_015061665.1 Lentisphaerota bacterium
GTTTCAGTCGACGGCATTCTCTACATGCAGGTGATGGACCCGGCGAAGGCGAGCTACGGCATCGGCAACTATCTCTTCGCCACCACCCAGCTCGCGCAGACGACGATGCGCTCCGAGATGGGCAAGCTCGATCTTGACCGCAGCTTCGAGGAGCGAACCTCGATCAACGCCGCAATCGTGTCGGCCGTGGACAAGGCGAGCGATCCGTGGGGCATCAAGGTGACGCGCTACGAGATAAAGAACATAACGCCGCCGCAGTCCATACGCGACGCGATGGAGAAGCAGATGCGCGCGGAGCGCGAGAAGCGCGCGATGATCGCGGAGTCCGAGGGCGAGCGCCAGGCGAAGATCAACCGCGCCGAGGGCGAGCGCCAGCAGGCCGTCGCCTTGTCCGAGGGCGAGCGTGCGCGCCGCATCAACGAAGCGGAGGGCAGGGCGAAGGAGATTCTCCTTGTCGCCGAGGCGCAGGCATCCGGCATCCGAAAGGTGGCCGAGGCGCTTAGCGAGAAGGGCGGGCTGGAGTCCGTGAACATGCAGCTCGCGCAGCAGTACCTCGCGCAGTTCGGCAATCTCGCGAAGACGAACAACACGATGATAATCCCGTCCGACCTTGCGAACGTGTCAGGCATAATAAAGGCCTGCTCAAGCATCGTCGGCAAAGTTGCAAAGTAGGTCGTGACGCAGTCGGCTTCCCTTAAAAACACCAAGGAGCTAAATTTCCTGTCTAGACAATATTGAGCGCGACGCGGACATTTGCTAAATTATCTTTGGAAACCCAAACAAGGAGGACAAAGATGAATGCAAATAAACTCGCATTGTCTGCGACATTGCTTGCTGTTGCCACCGGCGTCAACGCATACACCGGCCTTCAGTCGAAGCTTTCGTCTACCGACTTCGCCGATACGGTCGAGGTAGAGTCGAAGACGTACATCAACGTAATTGGAACTGGCACGGCTAAGCCTGGTAACGAATGGGGATGGTCAAAGGACGTCGTCTATGACGGAACGGTGCACAAGTCCAATAACGCCTGGTTTGAGCCAACTAGTGCAGACGGGGAGTCGTCTGGCGCATGGGCGGGGTTCCATACCACGTCTCCGGCAAGCGTCACAAAGCTCCGCTACTATGCCCGCAACGACGGCACGCAGTACGCGTCGCGCGCTATTGGACTGAAGTTCCAAGGCGCGGAGGATGCCGGGTTCACCAATCCCGTCGACCTCTATGTTGTCCCTGAAATGTCGCTTGACGACCTCACGAACAAGTGGCAGGAGGTTGTGCTGGCTACGCCCTCTTCCAAGTATTCGTATTTCCGCATCTTCGGTGACTACGGCGGCAATCTCTGCGAGGCGGAGTTCTATGGAATCACGGGCGAGATTGCTGCTTCTGCCGCCCCGCAGGCGCCGTCCTTTACTAAGTTCGCGCTCATCAACGGAAGGCTGACATACGGCTTCACGGCGCAGGCGGACGCGTATACATACCGCGTCGAGCGCAGGTATGCCGGCGAGAGCGAATGGGAGACGCTTGCAGCGCATGTCTATGTCGATGAGAATACGGATGTCTCCGAGTCCGTCGCGGTGTATCTTCCCGGTCCCGCCGACTACCGGCTCGTCGCGGTCAATCTCGCAGGAGAAACCGCGAGCGCACTTCAGAGCGTCGATTACTACAGGCCGCTGAAGGGGACGCCTATATGTTTTACGCCGAAAGATGGACATTCCGTGGGCGATGCCTTCGACGGAGACCTCTCGACCTACTTCGAGTCACTTGGAACTGGCGAAAAGGGCGAGGGCGCGTACGTAGGCTATAGCCTCGGCGCGCGAGCCAGCGTAGCGGGCGTTAGGCTTGTCCCGAGGAGCGGACAGGAATGGCGCACCAAGTACGCGGTTGTTCAGGTTTCCGACACTGCGGACTTCACAGGGGCGACGCAGCTCTTTGGATTGGAGTATACGTCCCTTCCGTCTACGTCAGTTACAAAGGTTGGCGTCGGCGATCCGGCTGTCGAAAAAACATACGGCGTGTTCACCGCAGGCGAAGGGTCCTATGTCAGATACTACCAGGCGAACTCGGGACAGGAAGACCTGTACTGCAACATTGCGGAGGTCGAGTTCCTTTCGGGCGACAACTCGCCTGACGCCGCTCCGTCCAACGTCGCCATCTCTGGCGCGACGTTGAAGTGGGACCTGCCCGTGGTCGCCTGCATGACGGCTCGCGTGACGCGCACGACTGCGCAGTATGGCGGAAGCGACACGCAGTCCTTCGACTTGCGCGGCGACGCGACGAGCTGGACCGATTCGAGCGCCAAGGCTGGCGTGACGTATTACTACACCGTCCAGTTCGTAAACAACGTCGGCGGCGTGGAGTACGTCGGACCCGCTTCCGCGCAGGCGACGTACAGGTTTCTGGCACAGATCGAGCGCGACGAGGGCGACCAGTCGAAGCTTCGCGACGGCATGACGGCTATTTCCTCAGGCACGGCAGATGCCTCTAAAATGTTCGACGGCAGCGTGGAATATGGCTCGTGGCCAGATGGTGGACAAACGGACAAGGTGGGCGTCGATCTTGGCGCGGCATACGTGGTGGAGCGTTTCCGTTTCTACCCGCGCTACGATTCGTACGGACTTACGAGGTGCAATGGCGCGGTACTTGCGACGGATGCTGGGGTCGTTTCCGAGCCGTGTGCAATTTCGACCGAAGAGGGCTCTGCGCAGTGGTATGAATTCGAAACGACCGATCGCGCACCGGCTGACAAGTTTTACATGATGCGGAATGACGGCAACGACTTCCACGGCAACGTGGCGGAGCTGCAGCTTTTTGGATATCTTGCGAGCGACGTTGCAGGTGTTGTCGTTGCGCCGACGGTTGCCGCCGCATGGAATCGCTGGCGCGTGTCGGTTTCGTGGGAGGGTGGCGCGAACGCGTCGTCGTACGACGTCGAGCGTTCCGAGGACGGTGGATCGACGTGGACTACGGTTGCGTCTGGCATAACCGGTACAGGATGGGTCGATGAAGATGCCAGATCCCAGAAGTCGTATCTCTACAGGGTTAAGGCGACCGGCACTTCTGAATACGCATATTCGAACAGCGCCCAGCCGTCCGGCGTTGGAACGCCGAGGGGACTCGTGCTGGTGTTCCAGTAGGATACTTGTTCTGCGCGCGGGGCCTTGTGGCGCAAAGTCGCAGGGCCCCGTCGCCTTTTTCGAGCGATTGGTGCGGCTTGATATTCTCCCTTCGATTTGGTACAATCAAGGCTTAAGTCAGGGGTGTGGCGTTAGCTGGGAGTGGCTGAACCCTGCAAAAAGGGGAGGTCATTGTCGGTTTTCATCGGCTTTTTGGCTTATGGGTTCATGTTGGTTTCGATACTAAAATATCGCTATTGACATAACGATATAAAAATAGCTATAATATATCCCTGTTGCGCCGAAGAAGGCTTCCGGCGGACATAAAAGCGAAGAAAGGTCAAATATGGCAGAAACTGCAGCAACCCCGGCTGTCAAGCCGGATGACGGAATAGCGGAATTCGAGGCGATGCTTGCGCGTGTACGCGCGGCCCAGCAGGTCTACTCGACTTATTCCCAGGATCAGGTAGACGCAATCTTCAAGGCTGCGGCGCTTGCGGCGAACCATCAGCGCATTCCCCTCGCCAAGATGGCCGTCGCCGAGACGGGCATGGGCATCGTCGAGGACAAGGTCATCAAGAACCACTACGCGGCCGAATACATCTACAACACCTACAAGCACACGAAGACGTGCGGTGTCGTCGAGAGGGACGAGGCGATGGGCATCGAGAAGATAGCCGAGCCCATCGGCGTGATCGGCGCGGTCATCCCGACGACCAATCCGACCTCGACCGCGATCTTCAAGACGCTTCTCGCGCTCAAGACGAGGAACGGCATCATCATCAGCCCCCATCCCCGTGCGAAGAACTGCACGATCGCGGCGGCGAAGATCGTCCTTGACGCGGCTGTCGCGGCGGGTGCGCCGAAGGAGATCATCGCGTGGATCGACCAGCCGTCGCTCCCCAAGACGAACCTTCTCATGAAGGAAGTCGACATCATCCTCGCGACGGGCGGCCCCGGCATGGTCAAGGCGGCGTACAGCTCGGGCACTCCGGCTCTCGGCGTGGGCGCGGGCAACGCGGCAGCGATCCTCGACCCCAGCTGCGACGTCATCAACGCCGTCAACTCGATCATCCACTCCAAGACGTTCGACAACGGCATGATCTGCGCGACCGAGCAGACCGTCATCGCCGACCAGGAGATATACGACCTCGTCAAGGACGAGTTCACGAAGCGCGGCTGCTACTTCCTCAACGAGAAGGAGAAGGACCTCATCCGCAGCACGATGCTCATCAACGGCGCGCTCAACGCGAAGATCGTCGGTCAGCGTCCCGTGACGATCGCGAAGATGGCTGGATTCGAGGTTCCTGAGGACACGAAGGTCCTCATCGGCGAGGCGACATCAACCGACACGAGCGAGGCGTTCGGGCACGAGAAGCTCACGACGATCCTCGGCATGTACAAGTCGACGGACTTCGACAACGCGCTCGACATAGCCGAGGCGCTCCTCGTCAACAACGGCGGCCTTGGCCACACGTCCGTCCTCTGGATCGACGAGCTCAACGAGAGGGCCAAGCTCGACAAGTTCGCCGATCGCATGAAGGCGTGCCGCCTCATCGTCAACTCGCCGTCGTCGCTCGGCGGCATAGGCGACATCTACAATTTCGCAATGCCTCCGTCGCTTACGCTCGGCTGCGGCAGCTGGGGCGGCAACTCCGTCTCGGAGAACGTCGGCGTCAAACACCTCATCAACATAAAGACTATGGCTATTCGCAGGGAAAACATGCTGTGGTTCCGCGCGCCCGAGAAGGTGTACCAGAAGAAGGGGTGCCTCGCGGTGGCGCTCCGCGAACTCGGCGAGGTGCTTGGGAAGAAGAAGGCGTTTATCGTCACCGACTCCTTCCTGTACTCGAACGGATACACTAAGCCGATCGAGAAGTCGCTCGAGGCGCAGGACATCATGTTCACGACGTTCTCGAACGTCGCCCCAGATCCGACGCTCGCCTGCGCAAAGGAGGGCGCGAAGCTCATGGCTGGCTTCAAGCCCGACGTGATCATCGCCATCGGCGGCGGCTCGGCGATGGACGCCGCGAAGATCATGTGGGTCCTCTACGAGCACCCCGAGTGCGACTTCATGGACATGGCGATGCGCTTCATGGACATCCGCAAGCGCGTCTACACGTTCCCGAAGATGGGCGAGAAGGCGTATTTCGTTGCCATCCCGACCTCGGCCGGAACGGGCTCCGAAGTAACGCCGTTCGCCGTCATCACCGACGAGAAGACCGGCGTGAAGTATCCGCTCGCCGACTACGAGCTCATGCCCAAGATGGCGATTGTCGACGCAGACGTCCAGATGATGGCTCCTCCCGGACTCACCAGCGCATCCGGCATCGACGCCGTCAGCCACGCGCTTGAGGCGTACGCCTCCATGCTCGCGACGAGCTACACCGACGGACTCGCGATCCAGGCTCTCAAGGACATCTTCAGGTGGCTGCCCGAGTGCTACGACGCGGCCGTTTCCAAGACCGCCAACCCAAAGGCGCGCGAGAAGATGGCCAACGCCGCCACGATGGCCGGCATGGCCTTCGCGAACGCCTTCCTCGGCGTGATGCACTCGATGGCGCACAAGCTCGGAGCGTTCCACCACATCCCGCACGGCATCGCCAATGCGCTGATGATGGAGGAGGTCCTTCGCTTCAACGCAGACCCCGTTCCGCGCAAGATGGGCACATTCCCGCAGTACGACCATCCGCACACGCTCGAGCGCTACCTCGAGATCGCGGACGCCCTCGGAATCGGCGGCAAGAGCAAGGGCGAGCGCTTCCTGAACTTCATCAAGGCGATCCGCGAACTCCAGAGCCGCATCGGCATCAAGCCGACGATCCGCGACTACGTCCCCGACGAGGCGGACTTCCTCGCGCGCCTCGACGCGATGGCCGAGCAGGCGTTCGACGACCAGTGCACCGGCGCCAACCCGCGCTATCCGCTTATCAAGGAGATCAAGCAGATGTACCTCAACGCCTACTACGGCAAGCACGAGAACGTCTGATAGAAAGGGAGTGTCGAAATGAAAAAGACAGAAAAGGCCGCCGAAAAGAAGGTCCCCGCGAAAAAGCGCGCCGGCAGGAAGCCGGCGAACATCCTTCTTGAGCGCACAGACAAGTTCATCTGCCGCGACAAGGACACGGTGCTCAAGATATTCGGCCCGTCGTACAAGGTCTCGCTCATCCTCAACGAGGCCATGAACGAGGCGCGCGCCGCCGAAACCGGGCTCCCCGTCGCAAAGGTCCTCGAGGTCCTCAAGCTCCGCGACCACTGGTGCATCCGCCGCGAGTTCATCGAAGGCGAGACGCTTGCGGACGTGATGGCGAAGGACAAGAAGAACCTTGCGAAGTACCTCAAGCAGTTCGTCGCGATCCAGTGCGAGATCTTCACGAAGACCTCGGAGCGCATGGGCAACCTCGCCGACAAGCTCGACAAGCAGATCTCGGCCTCGCCCGTGGACAAGGTCACGCGCTACGACCTGCACATGAAGCTCCAGAGCTTCCCGCGCGGTACGTCCCTCTGCCACGGCGACTTCAACCCGACGAACGTCATCATCACCCCCAAGGGCGACTGGCGCGTCATCGACTGGAGTCACGTCCGCCTCGGAGACCCCTGCGCGGACGTCGCGCGCACGTACCTGCTCTTCTGGCTATCCGGACACGTTGCCGCAGCCGAGAAGTACATGTCGCTGGCGTGCGAGGCCCTCAAGGTCCCGCTGCGCGAAGTGCAGAAGTGGCTCCCCATCGTCGCCGCAGCCGAGGCGAGCCGCGAACAGACGGACAAGAACCGCGATCTGCTTCTGCACTGGGCAAGCGTCGTCGACTATGAATAAGCCGACGATAACGATCTGCATGGGAAGCTCGTGCTTCGCACGCGGAAACGAAAAGAACGTCGCGCTCTGCGAGGAGTTTCTCGCGGAGCGCGGGCTTCGGGACGAGGTTGACGTCGAGCTCGGAGCATCCCTCTGCACGGGGAACTGCGCACAGGGTCCGGTCGTCATCGTGAATGGGAAGACCTACACGAACGTCGACCGCGGCGTTATGAAGGATCTGCTTGAGAAAACTTTTCCTAAGTCATGAACTCCCCCGTCTTTACAATCGAAAACGAGTGCCAGGACTGCTACAAGTGCGTCCGGCACTGCCCCGTCAAGGCAATCCGCATCGTCAACGGCAAGGCGTCCGTAATCCCCGAGGCCTGCGTCGCGTGCGGAGAGTGCGTGAAGGTGTGCCCCGCCCACGCGAAGAAGATACGCAGCGACCTCGCTCGCCTGAAGGAGCTCCTGTCCTCGGGCGAAAAGGTCTACGCATCGGTCGCGCCTAGCTTCGCCGGATACTTCAAGGGCGTGACGATAGGACAGCTCGCCGCCGCGCTGCGCAAGGTCGGCTTTGCGGGCGTCAGCGAGACTGCGCACGGAGCCGAATCGGTAAGCGCGCACGTTTCGAGGCTTCTTGCCGAGACGGATTTGCCGCTCGTCATTTCAAGCGCGTGCCCCGCGTCCGTCGACATGATCAGGCGCTACCTGCCCGACTACGCGCGCTTCATATCGCCTCTTCCGTCCCCCGTACGCGCGCACTGCGCGCTTTTGAAGGAGAAGTTCGGAGAGGACGCGAAGATTGTCTTCTTCGGCCCGTGCGCCGCGAAGAAGAACGAGTCGGACGCCTATCCGGACGTTCTGGCGCTCGCATGCGTCTTTCCTGCGCTGGAGCAGATGTTCGCCGAAAAGGGGATTGTCTTCGACGAGGAGGCGGAGCTTGAGCTCGGTCCCGCCGAGGAAGGGCGCTTCTACTCCGTCGAAGGCGGAATGAACGACACTCTTCGCGACGGCGGAACCTCGGTGCGCTACGTTAGCGTCTCGGGCCTTGCGAACCTGCGCCGCATGCTCAGCGGCGGGATTGTCCCGACGGCAGGGCGCAAGCTGTTCCTTGAAGTCCTTGCGTGCCCGGGAGGCTGCGTGAACGGTCCGGCAATGCCGGCGGACGGAGGATCCCTCGCGACGCTTTTCGCGACGGACGCCTGCTCGCCTCTCCAGACGAGCGCGGGGCGGTGCCTCACGCACTGCGGGGTTTCCGCATATCCCGCCGACGCGCTTGTGGAGGTCGAGCCGGAGGAGCGCGCGATCGAGCAGGCGCTCGCGCGCGTCGGAAAGACGTCCAAGTCCGACGAGCTTAACTGCGGCGCGTGCGGATACGAGACATGCCGTGAGTTCGCGAAGGCGCTCATCGCCGGAAAGGCCGAGGAGGCGCAGTGCCACACGTTCCTCAAGAAGAACTTCCAGCGCACGTCCAACGCACTCATCAAGTACATTCCCGCAGGCGTCGTCATCGTCGACGGACAGGGAATGATAACGGAGTGCAACCGCGTGTTCGCGGAGATGTGCGGCGAGACGGAGGTCTTCAACGCGCTTGGCAACCTTGAGGGAATCGACTGCACGGGCCTTATGCCCGAGTTCGCGGACCTCTTCACGGGCGCGCTCGAGCACGGCAGCGAGATCGTTAAGTACCGCCAGCCGTGGCACGACAGGCTCGTGAACATCAGCGTGTTCCCGATCGCTAAGGGCGAGTTCGCCGGAGCGGTCGTTCAGGACGTCACGCAGAACGAGGGACGACGCGAGGAGATCGCCGCAAAGGCGCGCGAGGTCATCTCGAAGAACGTGTACACCGTCCAGCAGGTCGCGCGCCTCTTCGGCGAGCACATCGCTGAGACGGAGATCATGCTGAACGAAATCGCGGGCGCGTATGAGTCGCATACGGAGGGCAAGCGTCTCAGAGAGGCCGACGACGGGAGCTATCTGAATGGCTGACGACCTTTTCATCGAGATGGAGGCGTCGCAGTACACGAAGTCGGGACAGGCTGCGTGCGGCGACGACGTGCGTTTCCAGACGGTCGAAAAGGAGAACCGCCATCTCTGCGCGCTGTCCGACGGACTCGGCAGCGGCGTGAAGGCGCACATCCTTGCGACCATGACGACCTCGATGGCGATCAAGTTCCTCGAGTCGAACATCCCGACTATCGAGGCCGCCGAGATCATCATGGATTCGCTTCCAGTGTGCGAAGTGCGGAAGATCGGCTACGCAACGTTCTCGCTCTTCGACTTCAGGCTCGGCGGACGCGCGAGAATCACCGAGATGGGAAATCCCGGCTACATCCACCTGCGCGGCGAGACCGAGATATCCCCGCTCTCCGACAGGCAGGTAGTCTCCGCACACTGGCCCGACCGCGAGGTGCGCGAGTGCGAGGCGGATTTCCGCGTCGGCGACCGCATCATAATGTGCTCCGACGGCGTTACGCAGTCTGGGCTCGGCGTCAGGAAGGACATGAAGTTCGGCTGGCGGCGCTCAGGCGTCCTCGCGTATGCGCGCGAGCTGATCCACTCGGAGCCCGAGATTTCGGCGAAGGAGCTATCCGCGGCGATCTCGTGCCGTGCGCTCCAGCTGACGCCCGGCGGATGCAAGGACGACATCACGTGCGTAGTCGTCTATATGCGGCGTCCGCGCGTGATGAGGATACTCTCCGGTCCGCCCTACTACAAGGAGCACGACTCCGAGTATGCTCGGCAGGCGCTTATCGGCGAGGAGCATGTCGTCATCTGCGGAGGTACGACGGCTAACATCATCGAGCGCGAGCTCGGCAAGAAGGTCAAGGTCAGCCTGTCTGAAATGCGCCGTGCGGGAGGGCTGCCGCCCGTCGGGCGCATCGACGGCATAGGCATCGCCACCGAAGGCATACTGACGCTTTCGCGCGTCACCACCGCGCTCGAGGAGAGGCGCCCTCCGATGGAGGAGCCGCCGGCCGCGCGCGCCATACTGACGCGCATGATGGCGCACGACCGGATAGAATTCGTCATAGGCACGAAGGTCAACGAATGCCATCAGGATCCGAACATACCTCAGGACCTTGAGCTGCGCCGCTCAGTCGTAAAGCGCATGACCGCCGCGCTCGAGAAGAATTTCCGTAAACAAGTAACAATCAACTACTATTGATCTTTTGGGGGGACATCTTTATGGACACGGTAAAAGTCGAAATCTGCTGCGGAACGGCATGCTACCTGCTCGGCGCGGCGAAGATGATGGACATAGAGTCGCAGCTCCCCGAGGGGTGCCGCGACCGCGTCGAAATCGAGGCAAGGACATGCCTTGAACTGTGCGAGCGCGACAATCTCGGCGGCGCGCCGTACGTGCGGTTCAACGGCACTGAAATCATGAGCCAGGCCACGCCGGAGAAGGTGCTCGCCCGCATCCGCGAGCTTACGGAAGGGAACGTCTGACATGCTTAACGGAGCCACATTCCTTCGCCGCGAGCTTATGATCCGCGTCGTCCGCGCGTTCGACGCCGGAACCCTCGCGGACGACATAGACCGCATCGCCGTCCATCTGCGCCCCAAGAACGGCGATTCCTCGCGCTGCTGCATCTACCACGACCGAGCAGTCATAAAGTACCGCCTGATGGCGCTTCTCGGAGTTTCCGTCGAGGAGGAGAAGGACGAGATGAAGCGTCTTGTCGACTATCTCGCGGAAAAGGAGAGCGGCGCCGTTCCGGAGCATGGGGAGAATCCGCTCAGCGTCTGCGGTCCAGCCTGCAGCGGATGCCCGGACGCAAAGGTTGTCTCGACGACCAATTGCCGCGGATGCTTCGCGCGCCCATGCGTCTACAACTGTCCGAAGAAGGCGATAGAGGTCGTTGACGGACACAGCGTCATTGACCAGTCGAAGTGCATCAAGTGCGGGAAGTGCATCACGGCGTGCCCATACCACGCGATAGTGAAGACGACCGTCCCGTGCGAGGAGGCGTGTCCCGTTGGCGCGATCCGCAAGAACGAGCACGGAGTCGCGGAGATCGACTTCAAGCGCTGCATATTCTGCGGCAAATGCTTCAACGCATGTCCGTTCAGCGCCGTCATGGAGCGCTCGCAGCTAGTCGACCTCTTGATTGCGATGAAGCGCGGCGAGAAGCTAGTCGCAATGGTCGCGCCCTCGGCGGACCGCCAGTTCCCCGGGACGATCGAGCAGCTGCTGACGGCGTGTTCGAAGGCGGGCTTCTCTGACGTCATGGAAGTGGCCCTCGGAGCGGAGAAGACGACCGAGCACGAAACGGCCGAGTTCATCGAGCGCATGGAGAAGAACCAGAAGACGTTTATGACGACGTCGTGCTGTCCGGCATGGGTGAACCTGGTCGGAAAGCACCTCCCCGAGCTTGTCGACCACGTCTCGCTCACGCCCAGTCCGATGGTCTACGCGCGCGAGATCGTCAAGGCGAAGTATCCCGATGCGAAGACGGTGTTCATCGGACCCTGCGTCGCCAAGCGCAGCGAGGCGCGCCGCAAGGACGTCGACTACGTCCTCTCGTTCGAGGAGCTGGGCGCGCTATTCGCCGGACGCAAGATCGACGTCATCGCCTGCGACCCGTGGCCCGTGGAGCGCCCCGCGAACCCGACGGCGCGCAACTACGCGCGCAGCTGCGGTGTGACGGACGCCGTTCTGGCCGAGGCGACCACGAAGATCCCAGGCTTCAAGCTCGACTCGAAGCAGATCAACGGCATCGACAGGAAGACCTGCGCCATGGTGAAGCTCTACGCCGCCGGAAAGCTGCCCGTGAATTTCCTCGAGGTCATGGCGTGCCCTGGCGGCTGCCAGAACGGACCCTGCTCGCTTACCTGACCTGCACTGCAGTTGCGGCTATCGTGTTGACGATGTCGTCGACGGAGCAGCCGCGCGAAAGGTCGTTGCAGGGGCTGGCGAGTCCCTGCAGTACGGCGAAGCACGCAGCGCCTCCGAGGCGCTGCGCGATTTTGTAGCCGATGTTGCCTGACTGCAGGTCGGGGAATATGAGCACGTTTGCGCGCCCCGCGACGGGGCTTCCCGCAGCCTTAAGGGCCGCAACCTCGGGAACGAGCGCGGCGTCCAGCTGAAGCTCGCCGTCGACAAGAAGGTCAGGGGCGAGAGCGTGCGCGATGGACGTCGCTTCGCGCACCTTGTCCACGAGCGGATGCTCTGCGCTGCCCTTTGACGAGAACGACAACATTGCTACGCGGGGCTCGTCGAAGTCGCAGAGCGCACGGGCCGTGTTTGCCGTCGCGACTGCGATGTTTGCAAGCTCCTCGGCGTTCGGACACGGATTCACCACGCAGTCTGCAAGGACGAGCAGTCCGCTCTCGCCGAACTTCGCAAGCGGACTTTCCAGCAGGAATGCGGAAGAGACGAGCTTCATCCCTGGCGCGGTCTTGATGGTCTGCAAGGCGGGGCGAAGCATGTCGCCCGTCGAATGGACCGCGCCGGAGACAAGTCCGTCCGCATCGCCTTGCTTGACCATCATCATTCCGTAGTACATCGGGTCCGCAGCCAGCCTGGCGGCCGCCTCTTTGCTCAGCCCCTTGGCCTTGCGCAGCTCGTACAGCGCAGAGGCGTAAGAATCAAGGCGATGTCTGTTCTCTGCGCTCGCGATTAGGTCGGCCGTGAGCAGGATCGGCTCCGCCACGCCTTCTTCACGGACAATCCTGGCGGCCTCCATCGTGCGCGGCTCGTCGCCTTCGGGCAGTACGATTCGCCTGACGGATTCGCGCGCCTTGGCCTTTATCTTCTTCACGATTTCCATTTCGCGCTCTCCTTGCCTCAGAGGTCAGTCCCCTCGAATCCCTGCCACACGTCGCGTCCGGAATACGCGTGCGCGGCAGATTCGCCGCGCAGCACCCGTAGCGTGGGAAGGGCAAGCGCCTCCTGCTCCATCTCGCCCGGGTATACGCTGACAGGCGCGATGAATCCGCAGCGATCCTCGATGCCTTCGACGATGTCGGCGAAGCGGAGAAGGCCGCCAGTAAGGAGTATGCCGTCAACCTTGCCGCGAAGGACTGTCGCCATTTCGCCGATCAGCTTGCATATCTGGTAGATCATCGTGTTCCAGACGAGCGTCGCCTTTCTGTCGCCTTTTTCCACGAGCTCGTGGATCGTGTCGGAGTTGGAGGTTCCGAAGAAGTCGACGAATCCTCCTGAGCGCGTGCAGCGGCGGCGCAGTTCGTCAGCGGAGTGCGTCTCAAGGTAGTTGAGCACCTGCAGGACTGGGATGGACCCTATGCGCGTCGGCGAGAAGGCGCCTTCTCCGTCCGCGCCCATGTTGCTGTCCACAAGCCTTCCTCGCTCGTGGGCGCCGACTGTTATTCCTCCGTCGATGTGCGCGACTATGAAGTTGCAGTCCTCATACCTGTGCCCGATCTTTTCTGCATGGAACTCGGCAACGGCCTTCTGGTTCAGGCAGTGCGAGTGCGAGAATCGGTAGACGCCCTTGATGCCTGTTAGGCGGGCGAAGTCGTTGAATTCATCGACGTTCGTCGAATTGAGCGTGAAGGCGCTCTTGCCGTACTCCTCGGCGAACTTCCATGCGAGCATGACGCCGAGCTTGGCAGGATGCTCCGAGCCGTCGAGCCCCTTTGCCGCGTCCTCGTACATGCTTTTGTCGACGCGGATGATGCCGCTGGGCTGGGAGTGCGTGCCGCCGCAGCGTCCGGCGAACGCGTCGATCGTCTCTGGGTCTATGCCCTCGGACTTGAGCATGTCAAGTATCACGCCGCGCCGGAAGGGCATCTGGTCGTTTATGTGGGCGAACTTCAGGAGCACCGAAGAGTCGTGGAAGAGCTTCCACTCGAAGGCCTGCGTTTCGTCCTCGAACAGGCTGACTTTCGTCGAAGTAGAGCCAGGGTTTATGACAAGCACCCTGTATTTGCCGTCTTTCATAGGTATGCGGTTATTTGGTTCTGTAGAATTTCCTCATTGTCTCCGCGGCGAGCTTCTCTCTGCCGTCGGTGGAGAACAGACCCTTCCTGTTGTATCCGTCCTGAACGCCCGCAAGCGGGCGACGCGGCGAGCGGAAGTCGGTAAGGACCCACGGGCACGTTCCGGAGAGTCCCTCGATGCGGCTGAACATGCGCACATTGGCCTCGTATATCGTCTGCTGCATCTCCTCGGTCCAGCGCTCGTCGTTTGCGCCGTGGCGTCCTGCAACCGCTCCGCCGCCGAACTCGGAGATCACGACTGGCTTTTCGTACGGAATCTCCCAGACCATTTTGTCCGCGTCCTTTACGTTGCGGTACCAGCCCACGTATTCGTTGAACGAGACGATGTCGACAAACTCGTGGAGCTCGTCCTCAAGCTTGTTGACGCAGTTCCTCGCGCTCGCAACCTCCATTGCGAGCGAGATGAGGCGGGTGTTGTCCAGCGAGCGCGCATACTTCGCGAGACGCGAGAGGAAGTCCGTGCGCTTGGACGAGCGGACGGTTTCGTTCGCGAGGCTCCAGATGATGACGTTCCCGCGCCTGATGTCGCGGCTGATCATTTCGCGGACCTGGCTCTCGGCGCTCGCGTATGTGGAGGGGTTGCCCCAGTCGATCATCCAGTAGAGCGGGATCTCGCTCCAGACCATGAGTCCTTCGCGTTCGCACGCGCGGACCATCTTCTCTATGTGCGGGTAGTGGGCGAGGCGCACGAAGTTGCAGCCGAGGGACTTCGCCCTGCGGATGTTCTCCGCGACTTCCGCGTCGGAAGTGACGCGTCCGCCTCCGTTCGGCGCCTCGTCGTGGAGGCACACGCCCTTGAGGAATATCTCCTCGCCGTTGAGCAGGATGCTGCGCCCTTTAGTCTCGATCGTGCGGAATCCCATTTCGTCGGAGACTACGTCCGCGCCTGCCGTCGCCACGACGCGGTAGAGCTTGGGCGTTGCGGGAGACCACAGCGTCAGCTCGGCCTGCGGAAGCGTCAGGCGCGCGCGGCCGTTCTCGTCGGTATTGCCCTCTGCCGTGACGCCAAGCTCGGGGATGGCGACTTTCACGGGCAGCCCCGCTGCGGCCTTGTCGAGGTCGACTTCAGCTGTGAGCGTCTTGCGGTCGGCCTTGTCGAGGGTCACGCGCCACCTGGAGATGTATGTCTCGGGGCGAGTCTCTATGCGCACGTCGCGGATGATTCCGCCGTAGTTCCACCAGTCGAATCCGTACGTCGGGATGGAGGATTTGTTGCGCGTGTTGTCGGCCTTCACGACAAGGCTGTTCTTCCCGGCGCGAATGACGTCCGTAACGTCGAACTCGAACTGCGTGAATCCGCCGACGTGGGTGCCGAGCTTGCGTCCGTTCATGTATACGTCCGCCTTGAGGCTTACGCCGTCAAGCACGAGGAAGACGCGTCCGCTTGGCTTCGCCTCGCCTGCGCCCTGCGCGGGCTTGGAGAGCCCGGCGAGCCTGCCGTCGAAATCCGTCTCGTACCAGACGATGCCCTCGTACCAGAACAGCTCCTTGACCTGGGTGTTCCAGTCGCCCGGCACCTTCATGGTCGGCGACGCGTCGAAGTTGTATTCGACGAGATCGCTACGGTGCCTGGCGTGGACGTTGCGTCCGAACCACATGTTGTCGCGTCGGCTGTCGGGGTCGTCGTGGTAGCCGAGGCTGCCGATGTTCTGGGGGTCGACGATGTAGTGCCAGTCGCCGGCGAGGCTTGTAGCGCTCCTGTCGGCGAATGCCGCAAGAGCAAAGCATGCGGCAAAAATCGTAAGTGTCGTTTTCATGCCCCTTATTATACCATAATCGCACCGTTCCGGCGGCGCGCAGAATACCCCCCGTTAGTGGGATGGTTTGTTCGGTTCGCAGTTGCTAGAATATGAGGCATGAAAACAACTCATATTGCCACGGCGGTTCTTGCGTCGGTTTCCGCGCTGTTCGCGGATGCCGCCGATTCCCGGTTCTCCGTGCCGTCCCCCGACGGCGCGAAGGCGTGCGTCGTCACGCCGCCTGTCCTCTCCGCGGGAATGACGCTTGAGACGACGAACCTTACGGACGGCGTCGCGTGGCGCATCCGCTACGACGGCGCCGGCGAATGCACCGTCTCAAATGAGACGTGGACCTTCGACTTCGGCGAAGACCTCCGCTGCTGGCCCGTCAGCCACGCGCAGGGCGAATACAAGCCAAAGACGCTTTCCACGATCGGCGAGATAAAGCCCATGCCGGACCAGTACCGCGGCGACGGCGCCGGCAAGGGCCGCAGCTACGAGCACCTGGTCAAGTTCTCGGCGGAGTCCCCGCTTGTGGTCGAGGGACGCGGCTTCACCGCCGTCGTAGGCGATGCCGGGGTCGTGGACTACTCGCGCATACGCTTCGTCTCCGATTCCAGGCCGGGCGTCGTCAAGGCGGTTCTTGAAGGACCCTCGACCGTGGCGCTCCCCTACGTTGCTCCGTGGAGGTATGTCCGCGTTGCATCGAACTGCTCGGCCCTCGCGCAGGGGCAGGGCGAAGCGCTGCGCGCGCTCAACCCGCCTTCGCGCATCGCGGACACGAGCTGGATCAGGCCGGGCAAGGTGCTGCGCGTCGCCAAGCTCACGACGGCGTGCGGACTCGAATGCGCCGAGTTTGCGGCGCGCAACGGCTTCTCCTACATTGAGCTCGACAGCGGATGGTACGGGGACGAGCGCATGATGGACCCGCTCAAGCCAGGCCTCGCGCCCGAGAAGCTCGCGAAGGGCGAGGAGCTCGACATATTCAAGGTGATCGCCGCAGCCAGGGAGAAGGGCCTTGGCGTGATCCTCTACGTGAACCGTGAGCCCCTCAAGAAGAACGCGGCCGCAATCTTCGACGCGCTGAAGAAGTGGGGCGTCGCAGGCGTGAAGTTCGGCTTCGTCAACGTCGGCGGACAGAAGTGGCGCAGCCAGGTGGTAGAGTGGATAAAGATGTGCGCCGAGCGCAAGCTCATGGTAGACATCCACGACGAGTTCCGCCTCGCCGGACTTCAGAATACATGGCCCAACGTCATGACGGCGGAAGGAATCCACGGCAACGAGGAGATGCCTGTCGCGAGGCACAACGCCGCACTCGTCTACACGCGTTTCCTCGACGGACCCGGCGACTACACGCCCTGCTGGAAGAACTCGCGCGTAAAGAACTCCCTCGCGCACCAGCTCGCGATGCCGTGCGTCTACACGAGCGGCTGGCAGTTCCTCTTCTGGTACCAGCGTCCCGACCAGATCGACGAGAAGAACCCCGCGCTTGACTTCTGGCGCGAGATACCGACGGCCTTCGACGAGACGCGTTTCGTCGACGGTGAAATCGGCGAGTTCGCAGTAGTCGCGCGCCGCGTCGGAAAGAAGTGGTTCGTCGGATGCCTCAACGCGGGCAGGCGGCGCGATTTCTCTGTCCCGCTGGACTTCGCTGGCAATGGCGCGCTCAAGGTCCGTCTCTTCCGCGATGCGAATCCTGACGAAGCGAAGCCGCTGGGCGCGATTGCCATCGACGAGCTTTCGCTTTCCTCTTCGGACAGCCTCAGGGTTTCCGCGGCCTCAAACGGCGGATGGGCTGCGATAATCGAGGCGAATCGCTGAGCCATTCTTCTTTCGGGTAATATACATCAACATAAAACTAGGCGTATAATATGAGCATGAAAACGATAATATCCATTGGTGCGGCCATTGCCTGCGGTGCGTTGAGCGCCGCCGAACTGGTCGCAAACGGCGTCGAGGTAAACGGCAAGGTCGAGGCGAAGTGCGAGTGGCGCCGCTTCGACGACGGGAGCGCCGTGAGATACGCGCTTCCCGAAGGAGCGCGGCGGATAAGCCGCGAACTGACGGAGTGGAACCTCCCTGAGGACGCCACGGTGTGGTTCCAGGGCGACTGGAAGGGCAACGCCGACTACGAGGCTCCCTACGAGTCGTGCAAGGTGGGGGAGCTTCCGGTCGACCGCATCCTCTCCCTCCCCGTGACGGCGAAGCTTGCGGACGGAACATACCGCATGATGACCGAGGCGAACGTCGTCGACTACACCGATCTCGCCGTGAAGTACGCAGGCGGCGGAAAGTTCGTCGCATACTACCATGCGGACAGAAACGGTTTTGACCAGAGCGGGGAGTCCGTAACGCCATGGCGCGTGATGATCGTCGCGAAGGACCTCCAGACGCTGTACGGAAGCGACATGGTGCGTCGCCTCTGCCCGGAGGCGCCCGCAGAGCGCGCGAAGGCCGTCCGCGAGCGTTTCGCGAAGCCCGGACGCTGCATCTGGCAGTGGCTGCCCGCCGGTGCGCCGAAGTTCGACGAGCAGAAGGACTGGTACAACCGCACCAAGGCGCTTGGATACGAGTACTACCTCATCGACGAAGGCTGGCGCGGATGGGGTGACGACACGACGCGCTGGACGAAGCTGAAGGAGTGCATCGACTACGGCAACTCCATCGGCGTGAAGACGTTCATCTGGGTGAACTCCAAGGAGATGATGAACCCCGCGGCGCGCAAGGCGTATCTCGCGAAGACAGTCGCCGCAGGCGCGGTCGGCATCAAGATCGACTTCGTCCCTCCGCCGAGCTTTAGGATCATGAAGTGGTACGAGGAGACGCTTGCGGATACTTTCGAAGCGGGGCTCATAGTTGATTTCCACGGCGCGGTGAAGCCCACGGGACGCGAGCGCTTCTGGCCGCACGAGCTTGCGCGCGAGGCGATACGCGGACACGAATACCACATCACCCGCTACAAGCGCGTCCTGCCGTTCGAGCACGACACTATACTTCCGTTCTGCCGCCTTGTCCAGGGACACGGCGACTACACTCCCATGGTGTTCGAGAAGAGCCAGCTCATCCACTTCACATGGGCGCGCCAGCTCGCGCAGGGCATCGTCTACGCCTGTCCGTTCCTCTGCTTCGGCGACTTCCCGAAGAACTACCAGACGAACCCGGCCGTCGATCTGATACGCGCGCTGCCTTCCGTCTACGACGAGACGCGCGTCCTCCCCGGTTCCGAGATCGGCGAGTGCGTCGCGCTCGCGCGCCGCAAGGGCGACGACTGGTTCGTCGCCGTCGAGAACGGCGCCAAGCCGCGCACTCTTGAAATCGCGCTCGACTTCCTCAAGGGCGCTTCCACGTATGTCGCGTACGGCGACGCGGCGGACCGTCTTGACGCATACGAAACGACGGAAGGCGCGGTGACGCCCGGAAGCAGGCTTGTGGCGACTCTCCGCCAGGGCGGGGGATTCGTCGCCTGGATCAGGCCCGCAGGCGCGTCGACGTTCGCGCCCGAGTGGGGCTCGCTGGAGAGGCGTCCGGTTCCCGAGTGGTTCGAGAACGCGCGCTTCGGCATCTTCTGCCACTGGGGAATGCAGTGCGCCGCAGAGGACGGCGACTGGTATGCGCGCAACCTCTACGATCCGAAGAACGGACAGGGCAGACACCACCGCGAGCGCTACGGGGACCCGAAGGAGTTTGGCGCGAAGGACCTGATTCCGCTGTGGAAGGGCGAGAACTGGAATCCGGAGGAACTCTGTGCGCTTTACAGGCGCATGGGCGCGACGTTCATCCTCGCGATGGCGAACCACCACGACAACTTCGACAACTGGAACTCGAAGTACCAGCCGTGGAACTCGGTCAACATGGGACCGAAGCGCGACGTTCTCGGCGAGTGGAGCGCAGCGGCCAGGAAGAACGGAATGCGCTTCGGCGCGAGCTTCCACGCCTCGCATGCGTGGACGTGGTACGAGGTTGCGCGCGACTACGACGGACTTCTGACAAAGGAGGACGGAAAGGGCAAATGGTGGGAGGGATACAATCCGCAGCAGTTCTACGTCCAGAACCACACGCCGTCGCCCAACTACGCCAACCTCGGCCTCATCCACCGTCGCTGGGGATGGGATAACGGAGCGTCCGTTCCATCCGCCGAATTCATGGAGAACTTCCGCCTTCGCACGATGGACGCCATCCGCAAGTACAGGCCCGACCTCATCTACTTCGACGACACCGTCGTGCCGTTCTACAAGGTCGGCGACGCGGGAATGCGCATAGTCGCGGACTTCTACAACTTCAATCCGGACGCCGTTGCGGAGGGCAAGATACTCGACGAACGCCAGCGCAGGGCGATGGTCTGGGATGTCGAGCGCGGAACGCCTCCGAAGCCCATGCACCCGAAGTGGCAGACCGACACGTGCATAGGCGACTGGCATTACTCGAGAGACCGCCAGAAAAGGGGGTACAAGAGCGCCGGCGACGTCTTGAGGACGCTTGTGGACGTCGTGTCCAAGAACGGGAACTTCTGCCTTTCCATACCGATCAGGAGCGACGGCACGATAGACGAGAAGGAGCGCGCCGTGTGCGAGGGTATCGCCGCATGGATGGAGGTAAACCGCGCGGCGATATTCGACGCGGTTCCGTATGAAATCTGCGGCGAGGGGCCTCAGATCAAGGCTGCGGTTCCCCTGCAGGCGCAGGGCTTCAACGAAGGCAGAATCCCGCGTCCGGTCAAGGACGATGTCCGCTACATGAAGTCGCGCGACGGCAAGTGCGTCTACGCGATTGAACTCGCGCCTGACGGCCAGGCTCCGCGCTGCCCCGCGCTTGAGGCGAAGGGGCTGAAGCTCGCGAAGTCACTTATGACAATCCCAGGTCTGCCGGCCGTCCACGTCTTCGAGTAGGTTTGTTGTCAACCAATAGGAGGTGCACAAAAATGAATAACATAAAAGCCGCAGTGTCAGTGCTAATCGCTACCGCCGCGTTTGGCGCCATCGCTTCGCCTCTGCGCATCATGCCGCTTGGCGACTCGATAACGGAAGGCTTCCGTTCGTATCCGACGGGCGGCTATAGAGGTCCGCTCTGGACCAGGCTGACGGGGGCTGGATATGCAGTTGATTATGTCGGTTCGGTTGCCGATTCGCAGTGCACCGTGCCTGGATTCGACGGAGACCACGAGGGGCATGGGGGCTGGTGCGTTGACGCCCAGTCGAGAGGCGACCAGTACGGTCTTAAGGAGCATCTCAACGGCTGGTTCGCAGTCATCCCTGCGCCTGATGTCGTTCTTCTGCACGTCGGCACGAACGATGCCGACAACAACCCTGAGGCGTTTCAGGGTATCAAGACGCGCTACGAGGCGCTTCTTGATGTAATCTATGCCGCTCATCCCAACGTGCATGTAGTTGTGTCGACTGTTATGTGGCGCAACTGGTCAGAATACAACCGCGACTGCGAGGCGCTTCGGGCTGCCATAAAAACGTATCTAAACGACGAGCTTCCCGGTCTTGTCGCCGCGCAGAAGGCGAAGGGCCGCAAGATATCTCTTGTCGACATGAATGCGGCGGTTCCTGGTGGAAACGAGAATTTCGACGACAACATACATCCGAATGCGACGGGCTACGCGCTAATGGCGGATGTGTGGTATGATGAGATCGTCCGGCTTTTCCCCGATCCTTCGGCATTCACACCAGAATCGTGCCCAACCGCGGCGGATCTTGTTCCGTCGGCTGAGATTTCGAAATACACGCTTGTCTATGACATCGAACTGCCGGCCACGGCCAGCGGATCTGCGCGTCCTTCCTACACTACCGACATATCAGACATGATTCCGCAGAACGGCTTTTCGCGCATCGCATACTTGATGGAGCTCGCCGCGTCCTCTGCAGGAACGCCACGCTACGTCTGGGTTTCGATGGACGCCTTCACCGACGATGCAGCGAAGATTGGGCTTCCGTACCGCGGGTGCGGATTCGCCTGGCAGCAGAAGGTCTCGAACATGCTTGTGTACAGCAACGTGGGCGGATTCGCAACGGGCGAGAACATTTCCGAAGGCAATGTCGAGATATGGCCGCACTCCTACAATACAGGCGCAGGTCTCGGAGGACTCGGCTCGGACTCAAACGGCAACGTCTACGACTGGGACGATGTAAAGACTTCCGAGGAAAACTACGGATCTTTCCAGATACATGACTGGAGCCACAGGACGACGCTCATGGCCTACAACCGTTTCACGAACAACAGCGGCACTACGGACATCGGCATTGGAAACCGCAGCACAAGCCATCCCGACTGGACTATGGCCGGCGGGGCGGACGCGTATTCCAGCCGCCGCCTACGAGTCTATGTCGAGCTGAAGGATGGTGTCATCGATCCAGCTGCTGCCAGCGTTCCGGCGAAGATAGCCGAGAACGTCGGAGATCTTGCCAAAGACTTCGATCTCCTTTACGAACTTGAATTTCCCGCAACTCACGGCACGAACGGCGATGGCGGGCTGATTCATCCCGCCAATTACAAGGCGGCTCACCTCGTCGACAACCGACTGCTCTTCGCGTCGGAATCTTTTGATCGGGTTGCTTACTATGCCGAGCTCGTCGACAACGCCGGGAATACGAACTGGTGCTGGACAAGCTTCGACGCGCCTACGGCAGACCTTGTGATGCTCTCGATCCCAACTAACAAGAATGTCGCGGCGAAGCGCCTTCAGACGCTGATTGCCAATCTTGATGTCCGTTCCAACGTGACGGGTGTCAAGGAAGTGACAGGCTGTCAGACCGGCAACATCGAGTTCTGGGGCGGCTCGCTCATGCCGGACGGATCGACGCAGGGTCTGGGCATCGCCGGTGCGACGAACGAGTACGACTTCGACGACTATGAGGTCAGCGATGGCTTCTGGGGAACGATGCAGGTCCACAACTGGGGCGAGAAGGCGACCCTCTGGTCCTTTAACGGGTTTAACCGAACGGATACGAATCCGAATGAATTCGGCATCGGCAACGAGCCGTTGAGCAACCGTTCCCATTATTCGCCGGACTGGATATTCAGCATGAACGGTAATTCGTACCAGTCGCGCAAACTATATGTGATGATCCGCAAGGGAGTGACACCCGCCGGTCTTGATTCCGAACTGCGCCGCGCGGTGGCATCGCTTTCCGGCACCCAGATATGCGTTGAGTATTCGGGCGACGCTCCTTCCGGTGCTGCCGCGCCAGAAAACTTTTCGCTTTCCGGCAACACTGTGACAGAAGCGTCAGTTAATCCGCGCGACAGCCGCGAAATCCTGCTTGCGCTAGCTTCTCCGCTTGCGAAGGACTCTTCGTACACGCTTACGGTCACAGGTCTGGCGACGCGCAGGAACAATGCAAAGTTCACCCAGACGCTCAATGTCCGTACCCCCTCCGCCTCTCTGCCGGCTTGCATTACGGCGGCGGCCGTGCCTGAGCTTTCCTCCTTCAAGCAGCTCTATGAAATCGATTTCGCGGAAAAGTGCGACTACGGACGCAAGGGCGCGGACTACACTGTAGACGAAACGCGCTTCCGCGACTTTTCCGGCTTCAAGCGCATCGGCTATCTTCTCTATCTGAAGGGGACGGACGGCGTCGAGCAGTGGATATGGACGAGCATGAATGCGTTTACGCATGACGCGACGAAGATCGGTGTTCCAGGCGAGCAGCGCGACAACCGCTGGCAGTGCGTTGTCGACGGACTTTTCGTCGCGGCAGGGCGCAGCGACTCGCAGACGCCCAACGTGCGCACAGGATCCATCCCTCACGGAAATATCGAGTTTTTCAAGGGCGGATACTATCCTAACGCCGTACTGGGTCTGCCCGGCGCATCGGACAGCAAGTACGATTTCGACGACCGCGATGAGAGCCCGTCGTCCGGCGGAGACTACTGTTCGATGCAGGTACACGACTATCTCAACGGCTCTACGCTCTGGGCGGCGAACTCGCTTGGACGCAGCCCAGCAAACGGAACGTCGGGCTTCGGCATTGGCAGTCAGTCATCTGGCAACCCAGACTGGACTATGGTTGAAAACGCCTCTAGCTTTGCCGTCCGCAGGCTCTACATATTCACCTGCACCCCCGGCTTGACGATCATTTTCAAGTAGTCCGAAGAGATCCATCGAGAAGACTTCCTGCACTTGCGGACGGCATGGCTTGTCTGCCGGTGCAGGCAGTTGTCGTGGAGCAGGCGACTCCCCAGCTTTGGGATGCGGCTGAAAACACTTGTTTTGACGCGCTTCGGACGAAGCTTTCGCCTTCCTCGCAGATTGGGACGAGGCAGATGAAACGTTCGCATCCCCCGCATTGGCCACAGGAGGGGCAAGGCCGCCTCGGCCTGGGGTCGCTCCATCTGCGTTAAATGGTCACCCCCTGTTTTTGCGATTTTGCCTTGGAGGTTCCCCACTTTTTCTGGCATGAAAACGGCCACACCCCAGTAAACAAAGGGTTATACCTGCGCTGCGTAGTCCCATGCCAAATTGTGGGCAATATCTGTTCTCGGGCGCTGACGCGCGACCACGAAACGCGGCGGCTTGCCGAGCGGCGTTCCGCCGCTGGAATGCCGCGTCGACGTTTTGACTTGAAGGTCGCAGTTGGCCTCCATTGCCCATTTCCCGTTCCCCATTCCCCTACGTGCGACCTTCGTCAAACGCCGCCGCGCCATTCCAACCTTCGGTTCTCGGCAAGCCCCGCGACACGAATCGGGCTACGCCCGACACGAATATACACGAATTTTGGCTCTTCGTAAACAACTCTCCTACCATCCCATGTTCCGTCGCG